>DATHIZ010000483.1:0-16213 GCA_035316385.1 Bryobacteraceae bacterium | reverse complement strand
TACGCGCCAGTTCCTCGGCGAGGTCGGTGGCGACGACCCAGCTTTCGTCGGCCGCCGCGGCGGGAATGGCCGGGCGCAGTACAACCGACTCAGCCACTACCTTGGCCATGGCGAGCGAGCCGGAGGTTTGATGGAACGCATCGAACAGCGGTTCTTTGTCTTCCTGCATATCACGGTTGTAGGTCATGGGCAGGCCTTTCATGGTGACGAACAGCGACGTCAGGTCGCCGAAGACGCGGCCGGATTTGCCGCGAATCAACTCCAGGGAGTCGGGATTCTTCTTTTGCGGCATGAGGCTGGAACCGCTGGTGACGCCGTCGCCTAGGGTCATCCAATCAAACTCTTCGCTCGAGTAGAGAATCCAATCTTCGGAAAGCCGGCTGAGATGCAGCATGATGAGGCTGCAGGCATAGAGGAAGTCGAGCGCGAAATCGCGGTCACCGGAAACATCCATACTGTTGCGGGTGATGGCGGGAAAGCTTAAATCGGCGGCGATGGCTTCGCGGTCGAAGGGGAAGCCGCTACCCGCCAATGCGCCCGAACCGAGCGGAAGGACATTGATGCGGGCGTGGGCCTGCTGCAAGCGTTCAAAATCGCGCGAAAACATCTCGAAATAGGAGAGAAGGTAGTGGGGCCATAGCACCGCCTGCGCACGGCGCAGATGAGTATAGCCAGGAATCACCGCGTCCGAATATTTATGCGCGAGATCGAGCAGCGCGCCCATCAGGTCAGTTAGCTGGGAAAGAAGCGTTTCGGCCGAAGCGCGCAGATAGAGACGCACATCGAGTGAAACCTGCTCATTCCGGCTGCGCCCGGTGTGGATCTTGCCCGCCAGCGCCCCCACCTTGTCTTTCAACTTGCGGATCACGAAGGTGTGAATGTCTTCGTCATCGGCGCCAGCGAGGTATTGCGGATCTTGCGCTTCCTCGCCGATCCGGGCAAAGGCAGCCACGAGTTGCTCGCACTCAGCAGCCGTTAGGATGCGCGCGCGCGCCAAGGCTCGCGCAAATGCCTGCGAGCCTTGTACGTCAGCGAAAATCAATTTGCGGTCGAACTGCAGCGAGCCCGAGAACTGCTCAAATACCTCGGAAGGCCCGCTCTCGAATCTACCGCCCCATAGTTTTTCAGCCATTATTTTTTATTAGCAGTTTCCAGAAGCGCCTGCACTTTAATGGGCAGACCGATGATGTTGATGAAGCCGAAGGCATCTTTCTGGTCGTAGCTGTCGCCCATGGTGAAGCTGGCGATGTCCAGACTGTAGAGCGAATTGGGGCTTTTGCGGCTGACGGGCTCGAGATTGCCTTTGAACAGGCGCAAGGTAATTTCACCGGTGACCGGCTCGGTAACTTTGGCAAAGAACGCGTCGAGGGATTCGCGCAATGGCGTAAACCAGAGACCGTTATAGACCAGTTCGGCATAATCAAGCGCCATTTTCTGTTTAAAGTGGAGCATGCTCCGGTCGAGCGTCAGCGCTTCCAGTTCGCGTATAGCCGCGAGCAGAATGGCGCCGCCCGGCGTTTCGTAGCAGCCGCGCGACTTCATGCCGACGAAGCGGTTTTCGACGAGATCAATGCGGCCGATGCCGTGCTCGCCGCCGATTGTGTTCAGCTGTTCCAGCAAAGCGACGCCGCTCAACTGGCGCTGTCCATTGAGCGAAACTGGAACTCCGTGCTCGAACCCGACGGTGACGTCGACCGGTTTGCCGGGCGCTTCGGCAGGGCTCTTGCTGAGCATCCAAATGTGGTCGGGAGCTGCGTTGGCGGGATCTTCGAGTTCTCCGCCTTCGTGCGAAATGTGCCAGATATTGCGGTCGCGGCTGTAGATCTTGGTAGTGGACTGGGCGATGGGTACGTTGTGAGCGGCAGCGTATTCGATAGCGTCTTCACGCGAGATGATGTCCCATTCACGCCAGGGGGCAATCACCGGGAGTTGGGGCGCTATGGCTTTGTAGGTCAGTTCGAAACGAACCTGGTCATTGCCTTTGCCCGTGCAACCATGGGATACGGCATCGCAACCGGTTTTCAGCGCGACTTCGGCCTGGCGCTTGGCGAGGAGAGGCCGGGCGATGGAGGTGCCGAGCAGATACTTATGTTCGTACACGGCGCCGGAGCGGACCAGCTTCCATAGGTATTCCGTGACGAACTCTTCGCGCATGTCCTCAACGTAGACTTCGGACGCGCCGGTCTTGAGGGCCTTTTCTTTGAGCCCTTCGAGTTCTTCGCCCCCCTGTCCGATGTCGCCGCACACGGCTACCACGTGGCAGTTGTAATGCTCCTTCAACCACGGAATGATGATGGATGTATCGAGCCCGCCCGAGTAGGCAAGCGCCACTTTCTTCGCTGTCACTTTATTCATTTCTCTCCTTTGCGCGAGCAGGCACACGTGTAGCGCTCGGCCGCGCGGTTAAATCTTAATCTTGTTTTGTGGCTACCTTATTGCAGCAACATCAGGAGTACTGCTTTTTGGACGTGCAGGCGGTTTTCGGCTTGATCAAAGGCCACCGATTGATCCGATTCCATGACTTCGTCGGTTACTTCCAAGCCGCGCTTGGCGGGGAGGCAATGCATAAAACGCGCATCTTTGCGAGCCTTGGCCAGTAGAGCCTCGTTCACTTGATAGGGAGCAAAGAGGCGTTTGCGCTCTTCCGCTTCGGATTCCTGGCCCATACTGGCCCACACGTCCGTGTAGACGGCATGCGCCGAATTTACCGCTTCGGCTGCGTCATTGGTGATTTCGATGGCTGCGCCGGAACTCTTGGCGAGCTCCACAGCTTGCGCCACTATGTCATGTTGCGGCTCGTAGCCCCGGGGCGTTGCTACGGACATGTCAATGCCCAGGCGCGCGCAGCACAGCAGGAGCGAATTGGCGACGTTGTTGCCGTCGCCCACGTAAGCCAGCTTGATTCCCCGCACACGCTCGAACTGTTCCTTCAGCGTAAACATGTCGGCCAGGGCCTGGCAGGGATGATAAAGATCGCTGAGCGCGTTGATGACGGGAAGGCCGGACCAGTGAGCCAGTTCGTCCACAGTTTCCTGGGAGAAGGTGCGCGCCACGATGGCGTCGGTCCAGCGAGCGAGATTGCGCGCCACGTCTTTCAGCGGCTCACGGTCGCCGATCATGCCGATCTGGGTGACGCAGTCGCCGCCGAGTTGCTTGATGGCGAGTTCGAACGTCATGCGGGTGCGCAGCGACGGCTTTTCGAACAAGAGGCTGACGTAGCGGCCTTTCAGGGATGAGGCGAAGCGCGGGCGCGAGTGTTTGACCTGCTGCGTCAGGTCGAGGAGCGCGTTTAATTGTTCGGTGGAAAAGTCGAGATCATGCCGGAGATTGGCAATCCTGGCGTGGGATGCTGGCTGATAGACGGAAGCGGCCACTAGTTCTCCTCCGGTGTATTTTTATTCACTACTATGAATAATTACACATTCCGTCTGAGCGCGCAATGGAGAAAACGTAACGACGATGGATTTACAGCTGAAGGGTAAGACGGTCGTGGTCTGCGTGCCGAGTGCGGAGTCGTGCAAAGTGGAGATTCCTCTCGTGCAGCGGACACAACACCGATACGCCCAAATATTCCGGGAAGAGGCGACCCGCGCGTGCTAATCGTTATTTCGGTAACTCATTGTAAAATTTAGACATAGAATCCCGGACCGCGGAGAGGCAGGCGGTCAGTTCAAAGAGATGAAGAATTTATTGGTGATGAAGTTTGGCGGCACCAGCATGGGCAGCGCCGAACGGATGCGCGTAGCGGCGCAACTCATTGCGGAGCAGGCCGCGAACCGACCGGTGGTGGTGGTGGTCTCGGCGATGTCGAAGGTGACCGACCTGCTACTGGAGACGCTGCGGCGGGCGGAGCTTGAGGAAACGTCCGCGGTAGATGCGAACGTGCAGGTGCTGTTGAACCGGCACCTTGATACCTGCCGGCAGTTGTTGGGTGACGTGGGAGCGTCCTTTTCGGCTGACATTGAATCGCTGGTGAGTGAATTCCGGCGGATTGCCTACGGTATTTTGATGCTGGGGGAGCGGCCGCCGCGTTCGGTGGACGAGGCCATTGCCATCGGCGAGCGACTATCGGCGGTGCTCCTGGCGCAGTATTTGGAGGCGTCCGGTGTTCCCGCGCGCGCCGTGAATGGCGGCGATGTGATCGTGACGGACGCGGTGTTCGGGAATGCGTCGCCACACATGGACGCCACGCGCGAGCGCTGTGCCGCGCGGCTGGCGCCGGATCTTACGGCAGGCATGGTGCCGGTAGTGACGGGATTCAATGGCGCGACCGCGGACGGACGGCCGACCACATTGGGACGCGGCGGGTCTGATTTTTCGGCGTCCATTCTGGCGGCGGTGCTGGATGCGGCGGAGTTGTGGATCTGGACCGATGTGGATGGGATCATGACGGCCGATCCGCGTCTGGTGGCGGATGTGGCGGTGCTGGATGAAGTGACCTACGCGGAGGCAGCTGAGCTGGCCTATAACGGCGCGAAGGTGCTGCATCCGCGCACGCTGGCTCCTTTGGTGGAGAAGCAGATTCCGGTTTGGAGCAAGAACAGTTTCGCGCCGCACAAGCCAGGGACGAAGATCGTGTCGCACTTTGATGAGCCGAAGGGCGCGCGGGCGGTGACGTCGATGTCGAACGTTGCCTTGATTTCCATGGAACCGGCCAACGCGGTGCTGAGCGGGACCAGGCTGATGGCGCGCGCGCTCGACGCGCTGGCGCTGGCGAATGTGGAGATTCTGGTGTTCACCAGTTCCAGCTACCGGCAGAGTTTTTGTTTCCTGATCCGTAAGCCGGATGTGTCGGCGGCGCTGGAGGTTTTGGAATCGAACTTATCGATTGAGCTGGCGCATGGCTATTTGAAGCCAATTGAAGTGGATGAGAACGTGGGCTTGCTCGCGGTGGTGGGCGAGGGGATGCGCGGCGTGCCGGGACTGGCAGGGCGCATTTTTACGGCTATTTCGCGGGAGGAGGCGAATATTATCGCCATTGCCCAGGGGTCGAGCGAGTTGACGATTGGGATTATTGTGCGGCTGGATATGCTGGACCGGGCCGTACGGGCCGTGCATGCGGAGTGCCAGTTGGGTAAGATTGCGGTAACTTGTCAGCAACAACCATAGTGCCGCTCAAGGAGTATCTGGAGACCTGCTACAGGCCGGACTGCGAATATCTGGAAGGCCAACTTTTGGAGCGCAATGTTGGTGAGTGGGAGCACGGCCGTCTACAAGCGCTGCTCAGCCGTCACCTCAACACAAAGAAACGGAGGCTCCTCAAGAATCGGAGTGGCAGGAAGACCGCCCGCTATGACGAAGAAGTGAAGGATGGCGTTTTGAGAACGCAGAATCCGGATATCTACGTTCCGCTCGCCGAACTCTGATGCGCGGCGAGGCGGCGGATCGTGAACGGCAGGCCGGTGGGCGCAAAAGTGGCCGAAAGCAGTTGCTCGATCACGTCCAAATTCCGTTCCGCTAAGGCCACGATGGACGGACCGGCTCCGCCCAGGCAGATGCCCAGAAGATCGGTATGCTGCAGAGCCAGAGCTTCGGCCAAGCCGGGCACCAATTTCTGCCGGTAAGGCTGATGCATGCGGTCCTTCAGAGCTTCCCTCAGCACGGAATAGTTGCCGGTTTGCAGCGCGTGCAGCAGCAAGGCGACGCGCTGCAGATTGAATACGGCATCTTCGCGCGTGAGCACTTCCGGGACCGCGCCGCGGGAGGAGGTGGTGGGAAGCGGGAAGCGCGGAGTCAAGACCAGGAAGCGCACGGCGTCCGGCCATTCCATTCTTACAGCGAACGCAGAGCGGTCAGGCAACTGGCAACTCACGGTCAGTCCGCCAAGCAGCGCGGCCGCGACATTATCGGGGTGTCCTTCGAGCGCGCACGCCGCATTCAGGAGACCTTGCGAGGGCAGGGGGCCGGCCACTGCCTCATACAACCGCAGACCAGCGACTGTAGCAGCGGCGCTGCTGCCCAAGCCACTGCGCATGGGGATTTCGCTATGCACCTCCACGCGCAGCGAGGGAAAACCGGCTTCGCTTTGGCGGGCCACGAAACGGAAGGCGCGCTCGATGTAATTTTCGCCGTCGAGGGGACAATTTGGAAATTCGAAGTGCAATTGGTTGCGGCCGTCCACGAACTCGACCGAAAGCCGCAGATAGAGCTGCACGGCCACGGCGAGCGTGTCGAAGCCTGGTCCGAGGTTGGCGATGGAGGCAGGAACGCGGATCTCAAAACCCGCGGACGGCGAGGAACTGATCATCGACTGTGTTCCGCGGCGTGTTTCTTCTTCTGCGCTTTGACGATGTAGTCCGTGTCTTTCAGCACGTGCCCAGTCAGGATGGCAACAACGCGAGCCTCGCGTTCCAGCTTGCCGGCTGCGGTGAGTTTGCGGATGCCGGCCAATGTTGTGGCGGATGCGGGCTCACAGCCGATGCCGTCGCGCCCGATCATGGCCTTGGCTTCGCCGATTTCTTCATCGGTCACATCCATCACGAACCCGCCGGTGAAGCGAACGCCGTTCAGCGCTTTCCGCCAGGAGCGTGGATTCCCGATGCGGATGGCAGTGGCGTCGGTTTCGGGACGCGCCACGGCTTCGAGCTCCGCCGATCCGGATTCCCACATGCGCGCCAGCGGGTTCGCTCCATGGGCCTGGACAATGACGATGCGGGGCAGCTTATCGATGAAGCCGTATTTTTTAAGCTCGATGAACGCCTTGCCGAAGGCCGAGGAGTTGCCCAGATTGCCGCCGGGCACGACCAGATAATCAGGCGGCTGCCAGCCGAGTTGTTCAAGCAGCTCAAACATGGCAGTTTTCTGGCCCTCGATGCGAAACGGGTTGATGGAGTTGAGGAAATACAGGCTGGGATCCGAGCCGTCGAGAAGAGTGTTGAGTGCATCGTCGAAGCTGCCTTCGATTTCCACCAGTTCCGCGCCGAAATCGAGGGCTTGCGCCAGCTTGTTTTGGGAGGTTTGACCGGCCGGCAGGAAAACGCGTCCGATGACACCGGCACGCGCCGCGTAAGCCGCGAGTGAGGCCGCCGTATTGCCCGTGGATGCGCAGCCGACGGCGGTTGCGCCCACGAACTTGGCTTCGGTCATACCGGCTGTCATGCCAAGATCTTTGAACGATCCGGTGGGATTCCAGCCCAGATGCTTGAACGAAAGATGAGGAAGGCCTACCCATGCAGCGGCCTTTTGCGCGCGCACGAGCGGCACGTTGCCCTCACTGAGCGTCACCACGCCATCAGGGCCGTAGCAATCCGGCAGAAATTCGCGGAAACGCCAGACCCCGCTGGTGTCGCGCATATCGAAGGACATGCGCCGGCTGAGCCAGCGCTGTTTGAGGGCGGACGGATCTTCCTGGGGCGGGTCTATAACGACTTCGAGCAGGTCTCCGCATTTGGGGCAAGAGTGGGCGCGATGGTGCAGATCTAGGGTGGTGCCGCAGCCGGTTGCGCTGCATTGGAGGTGGGCCATGGATAAACAATTTACGGTAGCATTCGGGTGGTTCTGCTATCCCGTAAGGAGCTGGCAGGGGCTGGCTTTCAGCCCCCTAATGAAGAGAAGGCGATATTTAGGCCTTAGCAGCCGCTTCCAATGATTTCCATTCCTCCGCGGGTAACTTTACTTTCGCGGCGGCCACGTTTTCTTCAAGGTGTTCTACCGAAGTGGTGCCGGGAATGGGGAGTATGACGGGCGAGCGGTGCAGCAGCCAAGCTATGGATAGTTGGGAAAGAGTGGCTCCATGCTTTTTTGCGGAAGCGTCCAGGGGACCACCGGGGACAGCCAATTTACCGGACGCCACGGGAAACCAGGGGATAAACGCCAGATTGTGCTCTTGGCAGTACTCCAGAACGTCTTCGGTGTCCTTGGAACGGTCGCCGATATTGTATTTGTTCTGAACGCTGACAATCCTCGCGGTCTTCGAAGCGCGTTCGGTTTCTTTGCGCGTCACTTCAGACAAGCCAATGTGCCGAATCTTGCCGGCCTTTTGCAGATCGACCAGCGCTCCGAGGGATTCTTCCACCGGCACCTTTGCATCAATGCGATGCAGTTGATAGAGATCGATGCGCTCCAGCCGCAGGCGGCGCAGGCTCATCTCCACGCATTGGATTAAATATTCGGGCCGTCCCACCGGCACCCATTTATCCGGGCCTTGGCGGGTAAAGCCGCCTTTGGTTGCGATGACAAGGCCTTTCGGGTAAGGGTACAGCGCTTCGGCGATCAAGCGCTCGCTTACGTCCGGTCCGTATGAATCGGCGGTATCAATGAAATTGACGCCGACTTCAGGCAGGCGCTGCAGGACTTTGCGTGCCTCTTCCGGATTTTTGGGTTCACCCCATATGCCGGGTCCGGTGATGCGCATTGCGCCGAAACCCAGACGATTTACCGTCAGGTCGCCGCCAAGTTGAAAAGTGCTCATGCCTAGGTGATTCGCCTTGCTACTGTTTTGCTTCCGTCAATTTTCGAGTTACTTGGGAGCCGTGCGGTCGTAGAGCGCGTCTACATCCTGCTTCAGTTTGGTCATGGAAGCATTATCAATGTAGACCATATGTCCGGCATCGTAATGGCCGCGGGTTACATTCTTGTGATTTTCCGGTTTCAAGCCCATGTGATCGAGCGTGTACTCTACCGCGAAGTAAGGCGTTGCCGCGTCATACATACCTTCGGCGATGTAGACGTGCATGAACGGGTTCTTGGCGAAGGCGCGGCGCATGCCTTGGCTGGTGTCGGCGAAGCCCGAGCGGTAGGTGGCGCCGAAGTCCCAGCGTCCGATTCCGCCGCCCAGTATGTAATAAGTCAGTTCGCTTTCATAGCCGAGCTCCCGCTTGACATAGTCGCCAAAAGCGGAGGTGTAGGGCGGGCGAATGGCTGCCTCGCTCGGATCGAAATCAGGGTACTGCTGCGTGGATGAATCGTTAACGCCGGTGAAGCGCCCGTCCAGGCGCCCGACAATCTTGCCTTCCTCGCGCAGTAGCTCGGTATCGAAGTGAGAGAGGTCGATGCGAAGATTGCAGCGTTCTATGTATGGCTTGCTGAGGCCGGTGTAGCGCGCCAAGTGGTCGATGACGGATTGCCTGGCGGGTGCGGGAAGCGAATCGCCTTGCTGGAGCGCTTGTGCATATTCGGTGGCGGCCCACTTTTCCACTTCGGCGCGGAGTGCCTCGGGATCCTTCTGAAGTTCGGGCGCAAGCTTGTGGTGGTAAGCGGCCGTCATTGCATACGTGGGCAGGTAGAGAATGTAGGGCATGTCGTTTAACACGCCAAAGCTGACGGTTCCGTAATTAAGGATGGTGGAGATGAGCACGATGCCGTTCAACGCGATGCCATGGTCGACCAGGTAGCCGGATAGTCCGGCCGCGCGAGTAGTGCCGTAGCTTTCGCCGGCTAGATATAGCGGCGACGTCCAGCGCGAATTCTTTTGGAGGTAGAGCCGGATGAACTCACCGAAGGCGGCGATGTCGCCTTCCACGCCCCAAAACTTTTTGCCCACTTCCGCATTGACGGCCCGGCTGTAGCCCGTGCCGATGGCATCTACAAAAACCAGATCTGTTTTGTCGAGGATGCTGTTTTGGTTGTCTTCGAGCTCAAACGGGGGCGGCGGCATGAAACCGTTGGGCTGCATCTTGACGCGTTTCGGGCCGAAGCAGCCCATGTGCAGCCACACCGTGGCAGACCCGGGACCGCCGTTGAAGGCAAAGGTAAGAGGCCTTTTCGCGCCGGGACTATCGAGCGTGTAAGCGGCGTAAAACATCTGTGCTTCGGCGCGGCCTTGCTCGTTCTTGATGGGCAAGCGCCCGGCGGTAGCGGTGTATTGCAATGTTTTGCCCCGCAGCGTCATTTTGTGGTGCGTAACGGAGGGCCTTTCGTCGGGCATATCCGCTGTTTTGGCGGCTTCGCCAGCAGTTGGAGGATTCGGAGCCGCAGCCGGCGGTTCTTCGCGCCGTTGCCCCGCCGGAAGAAGCGCGGCGAAAAGAAACACGGATAGAACTATCTTGAAGGGTAGGTTCACGGATGATGCCTAAATTTGCGACGAATATAGCATGCTTCCAAACGCAATTGTGATACTGTGATCGCCAAGGTATCTTGGTGCGTGCCCTTTATGGCTAGTGCTTTGACGACTTCCAAATGCGACAATTTCAATTTGTACTTATCCCTTTCCTCTTAGGCTCCATGTCCGCTTACAGTGCTTCCGGTACGTTATTGACGGCTAATCAGGGCGATCGCACGCTCAGTATTATTGATCCGGCGGCGGGTCAACAGGTGGCCGCAGTTCCCGAAGGCGGAATCACCGGACACGAAGTGGCAGCGTCGCTCGACGGCAAGCTAGCCTATGTGCCCATCTATGGAAGTGCCGGTGTCGGCAAGGCCGGCACGGACGGCGACCACATGGTGGTCATCGATATCGCCGCGCGCAAAGTGGTCGGCAAGGTGGACTTCGGACACGGCGTGCGGCCGCACCAACCGGTGCTTGAGCCGACGAGCGGCCTGCTCTACGTGACGACGGAACTGGACCAAACAGTCACCATTATCGATCCAACGACACTCAAGATTGTGGGCACGGTGCCTACCGGCCAGACCGAATCGCACATGCTGGCTATTTCGAAAGACGGGCGGCATGGTTACACGGCAAACGTAGGGCCGGGGACGGTTTCTGTACTGGATTTGAAGGCCAAGAAGACAGTCGCGGTGATTCCGATCTCCTCGAACACCCAGCGCATTTCGATTTCACCTGATGACAGCATGGTGTTTACGGCCGATCAGGCGAAGCCGCAACTGGCGGTCATCGACACGGCTACGAACAAGGTGAAGACGTGGATCGAGTTGCCTGGTAAGGGCTATGGGACGGCTTCCACCAAAGACGGCCGCTGGCTGCTTGTCGCGGTGCCGCACGAGAAAAAGGTAGCCGTGGTGGACTTGAAGACACTGAAAGTGGACCGGACCGTGGACGTGCCTGCCACACCGCAGGAAGTGTTAATCCGCCCGGACGGGAAGGTGGCCTATGTCTCCTGCAATGCAAGTCATCAAGTGGCGGCGATCAGTCTGGCCGATTGGAGCGTCAACCTGATCGAAGCGGGCAAGGGCGCCGACGGCCTTGCTTGGGC
Organism: Bryobacteraceae bacterium; assembly: GCA_035316385.1. GTDB lineage: Bacteria > Acidobacteriota > Terriglobia > Bryobacterales > Bryobacteraceae > Bog-105. The sequence continues at coordinate 5,120 of DATHIZ010000483.1, read as the reverse complement.
GCATTAGTAAGTCTTCCTCAGGGCTGCGGCTCGGCAAATGCCTGCAGGATGGCCGGCAGGTTTTGCGAGAAGGCTGAGCGGGCCATTACGGTATCGCAGCCTTGGTCGCGCGCGGCTTGTATGACATCCGCTTGCACATGCGAGACGAAACCCAGCAGCGGAATCCCGGCAGAATTTTCGCCGGCCTTCAATGCCGCAATCAGCTCGAGGGGCCGTGCTGCGGCGTCGTTCAGATCGAGCAGAATGGCGACCGGATTCTGTTGGATTTGCGCCAACGCGGTCTCCGGCGACTTGACGAAAACGACATCGAGGCCGGCGCGCTTGGCGGCGTCTTGAATTTTCACGGTGAACATCAGGTCGCTGAGAACCGCAATTATTTTCTTTTTTGGAATCGTCATGGAACTGTAACGCCGCCGCTCTGCCCGGCAAAAAGGGGAAAATGCCGCGCCGCCCCAGTTTAGCCCGGTGCAACACCGGCGTTGGTCTTATCATCAAAAGTAGATCATGAGCGTCGCAGTCGAATCTTTAACCGAGGTCAACCCTCTACAGGACCCATTACGTTTTGCCAGGCGGGTTCCCCCCTGCGCCATAGTCATCTTCGGGGCCAGCGGCGATCTTTCGAAGCGCAAGCTGTTGCCATCGCTATACCGGCTATTTTATGAGCGCCGCATCCCACCCAACTTCGCGGTGATCGGAAGCTCGCGCACGCCGATGTCGGACGACCAGTTCCGGGAAAAAATGAAGGAGTCGGTTTCTAAGTTTCTGGAAGACGCTCCCTTTGATGAAGATGTATGGACGTCCTTTGCACAGTGTCTGTTCTATGTGCCGGGCGATTTGACCGTTCCCGATTCCTTTAACGACTTGCGCTGCAAGCTCGATGAAGTCGAAAAATCGCATCAGACAGGCGGCAACGTTCTTTTTTATCTTTCGACGCAGCCCAGTCATTACGCGGATGCGATTCTGGAACTCGGCGCGCACAACCTCCACAAGGGCAATGGCTGGCGCCGGGTAATTATCGAGAAGCCGTTCGGCCACGATCTCGAAAGCGCCCGCAAGTTGAACGAAGACATTCACAAGGTGTTCGATGAATCGGAGGTGTACCGCATCGACCACTACCTGGGCAAAGAGACGGTTCAGAACATTCTGGCTTTCCGGTTCGGCAACGGCATCTTTGAACCGTTGTGGAACCGGCGCTATGTAGACCATGTGCAGATTACCGCGGCGGAATCGATTGGCGTCGAGGGCCGGGGCGGCTACTACCAGGAAGCGGGCGCGTTGCGCGACATGATCCAGAACCACTTGAGCCAAGTGATGGCGACAGTGGCCATGGAGCCGCCCACCGTGTTTGACGCCACGAATGTACGTGACGAACGCGCCAAACTGCTGCGGGCGGTGCGGGTGGTGAAGCCGGAAGACGTGGCCAAATACGCGGTTGCGGGTCAGTACGGTCCGGCAAAGGTCGGAGGGCAGGACATGGTCGGCTTCCGCCAGGAACCGAGCGTCGACCCTAATGCGCAGACGGATACCTACGCGGCAGTCACGTTTTTCATCGACAACTGGCGCTGGGCAGGCGTGCCTTTCTATATCCGCACCGGCAAGCGCATGCCTAAGCGCGTGACGGATATAGCGATTCAGTTCAGCGCGCCGCCGTTGGGCCTCTTTTCGCAAGAGACCAAGGGTGGTTTAAAAGAGGCGCGGCCGAATTTATTGGTCTTGCGCATTCAGCCCGAAGAAGGGATTTCGCTGCGCTTCCTTTCCAAGAGCCCGGGCAGCGGCATGCGCGTGCGTCCGGTGTCGATGGATTTCAATTACGGCTCGAGCTTCGGCGAACGTACGCCCACTGCTTACGAGACGCTGCTGGTGGATGCCATGGCCGGCGATCCGACTCTGTATACGCGGCAAGACATGGTGGACGCCAGTTGGCAAATTGTGCAGCCGATTTTGGATGTGTGGGCCAATACGAAGTTTGATTTTCCCAACTACCCCGCCGGCAGTTGGGGTCCGAAAGCTTCCGATGAAATGCTGGCCCGGCATGGGCACGTTTGGAGGACGCCGTGAGCGCAGTCATTTTTCCGGCCCAGCCGGAACAGATTTTGAAGGGCCTCAGCAAACTATGGACGTCAGTTGGCAAGGAGGAAAAGCAGCAAGGCCGGCCGACGGTATTGCGCGCATGCGCCATGACGTTGATTGTGGCTACCGACGATTCCGATACCGGCTTCGCGGCCTCGCAAACCATCGCCGACTTGATGCGAGAGCATGCGGGCCGCGGCATTGTGGTGACGGTCTCTCCTTCGGCGGCAAGGAGTTTAGAGGCGCGCGTGCTGGCACAGTGCTGGAAGCCGTTTGGCAAGGCTCAGCAGATCTGCTCCGAGCAGATTGAGATTTTGGCGCGCCCCGATAGCTGGCCGACGGTGGACGCAACTCTCACAGGGCTAACCGTGGCGGATTTGCCGGTGATCTTCTGGTGCCGGCACAAGGGAATATTGAGCGAAGGCGCGACGGCCGAGGATAGGGCGGGCCTGGAAGCCGTGATGGATCTGGCCACTAAGGTGGTGGTTGATCTCAAGGGCATTGAAGCGAACCACGCCATGGAACTGCTGGCGCGCTGGCGCGGCCAACGGCGGGTACTGGCAGATCTGGAGTGGACGCGCCTGACTGCGTGGCGGGAGCCACTGGCGCATGTCTTCGATAATCCGGAGCGGGGAACAAAGTTCTCGGCGTTTCACACGGTGGAGATTGAGCATACGGATGAACGGCTGCCGCTGGGTGCGTTGTACCTGGCCGGCTGGCTTTCGTCGCCGCGGCGCGCCAAGGTTGCTTTCTTAAAGGCGGAGGGCTACGCTCCTGGCATTCACCGGGTTCGCCTGGTCTCCGAAGCCGAGACCATTGTTTTCGAGCGCAACAGCAGCGAATGCGCGACGCTACGCAGTACGAATGGACGCGAACGCAAATATCCGTTATCCGAGCCGGGCCTTACCGCATTAATGACGGAAGAACTTTCGTTGATGGGAACAGATTCGGCGTTTGACGCAGCGTTTGTGCGCGCGCAGGAGTTAGACGTCAAATCATGAGCGTGATGGAATCACCTACCCGACGTAATCCGGCTCTACACATCCTTGGGAGTCCGGAAGCAGCGGCGGACGAATGCGCTGCCTATATTCTGGACACGCTGGCGCGAGTGCTGCAATCGCAAGCGCACGCGGCCTTTGCAATATCGGGCGGCAGTTCTCCGAAATTGCTTTTCTCCCGCATGGCGAAGGCTGCTTTTGATTGGTCGAATATTCACTTTTTCTGGGTGGATGAACGTTGCGTACCGCCGGCGGATTCGCGCAGCAATTTCAAATTGGCCGACGATGCTTTGCTGATGCCGGCGCGAGTGCCGCTGCAAAACATTCACCGTGTCTACGGGGAGCTGCCTCCCGAAGAAGGCGCGGCGCGCTACGTGGCGGACATCAAGGCGTTCTTCGAATTGAAGGATGGGGAATTGCCGGTCTTCGATGTGCTGCACCGCGGTATGGGGCCGGACGCGCACACGGCCAGTTTATTTCCGGGCGAACCGCTGATCGGCAACCTGACGGCTATCGCCGCGCATGTGTGGGTGGAGAAGTTCAAAATGGACCGCGTGACGCTGTTGCCGGGAGTTTTATTGGGCGCCAAGCGCACCGTTTTGCAAGTCTCGGGCGCGGAGAAGGCGGAGGCGGCGCGGCAGGTTCTCACTGGACCGGAAGACGTAATGAATTATCCGTGCCAGCTGGGTAGCAGGGGAGAGAAGGCCACCTGGTTCTTAGACGAGTCTGCAGCCGCGCTGCTGTAGTCCGGTTTCGACTACGGCTTGCATTCTTTGTACCGTTTGCGCTTTGGACCGGTTATGGGTCTACCGCGCGGCAAGAGAGCTCACCCAGGCCAAAAGCCCTGGCGCCGTACAACCGGCTGGTTTTCGCCGGCGATGTCATGCTATCGCGTGCGGTGCGGCGGGAGATCCTGGCCGCGCGCGATCCGGCGCTTCCTTTCCGCAAGATGGCCCCGTTGCTGGCGGCCTCGGATATCGCGTTCGTCAATCTGGAATCGCCGTTTTCCGATCAAAGGCCGCCCCTGGCCGGCGAGATGATTTTCCACGCCGCTCCCAACACGATCGCGGGGCTGCTGCTGGCGGGCGTGTCGGTGGTATCGACGGCGAACAACCATACACGCGACTGCGGGCCGCGTGGAGTCGAGTTCACACTCTCCTGGCTCAACTCACACGGCATACAGACGATTGGCAGCAGTGCATCGGAAGAGGCTACGCATCGCGGCGTTGTCCTCACGCGCAATGGCATCCGGTTCGGTTTCTTGGGGTATACCTACGACCAGAAAAATGGCAACTGGAAGGACGTCGACCCTCGGATCGCGCTGGCTGATCCGCTAGTGATGGCGCGCGATGTCGCAGGGCTTCGCAAGCGCGCGGACGTGGTGATTGTTTCCATGCACAATGGCATTGAATACAAGCCCAGACCGTCCGCCGCGCAGGTGACCTTTGCGCACGCAGCCATCGATGCGGGCGCGAAATTGGTGATTGGCCATCATCCGCACGTGGTGCAGCCCACCGAAGAGTACAGGGGCGGGATCATCTTTTACTCGTTGGGTAATTTCATCTTCGACCAATACCAGCGGGCAGAGACCCAACACGGACAAGTGGTGCAAGTTTCGTTCGTGGGCCGCGATGTCCTCGCGACCCACGTGATTCCGGTCAAGATCACTCCGAGCGGACCCGAAGTGGAATAGACGCCGGCATCCGGAGGGCGCGGATTAACCCCCGGTCGCCTGCTCCACGTGGCCGCCGAATTTGTTGCGCATGGCCGACAGGACTTTCTCCGCGAAGGTGTGTTCCTTGCGCGAGCGGAAGCGCGTAAAGAGCGCCGAGGCGAGGACTTCCGCCGGAACCGCTTCTTCTAAAGCCGCGTTGATGGTCCAACGGCCTTCGCCGGAATCCTGGACAAAGCCGCTGAAATTCGAAAGATCCGGATTTTCGGCAAAAGCCATGGACGTGAGGTCGAGCAGCCAGGAACCGACTACGCTGCCGCGCCGCCACAGTTCGGCTATATCGGGTACATTCAGAGTGAAGCGCTCATTTTCTGGCAACT
>DATHIZ010000482.1:0-7867 GCA_035316385.1 Bryobacteraceae bacterium | reverse complement strand
TCTTCCAGCATTAACTGTCTGAGTCGGGTCACAAGACCTCCTTGTGACCCATAAAGTATCGACTTGCAAACAGATCATGAATGCTGACCCACCGGCACGCGTAGCGTCCGCCGCAACGAGCGGCTTAGTTCAAACAGGGTTGTCGGAAAATAGCAAATGCGCCGGAATGTTGGTGGAAACGGAAAACGGCCATCCCCGCCTTTCAGCTTGTTTTTTACTGCCTGGCCAGGTGTCTATCAAACCGGTTCCGGGCTCGCTTGCACTTGCCCGATCCTTTCTGTCAATTCCTTTCCTGGTTTGAAGCCAGCATCCCGCTTAGCAGCTATCTCTATCGTCTCTCCAGTACGAGGGTTCCGCCCTTGCCGGGCTTTCTTGTCCTTTACGACAAAACTGCCGAATCCCCGTAGATCGACTCGCTCATTACCCCGCAGCTTCTCCGCAATTGTCTCTAACACCGAATCCACCACGGCCTCTACTTCTGCCTTTCCCTGACCCGTCTTCTTTGATACAGCCTCGATCATTTGTTGTTTTGTCATTCGCCTCTTCAGTGTATGTGCCCGCCCCTAAGATGAAATTAGAATGTGCGGGCGCTATGGCTGGTGGTCAGATCCAGAATGGGCTTCGGTGCAAAGTTGGATCTGGACGATGCGACCTCGGGTTTCCAACACTTCGGATCAGGCGGCCAGCACGGCATTTTAAAGTTCCGGCATTGTGGCTGAGCGGCCACCCAATGTATCGGTCTTAAACTGCTGCTTCTGAATTTTCTGCACAAGCTCGATGCCGCTGATCGTGACTGCCGCACTCTCGAACCGTTTGAATCCGAGCATCGGTCTGATTCGCTGCTTGATTCGCCGATGGTCTTGTTCAATCATGTTGTTTAAATACTTGCTCGATCGCACCCGGACACGTCTCGGCAACCGACCTTCCCACTTCAGTTCCCGAACTGCACAGTGTGAAGCCGCGTAGGCGTCGAGAGTGATCACTCGTGGCGACCCCAACACTCTTTATCGCTTTGCGGAAAAAGTGTTTCGCCGCGTTCACATCCCGCCTCTCGCTGAGATAGAAATCAATGGTTCCTCCGACCTTGTCCACTGCCCGATACAGGTAGGTCCATCGGCCCTTCACCTTTGTGTAAGTCTCGTCACACCGCCACGAACCGCCCACCGGCCGCGCATATTGGTTCCAGCATTTCTCGAATTCCGGCACGTAGTGCTGCACCCAACGCAGAATCGTTGTGTGGACGAGGATCACTCCACGCTCGACCATCATTTCCACCAGATCGCGTGTACTCAGCTTGTACGGCAGATACCATCGAACGCACAAAACGATGATCTCTTGGTCGAACTGCCGTCCCTTGAACAAAGCCTCAACCCTTCCCGACGCTGCCATGGCCGCGATTATCCAACACCCCGAATCTCTGCACCAAAGCCTATAATGCGTGCCCTCTCTACACTTCGTGCCGCTGCGCTCCGCGCACGGGCACGACCTTCCACAGTTCTTGTTGATCCGTGGTCAGAATCACTGGGCGGGCTACACGCATCCGTTTCGATCCTCCTATTGTAAAAACGAAACGAAATCTACGCCCGTTACTACTTCCGCCGCACTACTCTAGTATCTGCCCTTTACGTCCTATCTCATCCTTTTATTGATTCATTTCTTTGTTACTTGGCATTAACCCAATTCTAACTAATGATAGGTATTCTCTGGGTTTCTCCTCTCTGACGCGCGCGGAGAAACTACTACCTATTCATTATGTATAAACATCTTCACAGATACTCTCTGGTTGCGCTGTGCTTACTCACCGCCAGCTTACGCCTGGGAGCTCAGGCTGACTTGGCTAATCTTACCGGTCTGGTTACCGATCCTACGGGCGCGACAGTTCGCGGCGCCAAAGTAACTGCGGAAAGCATCGCGACGGGCGTATTGCGATCCACCACCACGGACAACAACGGCTACTACACGTTCTCCAGTCTTTCTATTGGCAAATACATGATTACGGTGGATCAAACCGGATTTAACCGGACGTCCAGTACCTTAATGCTCGATCCTTCACAGAAGGCGCGGCAGGATTTTAAATTGCAGGTCGGCTCCACCAGCACTAACGTTCAAGTGACAGCCGCGGCGCCGGAGCTCTCCCACGATGATGCTTCACTCGGAACAGTAGTTGAAAATCAGATCATCCAAGGCACTCCGCTGTTTGAACGGAATTGGGACGATCTGATCCGCCTTGTTCCCGGCGTACAGGAAAACCGTTATACCGAGCAGTCGGGCGCTACTGCCTCGGGACGTACCGGTGACTTCACTACAAACGGCGTGCATTCCTTGCAAAACGATTTCATCCTCGATGGAATCGACAACAACACGTTTTCCGAGAATGCGCAGGAACTAACCACGGAAGCAGCTAGACCGTCGGTCGACGTGATTCAGGAGTTCAAAGTAGTAACAAACCCTTACTCCGCCGAATATGGCCGCAGCCCCGGAGCAGCTGTGGACGTTTCCACCGTCGGCGGAACGAATCAAGTTCACGGGTTACTGTTCGACTATCTGCGGAACCGTATTTTCGATGCGAACGATTTCTTCTCAAACCAGTCGGGATTGGCTAAGCCGCAGAATATTACAAATAATTTCGGCGGAAGCGTCGGCGCTCCGATCATTCACAACAAGCTTTTCGGTTTCTTCGACTACGAAGGGACACGGATTGACCGCGGGATCACCCGGATCGCAACGGCCGTGCCCTTGGCAAACGAGCGTGTGGGAAACTTCAGTCCAGCGGCCGCGCAAGCCAACGGTCTGGCGCCGTACGCGACTATTTATAACCCCGCCACGAATCAGCCGTTTCCCAATAACACCATTCCTACAAGCGCTCTCGATCCGAGGGGTCTAGCCTTGATGAACCTTTTTCCGCAGCCGAACCTGCCCGGAGAATTCAACAACTACGCCCGCACCGGCGCTTTAACGGATAATAATGATTCGTATGACGGAAGGGTCGATTGGAATCCGAGCGAGAAAAATGCGGTCTTCTTTCGTTATACCGGCTCTAACCGTAACCGCGTCGTTCCCGGTGACTTTGCGGGCATAGCCGACGGGTCCAGCACTTCCGCTTGGGGAGATTCCACGCTCAAATCCTACAGCGGGGCTATTGGCTGGACGCACGTCTTTACTCCTACGCTGGTGAATGACCTCCGGCTCGGTTTCACCCGCAATACCGCTCTGGACGTCCAGCTTCCGTTTAACTCGCCGCCGCCCTCGACCTATGTTCCCGGCATCCCTGTGGTTCCCTCTTCCGGCGGCGGTTTGCCAGCCATCCAGTACGTAAACCACGTGTTCCTTGGATCGCCTGATTTTCTACCGAAGCAGCAAAACCCTCAGCAATTTCAGTATGTGGACACGATCTCGCTGACCAAAGGTGTACATGCCTTGAAATTCGGCGTGGATGTGCGCGCGCCCATGAGAAACGTCTATCAGGATGAAGCCGACGTTCATGGAAACCTAATGTTCAATGGTCAATTTACGTGCCAGCATATGGCCGGTGGACAGTGCGTCTCCAATACGGGAATTGACTACGCCGACTCACTCATCGGCTACGTGCAAGGCGCAACGCTTGCTAATCAATATCTTGTGGATGAGCGCATTCACATGTACTCCGGTTTTATCCAGGACGATTGGAAAGTAACTCCAAGGCTTACGCTGAATCTGGGCCTGCGCTATGATTTCGCGACACCGGAAATTTCGGGAAACAACAACCTGGCGAACTTCAATCCAGCCGGCAGCGGTTCCCTGGTGCTTGCGTCAAACGGCTCACTCGGCGACCGGGCTCTGGTGAACATCAACAAAACAAATTTCGCCCCACGCTTCGGGTTGGCCTACTCTCCTTCGCAAAATACGGTCGTTCGCGGCGGATACGGCATTTTTAATTTACTGCTGGAGCGCTTCGGCAGCGAGAACCAGTTGGCTTTGAACCCACCATTCTTAGTTCAAAACACCAGTTCGGTCGCAAGCACATCGACCCAGCCGGTTTTCTTGCTGCAAAACGGTTTTCCCTCTAACTACATCGACCCCGCTAATATCAACTACCAACTTAGCCACATCCGTGCAACTAATCCGAACTCTCCTACCCCTACAGTTCAGGAATGGAGCTTTGGCGTTCAGCAGACGTTACCCGCGAAATTAGTCCTGGATGTAAACTACGTTGGCACTAAGTCCACACACCTCAACACTCTTTCCGACTTAAACCAATACATCAACGGCGCACTGCCGTATCCCAACTTCGGTTACCTTGAATATCAGCAGGCGATCGGAAACGCCAGCTACAACGCCCTCGAAATATCGGCTAAACGGCGGTTCGCCAACGGGCTAGGTTTGACTGCCGCCTACACCTGGTCTAAGAGCATCGACAACACTCCGGAAGAGTTGGAGAGCGGCTCGGGCGGAGCGCAAAACGGCTACAACCAAAGCACCTGGCGCGGCCTCAGCGACTTCGATCAGCCGCAGCGTTTGGTCTTCAGCTACGTTTGGGAACTGCCGTTCGGCAAGGGCAAGCCGTTTCTCTCAAATGGCATCGGCTCCGCCATCCTGGGCGGCTGGCGCACGTCAGGCGTGTATACATTCTCCAGCGGGCGCCCATTTACCGTCACCTCTGGTAGCAACTACTCCAACGCCATTGACATCTACGGCGCGGCTACCGCTGTTCCGAACGTAATCGGCACGCCCCAGACCGTCGGCACAGTCGGATGTTGGATTTTTCAATCCGCCAATCCCGCCTGCCTCGCTGCCAATCCAAGCGGAGTCAATGCCTTCCAGGAGCAAACGCTCGGCCAGTTCGGCAATGAGGGGCGCAATACTCTACGCGGACCGCATACCAACGTCTTCGACTTCGCCCTGATGCGGGATTTCCATATCTTCGAGCGCGCCAGCCTGCAGGCGCGGTGGGAAGTCTTCAACTTGAGCAATACGCCGGTCTTCGGGCAGCCAAGCAGCAATCTGAGCACGCCATCGACGGTTGGCGCAATCACCAGTCTGGCAAGCGATCCTCGCATCATGCAGTTCGCCTTGCGCTTCTCTTTCTAAACTCGGAAGGGGCGGTCACTACGGCCGCCCTGTCACAATAGAATCCGTTATGTCCAAACACGCGGAAGCCGATCTGATTTTGAAGTTATACGAATTGCGCCGGGAACCAACCATGCGCAAAGCTCGTGACTGGTTTTTCTTAGGATTTAATCCTGAATCGCTGGAGGATTTCAATGCCGCCATGTTCAGCGAGGACAGCGGCCACGCGCGGATGGTGATGAGCTACTGGGAAATGGCCGCGGCGCTGGTGAATCATGGCGCAATCAGCGTCGAGCTCTTCAACGCTACGAATAGCGAATACATCAGCGCCTTCGCGAAGGTGGAGTTGCTTCTCGAGGAAATTCGCGCTGTGAATAACCCATCATTCATGGCCAGTCTGGAAAAGCTGGTGGATACGATACCAAACGGCCGTGAGCGCACCGCGAAGGTGCGCGAACGGATCAAGGACATACGTTCTCAGAAAGCCGCAAGACAGAGCAAATAAGGCGCCCCGCGAGCAGGCGCTGAATCAAAGAGCCATTGGCTTTGGGAAGTGGCCTTCCCGGCCACCGCCGCGCTGAAACGAACCACGCTCCACCGTCACTAACCATTCGGAGTGAGAATGGTTCATGCGCACCGCGCGGGAGAACGGCCACGAGTAAGATTTTCATCAGCTATCGCCGGGAAGATTCGGCAGCTTATGCGGGACGCCTCTGTGACCATCTGACGCTGTTACTGGGCGACCATGGCGTCTTCATGGACGTCGAGGATATCCAGCCAGGTCAGAATTTTGCCCAGACGATTGACCGCTGGATCGGAGACTGCAGCGCGGTGCTGGTAGTGATCGGGCCAAGGTGGCTCGATTGTTTGCATCTCCGCCTGAAGGCAAAGCAGCGGGATTACGTCGCGCATGAAATAGAGGTGGCGCTCGCCCGCAAAATCACGGTAATTCCAGTGCTGGTCGGCGGCGCGAGCGTCAATGAGTTAACATCGCTACCGCCCGCCCTGGCGGATTTATCCTTACGGCAAGCCGTTGAGTTGCGGGACGCAACGTTCAAGGAGGATTTCGACCGCCTGGCAATAAGCTTGGGACTCCCAGGTGCGGCTGCCGGCGAGATCCCTGCAAGACCCTCTCCACTCAAACACGCCGGCGTCTGGGCCGGCGCTTTCACTGGCCTGATCGTTTTACTCCTGCTTGCCAACTGGATTGGAATCGGACCCGGGCATGCTTACCGGGAGCGTAGCATCCGCGTCGAACAGTTGCTCCGCACCGCCGAAGCGCAGTCGGCTTTGACTGAGTACGAATCGGCCTTCAAAACCTATCAGGAGGCCTTGCGGTTAGAGTCCACCAACCGCATCGCCAGAAATCGCCAAGTGGACGCCGCCATGCTCTGGGCGGAAAACTTCCATATGTTGCTGAGAGAAGATCAGAAAGCCGAGGACGTAGCGGGTCCCCCACTGGCGGAAATAATGTCCGCCCTTTATGCCGGCCTCGCACGGACAAATGGGCATGATGCGCGGGCTGCCGATATTCTGGCGCACTTGGGTTGGGCGCACTGGCTGAATGAACACATTGCCAGTAAAGAATTCGGACGGTCGGCTGAACAGGGGATGCGCCAGGCACTCAGCATAGAGCCGGCCAACGTGTATGCCAACGCGATGCTGGGTAATTGGCTGCTTCAAAAAGGTAGAAGTTTCGAGGAAGCTGTGCGTCTTTTTGAAGTCGCCGTGAAGACGGGCAAGCAACGGCCATTCGTCCGCAAGCTGCAGCTAAGTGGCTTTCTCTCGAACGATGACGCAAGATCGAGAACTGAACTCAGCAAAGCCGCTAACGAAATGCGAATCGGCGCCGAACCGCTGACGGACTACTACCGGCGCCGGCTGCTGCGGTACTACGACCCCGGCAGCGGCTTTCGCAACGGTGAATTGGAAAGAACTCTCTCCGCGGTTCCTTCGAGCGATTCCTGGGCCACTTTCCTCTGGCTGGATAATGAGCCGGAGGAGGGAGGCAATTTGGACAAGCGGCGAATGGTGCGGGAAATTGTGCACGCTTGTCTAGCGCGGATTGACGGTAAACCGAGTGAGGCTCTGGCTCTGCTGAAGATAGTGCAAAACGAGACGAAAAGGAAAGGGTACTCCGGAAGTATTTCTGACGAAGTAGATCTTCTTATTAAAAACTTGACTCCAAAATCCGCGGCCCAGATCACCTTGCGGGAACGTGGGCCGCTTGATTTTTAGAGCGCCGCCACCATTCCTGTTCCCGCGCTGAATGCGATCAGGAACAGGCCGAGGCTGGCCGGTTCGAGGGTAGCCGTTGGAGCAAGTACGCCGGTTACTTCATTGCTGACATCACCCGTTCCGCTGTTCTCGCCGACAACAAACTGGCCGGAACCCGGAGCGAATGAACTGGCAAAAGTGGCGTCCAGCGTATCGCCTTCCGATAGAAAAGCGCCGTTTAGCCGTGGGCCGGTTGTCGGAAAAGCATAGTTTGTAATCGTAATGGCCCGAGTCCGGCGTGGTTTGCAGTAAGGCCAGGAACCAGACAGTAGTTAAGAACTTAAGTTTCATCGTGAATCCTTTGGTTTGTACTTCGATTTACCTACGGCAGGGACGGAAGGCCCGAGAATATCTTGGACTTGAATTTTGACATGATCTTCGGGCCGGTTCCGGCGTTGGCGAAGTTGGTTACCATTTCGCGATTCGTTAGGTTCGTATCGAGCCAGTCGGCTGGCCCTTGCGGAACCGTGAGACCGGCCGTGGGAGTAGAGGCGCCGATGGTGGTGCTAGGCGTGCGGGCTGTCCGCGCTGTTGCCGACTGCGC
>DATHIZ010000481.1:0-5724 GCA_035316385.1 Bryobacteraceae bacterium | reverse complement strand
GAACTGCCCGACTCCGAGCGTCACCGACTTATACAGTGCGTCGGCGAGGCCTTCGGGCTTACCGTCACCGGCCAGCGCGCCGGATAACACAAAAAGGGGATTGACGCTTCCCATTTCGGCGAATACGGGGATGGGCTCGCTGCGGCGGGAGGCGGCATCGAACAAGGCGCGGCCGGCCCGTTCAGAGCCGGTAAAGGCCACGGCTTTGGTGTTCGGGTTGGTCACTATCGCCAAACTGGTTTCAGGCGTGATCCCATTCAGCATGGAGAACGTGCCTTCCGGTAGTTTCTGCTTCCGCACGGCGTTCACAATTGCGCGCGCGACCAGTTCCGACGTTCCAGGGTGGGCGGGATGGGCCTTCACCACTACCGGGTTGCCAGCCGCAAAAGCTGCCGCGGTATCGCCCCCCGCAACCGAGAACGCCAGGGGAAAGTTGCTGGCTCCGAAAACCGCGACGGGACCAACCGGCCGCAGCATGCGCCGTATGTCGACACGAGGCATCGGTTTGCGTTCCGGCATGGCGGGGTCAATGCGGGCATCGAGCCAGGAGCCTTCGCGCGCCAGATCGGCAAACATTTTGAGCTGATTGGTGGTACGGTCGCGCTCGCCGCTCAGGCGTCCGGTGTCGAACCCCGATTCGAGCGATGCCCTTTGGAGAAGTTCATCGCCCAGTTCCAGAATCTCCTCGCGGACGGCCAGCAGAAAATCAGCGATGCGTTCCCCGCTCAGGGCCCGCAGTTCCACGGCCGCCGCCGCGGCCAGCTCAAGCGCCCGCTCCACTTCGCCCGCATTGGCTTCATGAAAGGCGGGCTCCAGCGCGGCTCCTTCCCGGGGGTTGAACCCGCGCAGGATCTTGGCGCTCCCCGCAAACTGTCCGAAGCCGATAATGTTTGTACCTTGAATATCCATGCAATCTCCTAGCGCCCCCGCAATTGACTTTTGGCACTCATCAAATCGTCCGCGGCCAGCAGCAATTCATCCAATCTGGTCATCTCCAACATCTTGTGCAAGCTAGCGCTCACGCCCACTAGCCGGATGGGGCAGCTCTGCCTGCTGGCGAACGTATAGACAATTGTCAACTCACCCAGACCCGCGCTGTCCACCTTGGTGACGCCGGACATGGCGAGAATCAAGCCGGCCAATTTGCCGCTGCTCAGAATTTGCCTGGTGGCATCGCGCAACGAACTCAAAGACGGACTGAGCGTCAGTGGTCCCGCCAGCTGAAGGATGCCAAAGCTTTCTTCCACTTTCGATGTTACGCTCAACTTCATTTCGCAACCGGGTCAATCATGGCTTTTATCCAATCGGTTAATCACTTATTATCCTAGGCGTTCCTCTTGCGTTCCCCGGCAGACGAGTTTTGACGGACTTGCAAGGGAAAAACGCCCGGCCGAGCTCGAGTTTCGAGCGGCACGACAACTGCAAGTTCAAGAGTACCCTTCAGACCCATGGAGCTTTTCGGAGGTTGCCATGCGTCTTGGGTTATTACCGCTCATAGCGTCGATCAAACAGCGCGCTTCCTTGCGAAGCGCGCTGTGGTTTATTCAAGCTCCCGCTACTACTTCTCAATCTTTTGCTCGCAGGGAGAGAAAACAAGCAGCAAATCAGGCGTCGTAGGCCAGCACCGGTTCCCGCTCGTCTTCGGTTTTTTGCACCGGCGCTTGCGCCGCCGCCCTGGAGCGAGCGGCTTCCGAACGCGGTGTTTTCTGACCGTCCGCGGGTGTTTTGAACTTCACCGAAACCAAGCGGGAAACGCCCTGCTCCTGCATGGTCACACCGTACAGCGACTGCGCCGCTTCCATCGTACGCTTGGCGTGCGTGATTACGATGAACTGGGTGTGTTCCGACATTTCCTTCAGCAAGCGCGTCAGGCGCTCGATGTTGGCTTCGTCCAGGGGCGCATCCACCTCGTCCAAAATGCAGAACGGACTGGGGGTGTACTGAAAAATGCCCATTAGCAGAGCCATGGCGGTCAGCGATTTCTCACCACCCGACAGCAACAATACGCTTTGCAGCTTCTTGCCGGGAGGCGACGCGACAATGTCGATGCCCGATTCCGAGAGATTCTCTTCATCGGTCAGCCGCATTTCGCCCGTGCCGCCGCCGAACAACACCTGGAACATCACGCGGAAATTTGCGTTGATGGCGTGGAACGCCTCGCCGAAGCGTTTGCGCGATTCCCCATCAATTTCATGAATCGCCTTTTCCGTGTCCCGGATGGAATCGAGCAGATCCTGGCGCTGGGCCTGCAGGAAATCCTGGCGCTGCTGCGCTTCCTCAAACTCTTCGAGGGCCTGCGGATTCACCGGACCCAGTGCCTCTATCTTGCGCCGCGTCTCGGTATATTTGGCGTCCAGTTCCTGCACGGCGGACTCGTCCGCCAGCGTCTCCTCGCCGTCGAGCAATTGAGGCAGCGCCAGTTCCAGCTCTTTCTGACAAGTCTCTTCCAAGTGCTTCAAATCGGACTCGGTCCGCGCCAGCAAGACCTGCAATTCAGAGCGTTTTTCCAGCGCGATTTGCGCCGCCGCGCGCAAGCTCTTCAATTCTTCTTCGGCTGCCGTCAGGCGTACACGCAGACCGGCCTCTTGTTCGGCTAAACGCTTCACTTCGGCATCGGTGGCCGCCAGCGAGCCTTTCAACGTTTCACTTTTTGCGCTCAGTTCGTCGTTACTGGCGAGGAATTGCGCCTTCTCGCCGGTTAGACGTTCGGTCTCACGCAACAGATTGGCGCGCCGATTGGCAAACTCGCGCACCTGCGCTTCCAGGCGGGTCCGATTGGCGCCGATCGAACGCCGCCGCTCTTCCAAACTCGCCAAGCTGGCACGCAATGCAGCGTGATCTTCCGCCGCCCGCGCGACTTCACTCTGAAGACTGCCGAGTTCCTCACGCGCCGCTTCGAGCGCCTGCTCCTGGTCGCCGCGGGCTTGTTCACATTGCTCCAGTTGTCCACGGTCGCGGGCGGCGTTTTCTTCCAGCTTCACGCCATCGCGAGCGATCCGGTCCAACTCCAGCCGCGCATGCGAAAGGCGCTGCTGCACGCGTTGAAACTCTTCGGACAGCTTACGGCTTTCGTGATCGAGAGCCAGAACATCTTTCTCCTGCGCTTGCTGTTGACCGCGCAGATACTCCAGATGCTCAGACAAGCCGGCGATGGCACGCTCCAATTCGGCGGCGGTGGTTTGAGCCGCAGTCATTTCGGCGTGTTTCGAGACCTCCAGATTGGTTATTTCCCGCAACTCGCGCTTCAGCCCCAGCGGACCCGCGCCCGACTTCTTACCGCCGCTGACGGCGCGCCCGTGATAGCTGACGCCATCCGTGCTCAGAAACCAGCAATGCGGAAATTGCGACGCCAGCTGTCTTGCCAGCGACCGCTCCGTGGCCAGATAGCAATTGGCGATGCGCGGCAACAGGTGCCTGGGCAGTTCGGTAAGTCCGTTGGTGAAACGCAGCGCATCGGTTAGCTTTGTCAGGGCGCCGTTCTCCGTGCTGGGCTGCGGGGCTTCGGCCACCGGGTCTGGATCCCCTTCGACCTGCTCGGCCAGAAATGTGGCGCGGCCGTTCAACTCGCCGCGCATCAGTTCCACACCCCGCTCGGCGTCTTCCCAGTTGCGCACTACTACGAATTCCAGCTCGTCGTGTAGAAACTCTTCCGCCGCCTTTTCAAACTGCGGGTCCACTTCCAGAAAATCGGCCAGCACGCCCACGGGCTTGAAGCCGCCGGTAGCGCCTTTCTCGGCCGCAGTGAACAGACGCTTGACTGTTTCGGTGGTGTAGCTGCGGTGCTGAATCACTTCTTCGAGCGAATCCTTGCGCGCCTTCACGCGCGAATACTCGCTGCGCAAACGGTCGAACGCCTGGCGGCTCTCCTGCAAGCCGGCTCGTTTCCCGTGCAGTTCCTGCTCTACTTCCTTGCGCTGATCGGTTACCGAAACCAATTCAGTCTGGCGCGAAGCCAGGCGTTCGCTCAATTGGGTTCTTGCCTGTTGAATGCGCTGCAGATCGCTATCGGACTGCTGTTCTTCGGCCCGCGCCCGCGCCGTGTCGCGATCCGCGGCAGCCAGCTGTGCTTCCACTTGCGTGATGCGGTTCTTGAGGCCGGAGGACTCCCCTAACAGCCGTAGGACGCGCTGACGCGACGCCTCCAGCCCACGCTCCTGCTCCGCCAGCCGGTTCTGCGCCTGCTGACGCTCTTCGGCCTTGGAATCGAGCTGCGACCGCGCTCCGCCAAACTCAGCTTCGAGCGCTTCCCATGCGCCAATTTGCTGCTGCAGTTCCTCTCCGCGATCCTGCTGCTGCTGGGCCAGGGTGCGCGTTTCGGCTTCGCTCGCATTCAGGCGGCCGTCGATCTGTTGGATTTGCTTGAGCTGATATTCCAACCGTCCACGCGCCCGCTCCGCTTCCAGGTTCAAGTCCGCGAGCTGCTTGCGCGCACTGGTCAACTCCTGCTCGGTGGCATAGGACGATTCCAGAACACCCGTCTGCTCCGTCTCCCGCTCGCCAATGGCGGTCTGCGCGGTCTGCAATTCCGCCGATGCCAGATTGAGTTCAATGGCAGCCTTGGCGCTCTCACGCTCCAACTGCCGGAACCGGGCGCTCAACACCTGCCGCAGATAACCCGTCGCCTCAGCCTTCAATTCGGTGTAGCGCTTGGTCTTGGCCGCTTGCCGCTTGAGCGAGTTTGCCTGGCGGGTCACTTCTTCCAAAATGTCGAAGACGCGCGCCAGATTCTGTTTGGCGCTTTCCAGTTTGGCTTCGGCCAACCGCTTGCGCGTTTTGAATTTAGTTATGCCGGCGGCTTCTTCAATCACTCCGCGCCGGTCTTGCGGCTTGTTGCTGAGAATCTGGCCGATGCGCCCTTGCTCGATGATGGCGTAGCTTTCCGGCCCCAAACCCGTGCCTAGAAACAGATCCTGAATATCGCGCAGCCTGGCTTGCTTGCCATTGATGAGGTATTCACTCTCACCCGAGCGATAGAGCCGGCGCGTGATGGTTATCTCTCCGGTACGCTCGGCAGTTTTCTGGGCATCGGTTTTGGGAGGCGCGTGCTCGACGACCGGAACTGCTTCCGCAGGCACGGCTGAATTCTCTACGGCTTCGTCCGCGGGCGGTTCCCCGGCGGGGTCTTCCACGACGGTGACGGCGGCTGCGTCAACCGTAATAACAGCGCTGACGTCAATAACAGCGCTGACGTCGGTGGAGACGGGCTTAGGTTCCAGAGTAAGGCCCAACTTGGCTTCGTCCGGCACCAGGGTCATGGTGACCGATGCCATGCCGAGAGCCTTCCTGTCCCGAGTGCCCGCGAAGATGACATCTTCCATGCGGGCTCCGCGAAGACTTTTCGCCGACTGTTCGCCCAACACCCAGCTAATAGCGTCGCTGAGATTTGATTTGCCACATCCGTTCGGCCCGACCACGGCAGCGATCCCGCTGCCGGAGAACTTCATTTCTGTTCTATCGTAAAAGGACTTGAACCCATGAATTTCAACTCGCTTCAGTTTCAGCAAAACGGAGGTACCTCTCCTTGCGATTGTCTCTCGGGGGTTGACTCTATCCTAACTCGAGGCCAGATGGTCTGTAAAGGATGGATACCACCGTGATTGGTGGGAGTTGTTCGAAACAGCCGCATATATTGGGGTAGAGTCGCCATGCCATTCGTTGAAACTCGCGGCGCCAAGCTTTATTGGGAGGAGCACGGCGTAGGTCCTCCCGTGCTTCTGATCATGG
>DATHIZ010000480.1:0-6720 GCA_035316385.1 Bryobacteraceae bacterium | reverse complement strand
AACACACGGTTCCACGCGAGTCTTCAGATCGGCGGTGTAGTTGATCGAGAGCTTGGAGAACAAACACTCTTCGGGGCTCTTGGGAGGCTCCAGGAACGCGTCCATCAAGCCCTTGTGCATCGTTAGCTTGGAATAGTTCTTCGCCGACCGGTTGAAATAGCCGGCGAGTTGCACACGGTTTTCGTCCGTGAGCTTCTCCGCCGATTCTTCGTTTAGTTGCGGCGTATATACGCTCACCCAGATGTTACGCACTTCGGGGCGCGCATTCCAAAAAGCCAGGTAGCGATCCATGTAGCCTGGCTCTTCAATGTTCTTGCGAACCACCGTCCAGTGCACGTTGATCGTGGTCCCTTGGATGTTCTTTAGGATGCGTTCGTAGGTAGCCGGTTTGCGCCGTATGTCGTGATCTTCCGGGTTGCCATCTACCGAAACCGCCACCGTTACCTTCGGAAGCGCCGTCCATTCGGGCGGAATAGGAATCACGCCGCTGGTAACCACCATCGTGTAGATGCCGCGCCTGCTCAGTTCAGGAATGACTCGGCTTAACTCGCGATGCCGCATCATCGGCTCGCCGCCGACCAGCGACACTTGCAACGGTTGATGCTCATCCACGAGCAGTAAGATCTTGTTCACTAACTCGTCACCCCGGTAATCGCTAACGCTCCGTAGGTTCGGGCCGCCTTCGCCTAAGTGAGAGTCGCCATACGCATAGCAGCCCGGGCAATGAAGCGGGCACTCGCGGGTGATTTCGATGGAGAGCATGGGGATGTTCCCGGTCAGAACTTTCCCCCAGGATTGAAAGACGTTGAGAAGCCTCATGAAGCAATGTCGCTAACATTTCTGACGCAACACTGGAACCTGACGATTCATCATTCTGTATTCTTACGTCTTTCGATTAGATTCTGTTGAACTAATACTGACAATTTCGCGCAGGGTGTTTAGAATAGATGCATGCAGTTGAACAAATCTTCGAAAAAGACAAAGCAAACCGCGGAAAAAACGCCCGTGGCTTCAGCGCCTGAGAAGAGCGTTGCGGCCGCTGCCGAAGTAAAACCGAAGCCGCGCGCATTGAAGTCTTCCACGCCGAAGAAGAGCGAAGACGCTGTTACCGCTTCGCCCAGCCACCATCACAAGGTCAACTCGCCGCCTGCCTCGGAAGTTCGAGTGGCGGAAAGCAAAGTCGCCAAACCCGAGCCGGTGTTAACCGTCACGGAAACTGTCACCGAAACGATCACGCAGCCTGTCGCCACCGTTGCCACGCACGACGACATTGCGAGACTCGCGCATTCCCTTTGGGCTGCTCGTGGTTATACGCACGGATCGCCCCAGGAAGATTGGATCCAGGCCGAGCAGCAGCTTCTGAAGAAGCGTTAAAATTAGCTGCCTACCGGCTGAGGACCGGTTCACCTAACGAAAGAGCAAATCGCTCGTCCAACTTGCATTACCATAGTTGTGCCTCCGGCTTAGTAAATTAGAAGTGAAGTGAGCAAGTCATGAGCGAACCGGTTCCTGACCAGATGGTCTCCGTGGGCGTCACAACTGCGGTGGCTATCCCCCATCCGCGCTCATCCCTCATTGCCACCATTGCCTGGTTTCGCGATCTGATGCTGTCGGTCCTGATTGCGGTGCTGGTCATACTGTTTCTCTACCGTCCGGTCAAGGTGGAGGGAACCAGCATGATGCCCAGCCTGCTGGATCAGGAACGCCTGTTCATCAACCAGTTCAGCTACAAATTCGGGCTGGGCGATATCAAACGTGGCGATACCGTCGTTTTTTGCTACCCCGAAGACACCACGAAATCCTACATCAAGCGCGTGATCGGGCTGCCCGGAGACACCGTTGCGGTGGAGGGCGGCTATGTTCTCGTGAACCGGAAGAAACTCGAAGAGAACTACATTCCGTCGGCTTACCGCGATGACCGGCCTTATCCGCCCACAGTGGTTCCGGCCGACAAATACTTCGTTCTGGGTGATCACCGCATCGTTTCGAACGACAGCCGGGCTTGGGGATTTGTGCCGCGGAGCTACATTTACGGTAAGGCCGTCTTTGTGTTTTGGCCGCTCGAACACGCCGGAACGATTCACTAATCCCGCCCCTGCGTTAAACTGGCCGCAGTTACACGTACATGAGTGATTCGAAAACATATTCGCCTGGCAGTGACTTCGTCGCGCACGCTCAGGTTAAAGGACCAGAAGTTTATAGTGCTCTTCGCGAGCGTGCCGCCAAAGATCCAACGGCGTTTTGGGCTGAGCAAGCCAACCGTGAGTTGACCTGGTTTGAGCCTTTCTCCCAGCCTCTCGAGTGGAATTCGCCTTTCGCCAAATGGTTTGTCGGCGGCAAGCTCAACGCGTGCTACAACTGCGTGGATCGCCACCTGGAGACTTCGCGAAAGACCAAGCCCGCGCTTATTTTCGAAGGCGAGCCAGGGGACGAGCGCGTAGTCACGTACGAAGAACTGCATCGCCTGGTCTCCCGTTTTGCCACTGTGCTAAAAAACCTGGGCTACCGGACCGGTGATCGCGCGGTGATCTACATGCCGATGATCGTCGAGGCGCCTGTGGCGGTATTGGCCTGCGCGCGCTTGGGTATCGTGCACAGCGTGGTCTTTGGAGGATTCTCGGCGGAGGCGCTGCGGGCCCGCATCACTGATCTCGACGCAACCCTGGTCATCACGGCCGACGGCGGCTGGCGGCGCGGCAAAGAAGTGCAGCTGAAGCCTGCGGTCGACGAAGCCGTGCAGAGCACGCCTGGCGTGAAGAAGGTGGTTGTCTACAAACGCACCGGTTCCTCCATTCCCATGCAAGCCGGCCGCGACGTTTGGTGGCATGAGCAGGACCAGCAACTGGACGCCACGCCGGAATCTACCTATCAGGCGGAGCATTGCGCGGCGGAACCTCTGGATTCCGAGCATCCGCTCTTCGTGCTGTACACCTCCGGCACTACCGGTCACCCCAAAGGCATTCAGCACACCACGGGCGGTTATCTGCTCCAGACGCTGATGACCATGAAGTGGGTGTTCGATCTCAACGACAACGACATCTATTGGTGTACCGCCGACGTGGGCTGGATCACCGGCCACAGCTATGTTGTCTACGGACCTCTGGCCGCCGGGGCCACAGTGGTCATTTACGAAGGCGCGCCCGATTATCCGGCGTTCGATCGCTTTTGGCAAATTGTCGCCAAACGCAAGGTCTCCATTTTCTATACCTCGCCCACTGCCATTCGCGCCTTAATCCGCCAGGGAAATCACTGGCCCGAGGCACACGACTTATCCAGTTTGCGCGTGCTCGGTTCGGTCGGCGAGCCAATCAATCCGGCCGCATGGGAGTGGTACTACCACGTTATCGGCAAAGGACGCTGCCCGATTGTGGATACTTGGTGGCAAACCGAAACCGGCGCGATCATGATTGCGCCCGTGCCTGGAGCGGTGCCTCTCAAACCCGGATCGGCTACGCTTCCGTTGCCCGGGATTCTGGCCGACATCGTGGATGCGAAGGGCGAGCCCGTCGGCGACAATCGCGAGGGCTATCTGATTATCCGTCACCCCTGGCCCAGCATGGTACGCAACATCTGGGGTGACTCGCAGCGCTTTCAAGAGCAGTACTGGTCGCGCGTTCCAGGAGCTTACTTCACCGGCGACGCTGCCCGCCGCGATGCAAACGGCTATTACTGGGTGCTGGGCCGCGTGGACGATGTGATGAACGTGAGCGGCCACCGCTTGAGCACCATGGAAATCGAATCCGCGCTGGTGCTTCACGAGGCGGTCGCTGAAGCCGCCGTGGTAGGTAAGCCGCATGAGATCACCGGGCAAGCCGTCTGCGCGTTCGTCACCTTGAAAAAGGGTGACTGGAGGCATGACGCGCTGGGCAAAGAACTGCGCAATTGGGTGGCGAAAGAAATTGGGCCGTTTGCGCGTCCCGAAGAAATTCGCTTTACGGATGCTCTGCCCAAGACCCGCAGCGGAAAAATCATGCGCCGCTTGCTGCGTGAAATTGTCTCCAGCCACGGCGTAAGCGGCGATGTGACTACGCTTGAGGATTTATCCGTACTCACCAGCCTTTCCGCTCAGCACGACGATGACTAGCGCCCACGCCCTCCAACTCCGCGATACAATTTGGCTGCGCGGGCCACTATAGTACTTAGGAGTTATATTGTCGAGACAGCTTTTTGGTACGGACGGGATTCGGGGAGTGGCCGGCGAACCTCCGTTGGACGCGCGCACCGCCCATGCGCTGGGCGTGGCGCTGGGAACCTGGGCGAGCGAGACGCATTCGAAGGACCTGCCTGACGGCGCTCCGGAAGTACTCATCGGCATGGATACGCGCGAAAGCGGCCCTTGGTTGGCCGCCCAGGTGGCGGGCGGCCTGGCGCGTGCCGGCGTTAAGACTCGCTTTGCGGGGGTGATTACAACGCCGGGTGTGGCCTACCTGACTCGCACCGGACCGTTTGTAGCCGGCGTGATGATTTCCGCTTCACACAACCCCTACTACGACAATGGCCTGAAGGCCATCAGCCATTCCGGCTATAAGCTGCCGGATGACGTAGAGCTTCACCTGGAAGGGCTCATGACCCAATGGCTCGCTTCGGATCAGGAAGCCACGCCCGTGACTGTCGCGGTTGATCCCAGCCTGGATAATCTCTATACCGATTATCTGGCGGCCACCATCGATAGCGCCTTTCCGCTGCGCCTGGTGATCGATTGCGCCAACGGAGCGGCGACCGAAGTTGCGCCTGCCCTCTTTCAGCGTTTAGGCTGCGACGTAAAGTGGATCGGGAGTTCTCCCAACGGACGCAACATCAACCTCGACTCCGGTTCCCTTCATATGGAGCATTTGCAAAAGTGTGTCCGGGAAACGGGAGCCGACCTGGGTATCGCCTTCGACGGCGACGCCGACCGGGCCCTCTTCGTTTCCTCCTCCGGCAAGATTGTGGATGGCGATGCCGTGCTCTTTCTGGCGGGTACCAGCCTCAAGCGCGCGGGAAAGCTGCCTGGAGACCTTGTCGTCTCGACTGTAATGTCGAATCTCGGACTCGAAAAAGCCCTGGAAGCGCATGGCATTACCATGCTGCGCACTCCCGTGGGGGATAAGTATGTTCTGGAAGAGATGCTCAAGCGTGGAGCGGCCATCGGCGGAGAGCAATCCGGTCATGTGATTTTCCTTGAGCACGCAACTACCGGGGATGGGTTGTTGACGGCATTGCGCGTGCTCGAAATCGTTTACCGCTCGGGGCGTTCGCTCGACAGTTTGCTGGACGAGATCAAGAGTTTTCCGCAGAAGCTGGTGAATGTGCGCGTCAAGTACAAGCGCCCCCTGAGCGAACTTGCCACGGTACGGGCTGAGATTGATGCAGCCGAGCTGGAGTTCGCGGGCAGTGGGCGCGTGGTCGTGCGTTTCTCCGGCACCGAACCCCTCGCTCGCGTCATGATTGAGGCCAAAACCGACGCCGACGTCGACAAGTGGACCGGCCGGATCGCCGACGCCATCCGAGCGGAGCTAGGCTCCGCTAGCTAACCGACCTACGATCTGCGGTCCCCGCCAAACACCCGAAGCAATATATTCAGGGTTGCCACGAACACATTGAAGACGCCGGCGAACAGCATCAGCGCGCCGGGTATCGGGCTGTCCGCATCCGGCGAGCGCAGAACGCTGCTGGTGGAAAAGACCAGAATGAATACGCCGAGCGCTCCGATGGCGACGCTAATCAGAATGCCAATGAAGCCGATGTGCAGGAAGCTGTTCAGAATCACCGCGCCAATGATGGAAAAGAAGAGTCCGGCCATTAATCCACGCGGGGCTGAAAAGCTACGCCCCGACACCATGACATAGGCCGTGACACCGATAAAGACGAACGCGGTAATCATCAGCGCAACCAGAATGAGCACGGGAGCGATCCTGCTGGCCACCCAAAGCAGCGGCGACATGGCAATGCCGGAGAGGAATCCGTCAGCCACCAGCGCGCCCGTGCCCAAGACAGGGTTATGACGAGCGGCGATTGCAATACGCGGCACTGCGTTCAAAATGAGGATTGCCACAATCCAGCCCACCCAACCGGAGAAGAAACGAGCCAGGGTCTCCGAAGTTGCGCCGATATAGCCGCCCGCCAAAGCGCTGACCACGCTTAGACCGAAAAGCAGATAAGTCTGCTTAATTACGGCCGCTTGGCGTACGGAGAGGGGAATAGTCCCAGTGAGTTTATCCCAAGGGGAAGGTTGTACCGAATAACCGTTCATGTTGAATGGCCTCTTTAGAGTTTCAGACGTTGCACTTCTATTTTCGTTTCGGTGCCTGGGGGCAACGGAATCTCGATGCTTTGTCCCTGTTTTAAGTATGGCGCAATTGCGGCTGGATCGTGATAGGCCAGTTCGTGGCCATCCTCGATGGCCAGCAAGGTGTAGCGGCCGGGCGGAGCCGAGTTCAGGCTGAAGGTGCCATCGCTATCCGATTGATCCCGCGGGAAATAAGAGCCGTGGCTGAAGTCTTGCGGAATAAGCAGGATCATTGCGCCTCCATAAGTTTGGCCGTCTTTGGTGGCTGTTCCGGTCACGTTGCTCAAACCTTGGGCGGCGGTGATGGAGAGTTGAATACTGGAGCCGTCGTGCACGTCCAGTTCGCCGCGCGAGTAAGTCGCGCCTTTCACGGCAATCGCCTGCATGTACAGTTCGCTATCCTCCAGCCGCAATTCGTAGCGCCCGGGTGGAGTTGATCCCGCGTTGAAATG
>DATHIZ010000479.1:0-8500 GCA_035316385.1 Bryobacteraceae bacterium | reverse complement strand
CCCAGATGGGCGTATCTATGAAAGCCTGCATGTTACCTGGAACCGCTATCTCCTCGGCTCCCACGGTTGCCTTCGGGTGAACGATAAACACTGTTGGAATCGCGTTCGTACGTGTCTCCCGGTCGAGCGACTCGGATGCCTTGGCTCGTGCCGTGATTCCCGTGAAGATTGTATAGGCCAGTCCCAGGGCTCCCGCCGCCAGGACTACTAACAGAATTCCCCATGCAGGCCGCGCCTGCGTGGGTGGCTGATTTTGTACTTGGGGTTGCGTAACTGTCTCTTGCGCTGGTCTTTCCGCCTGTTCTCCGGTTTGTTCTACCATCAATGCTTCCTCCGCATTTCTTCGCTCATCAGATCCACATCTTTGTCATGTGCGCCGGCAGTAGTAGCGCGCGCACCGCCCAGCAGGGCAAATAGCGACGGGACGAACAGTAGTGTTGCCACCGTCGCGCACGACAATCCGCCGATTACCGCCCGGCCCAGCGGCGCATTCTGCTCGCCGCCTTCGCCGAATCCCAGCGCCATCGGAACCATGCCGATAATCATGGCTAGCGCTGTCATCACCACTGGGCGGAAACGCGTCGATCCAGCTTCCAGCGCCGCTTCGAGCGGGTTGCCATGATGCGTTAGGCGCTCCTTGGCAAAACTCACCACCAGGATGCTGTTTGCGGTGGCCACGCCCATGCACATAATTGCGCCCATCAGCGCGGGCACGCTGGCCGTCGTATGCGTGGCGAACAGAAATAGAATAATGCCCGCCAATGCCGCCGGCAGCGCCATCACGATAACGAACGGGTCCAGCCATGATTGAAAATTGACTACAATCAGCAGGTACACCAGCACAATCGCGCCCGCCAGTCCGCCCAGTAGCCCGGTGAACGAATCTTCCATGGTTTGCACCTGTCCGCGCAGAACCAGATCCGTCCCGCGCGCCAGATATTTTCGATTACGGTCCAATACTTTTCTGACTTCGCGTGCCACGAAGCCGAGGTCCTGGTCTTGCACGGAGCCGTAAATGTCTACCACCCGGCGGATGTTGTAGTGCATCAGGGCTCCGAGTTCGCTCTGGCGGGTGACATCCGCCAGGTCGGTTAGGATCTCCGGCTGCTTCTGGGTCGGTCCAGTAACCGGTATATTCTTCAAATCGTGCATTGACTCGATTCGATATTGCGGCGTCTGCGATGCCAGGTTGTAGCTGACGCCGTTGCGCGGATTCAGCCAGAATGTGGGCTGCGTTTGCGTACTGCCACTTAACGAGGTAAGCAAATTCCGCGCCACGTCATTTTGCGTGAATCCGCTTTCCGCTGCTTTGGTGCGGTCGACTTCGATGTGAAGTTTCGGCCCATCGAACACCTGCTGCACGTGCAAATCCACCATGCCCGGTATGCGCTTCAATTCCGGCAAAACCCGGTTTGCAAAGTCCCGGCTCGCACCCATGTCCGCCGCCACAATCTGCACATCGATCGGCGCGGGCAAGCCGAAATTCAAAATCTGACTGACAATGTCGCCCGGCAAGAAATAAAATGTTGTTCCCGGAAATTCTTTCGGCAAGTCCCTGCGCAAGGCACGCATGTAATCTGCCACCGGTCTGTGCTCTTCGTTTAAACCGACCTGGATGTCGGCGTCCGCCGAACCGATCATGCCCGAGTTGCTGTAAGAAAGGTTCAAACCGCTATAGGGCAGGCCCATATTGTCCACAACGGTGCGCAGCTCCGCGGGAGGGATTTCTCTGCGGATGGCGCGGTCCACCAAATCGCACAACTTGGCCATCTCCTCGATCCGCGTGCCGGTCTTTGCCCGTAGGTGCAACTTAAACTCGCCGGCGTCGCTCACCGGAAAGAAGTCCTGGCCGAGAAAAGGAATGAGGGTCGCCGCCGCCAGGCACAAACCAAAAAACGCTGGCACGAAAATCTTGCGCCGGTAGATCAATGTCGTCAATACCGCCTGGTACTGCAGGCGCACTTTCTCGAAGACATGCTCGAAGGCGCGCTGGAACAACGCGAATGGGTTGCGTGTCCGCTTGAGCAGGCTGTTGGGTTGGTGCACGTCGAGGATGTACAACGCAAGCGTCGGGACCAGTGTGCGCGAGAGGATGTAAGACGCGAGCATTGCAAATACCACGGACTCAGCGAGCGGCACAAACAAGAAGCGGGCCACTCCGCTCAAAAAGAACATGGGAAGGAACACAATACAAATACACAGCGTTGAAACCAGGGCGGGGACCGCGATCTGCTGCGCGCCATGCAGGATCGCTTCTCTCATCTCCGTTTCATGGCCCTCTTCCAAAATGCGATTGATATTCTCAATTTCCACCGTGGCGTCGTCCACCAGGATGCCGACAGCCAAAGCCAGGCCTCCGAGCGTCATGATGTTAATCGTCTGTCCCAAGGCGCTCAGCACAAGCACCGACGTCAATATAGAGAGCGGAATCGAGACGGCGATAATCACCGTGCTGCGCCAGCTTCCCAGGAACAGCAGAATCATCATTCCGGTCAGACAAGCGGCGATCACCGCCTCTCGCACCACACCTTTGATCGCCGCGCCAACGAAAATCGACTCGTCTCCCATCAGCTGAATTTTCAGTTGCGGCGGCAGCGTCGCCTGCACTTTAGGCAATAGCTTCTTTATCCCGGCCACCACCGACAGCGTCGAGGCATTACCGGCTTTTAATACCGAGAGCAGCACCGCGCGCTGTCCATCACGCCGCACGATGTTCGTTTGAGGCGCGAATCCGTTTCGCGCGTGGCCCACGTCGCGCACGTAAATAGTGGACGTTCCCGATACCTTTAGCGGAAAATCGTTGATTTCCTGAATCGTTGCCGGGGCGGCATTCATGTCGATGTCGTATTCGAACTGGCCGATCTTCGCCGTGCCCGACGGCAAAATCAGATTTTGATTGGCTACTTGGTTCACGACGTCGAACGGTGAGAGTCCGCGCGCCTGCAACTGAGCGGGATTTAAGTCAATCATCACTTGCCGAGTTTTGCCGCCCCAGGGATACGGAATCGCCGCGCCTGGCACCGTGACCAGTTGGGTGCGCAGGAAATTGAGCCCGATGTCGTTTAACTCTTGCTCCTGCATATTTGTGCCACTAAGCGCCAACTGCAGGATAGGTACCGTGGAGGCGCTATAGCTGATGATCAGCGGCGGCGTCGTCCCTAGCGGTAGCTGTCTCAAAATCGTCTGCGACACGGCCGTCGTTTGCGCAATTCCGGTGGTCAGGTTAGCGCCCGGCTGCAGAAAAATTTTGACCACCGCGACCCCGTTTAGCGTGGTCGACTCCAGGTGCTCAATGTCATTCACCGTCGTCGTGAGCACGCGCTCGTAAGGCGAGACGATGCGGCCTTCCAATTGCTCCGGAGTCAGTCCGGCGTAGTTCCACACCGCCGAGATCACTGGTATGTCTATATTAGGAAAGATATCCGTCGGCGTCCGCATAATTACAATCGGACTCAAAATTAAGATCAAAAGGGCCAGAACGACGAACGTGTATGGCCGGGAGAGAGCGATCTTGACAATCCACATTCCCTAGGTCCGATTATTTACGATACTAGAAAGTTTCGAAAATCTGCAACTTCGTAGTATTTACGTCATCTCAACATAGGACTGTCAAGTGCAAATATTGTCCAAAGAACCCCTGAAAGAGACCGCTGAAGAATCCGCGCCGCGTGGCCGCGGACGTCCCCGCGACGAGGTGGCTCGCTCCCGCATCCTAGACGCTGCCTTGTTAACTCTGGAAGATCTCGGTTTTGCTAGCGCTACTTGCGACGCCATAGCCGAACGCGCCGGAGCTAGCAAGGCGACCATCTACCGCTGGTGGCCCAACAAATCTGCAGTAATGCTCGAAGCCTTGCGGGAAGCCGTTGCACAGGAAATCCCATTCCCGAACACGGGCGACCTGCACCAGGACATTCGCCTGCAATTGCATAATTTTCGGAAGCTGCTCGCGAGTAGCCGCGGCTGCGCGGTGAAAGCCTTCGTCGCTGCTGCCCAGAACGATCCCGAAGCGGCGGAAGCGTTTCGTTCCGTCTGGGTGGCTCCCCGCCGCGCGGCTGCCACAGGCACGCTGGAAACTTACCGTGGGACTTCCATGCGCCCGGATGTCAATTTGGACCTGGTCTTGGACTTTATGTATGGGCCGTTTTACTATCGCTTGCTCACTGGTCTCGCTCCGCTAACCAGTGACTACGTCGACGAGCTTGCCAATCTGGTTCTGGCCTCCATCACGCAGTAGTTCGTTACAGTTATGTACAAGTGTCCAATCAGCGGCAAATCCTGATCATCGAAGATAATCCGGCCGATGTGCGCCTCATGCAGGAAGCCCTGCGCGACATCCAACCTCCTGTCGCCGTTCATTTCGCCGGCGACGGGGATGAAGCGCTGGAATTCCTGAAAGGCGAAGGCTCTTTTGCCGGCGCGCCTACACCCAACCTGATTTTTCTCGATTTTAACTTGCCTAAAGCGGATTCAAGGGAGCTTTTAAGGCAGATCAAGCTCGACCCGCGCCTGAGACTTATCCCCATTGCCGTGCTCACCACTTCGAGTTCCGAAAAAGATGTGCGTGACGCTTACGAGTTGTACGCCAACTGCTACTTGACGAAAGCTGCTGATCTCGATGGTTTTTTTCGCGTGATCCGCTCGGCTGCGCATTTCTGGCTGGACGTGGCGTCGCAGCCCCAGTCCGATTCCGGCGCAGCGGTCTGACCGGCGGCTCGTCTGTTATATTCGTGGCGCATGGAACCCTATTCGATTGGTGTCGATTTGGGCGGCACAAATCTGCGCGTCGCGGCCATTGGTCCCACCGGAAATGTTCTTGAGAGGGTCTCGGTACCCGCCAACTACGAGCATGGGCCCGCGCCTATCGTGGCTCAGATCGTCGAAATCGTCCAGCATGTCCGCTCCCATTCCCTGGGGGTTTTGCTGGGTATGGGCATAGGTGTTCCGGGCTACATAGATATAGACGCCGGCGTTGTCGAGGGCGCCGCCAACCTTCCCGGCTTTGAGAACTTCCCCATCCGCGATGAAGTGCAGCGCCATTTGGCGATACCCATTCTGCTCGAAAACGACGCCAACGCGGCGGCCCTGGGCGAAATGTGGCTAGGCGCGGGCCGCAATGTCAAGAATCTGATTCTTCTGACACTTGGAACGGGAATCGGCGGCGGCATCATCATCGATGGGAAAGTTCTGCACGGTAACCACGGCATGGCCGGCGAGTTTGGCCATATGACGGTCATTCCAGATGGCAACCCGTGCGGCTGCGGCAACGTCGGTTGCCTAGAGAAGCACGCTTCCGCTACCGCTATCGCCGCCATGGGCCGCATGATGCACTTCGGCAAGGAAATCGATACCGCCGAGCAGGTTTATGATCTCGCGCTGGAGGGAAACACTCGTGCCCAACTCGTCTTCGATTCCATGGGCCGCGCCCTGGGTATCGCCATAGCGAGTTTGATCAACGCTTTTGACTTTCCTCTTTATCTGATTAGCGGCGGACCCTTGCCTGCTTGGAACTTTTTCGCGCCGCCCATGTTCGCCGAAATCAAGAAACGTTCTTTCACTTACGTCCGTAACGGCACCCGCGTGGAAAAGGCGCTTCTGGGGGCGGATGCCGGCTTGTTCGGCGCGGCTTACCTCCCGTTTCAAAGCGGTACTGCAATCTTGATTTCTTCCGCGCTCGCTCAGGAGAAGTAAATGTATTGGTTAGGACTTGATGTGGGGACCGGCGGTTCGCGCGCCATCTTAGTGGACGCCGCCGGCCGCCCGCGGCACTCCTTCACCGCGCCGCACGACGAAATGCGCATGCTCAAGCCCCGCTGGGCCGAACAGGATCCGGACGACTGGTGGCGCGCCTCGCAACTGGCGATTCAAGGCGTTTTGCGGGAATCGGGGATTTCCGGAAGCGCCATCCGGGGCATCGGTCTAACCGGCCAGATGCATGGTTTGGTGGTTCTCGATGTCGCCAGCCAAGTAATACGCCCGGCGCTGATCTGGTGCGATCAACGCAGCCAGCGCCAGGTGGATTTCATCAATTCGAAACTTGGAGCCGAGGCCATTCTCCGCCACACGGCAAATCCGGTGCTGACCGGCTTCACTCTGCCCAAACTGCTTTGGGTGCGCGACAATGAACCGCAACATTTCGCCGCTGTCCGCAAGATTCTGCTCCCCAAAGATTACTTGCGTTTCAAGCTGACTGGCGAATTTGCGACTGACGTCTCCGATGCGAGTGGAACCGCGCTTTTCGACGTGGTAAATCGCCGCTGGTCTGCTGAAATGACGAGCGGTCTGGGTCTGGATGCGTCTATTCTGCCCGAGGCGCGGGAATCGAGCCAGATCACCGGCAAGGTAACCGCGCAAGCCGCCGCCGCGACGGGTCTGGCGCCGGGCACCCCGGTTGTTGCGGGCGCGGGCGATCAAGCCGCCAGCGCCATCGGCAACGGGATTGTCGCTGCCGGTACGGTCTCCTGCACCATTGGTACTTCCGGCGTGGTGTTTGCCTATTTAGAAAAACCGGCTTATGACCCGGCTGGCCGCGTTCACACCTTCTGCCATGCGGTTCCCAATGCCTGGCACGTTATGGGAGTTACGCAAGGTGCGGGTCTCAGCCTGCAGTGGTTCCGCAATTCTTTTGCGCCCGGTACAACCTATGACGAGCTGACCGCTGAAGCCGTGCTCTCGCCACCCGGCGCGCAGGGGCTTTTCTGGCTGCCCTATTTGATGGGCGAGAGAACGCCGCACTTGGACGCCGGCGCACGCGCAGCCTGGGTCGGCCTGACCGCCAGGCACCACCGCTTCGATCTGGTCCGCGCCATTCTCGAAGGCGTCTGCTACAGCCAGAAAGATGGCCTGGAAATTGTGAACGCGCTTGGCGCAGAACCGGAATTGGTGCGCCTCTCCGGCGGAGGAGCGAAGAGTCCGTTCTGGCATCAGCTCTTTGCCGATATATTCGACCAGCGCGTGGCGACGCTCGAAACGCAGGAAGGCACGGCATACGGTGCGGCCTTGCTGGCAGCCATCGGCGCCGGCGAATACAGCAGTGCCGTCGAAATCTGCCGCACCGCCGTCAAAGAAGTCGATCTTAAGGAACCGGACCGTAAAGCCGCCGGTTTTTACCGCAAGCGTTACGCCATTTACAAATCGCTCTACCCCGCGCTGCAACCAGCCTTCGGAGCCATCGGCGAATTGGATGAGTGAGCTGCCGGCGCACTCGTTCCGCTATTGCGAGATTGCGCTTCCCGTTCCGGTCGACCGTCTCTTTACCTATGATCTGCCGCTCACGCTGCGCCACCGCGTGCGTCCGGGTTGCCGTGTTCTAGCTCCCTTTGGCTCCCGCAAACTTGTAGGCGTGGTCGTGCGCAGCCATGACGGTCCAGTTGCCGGAGATGCCCGTGAAGTGCTCGGTCTGCGCGACGAGGAACCGGTGCTCGATAGCGAACTGCTGGACCTGGCGCGATGGATCGCTGAATATTACTGCGCGCCTATCGGTGAAGTGCTGCGCGGCATGCTGCCGCTGGGTGGCGAAATTCGCCGCTCCACGCAATATTCGCTCACCTCTTCCGGCCGGGACGTAGCCCGGCAACTGGTGCTGCGTCCGGAAAGCGATGCCGCCTTGCGCCTCTTGGGTTTGCTCGAAGAACGCACTCGCTCGGCTACTTTTCTTTCTTCGAAGATTGAAAACGCTCCAGTCCTCCTGCGCTCGCTCGTCAAGCGCGGGTGGGTGGTGGCCGAAGATCGCGAAGAAGAACGTGATCCTTTGCGCGCTGCCCCGGCCCGCCTGCAGGCTGAGTTTATCCGCCGCGCTACGTCCCAGGAAAAGTTGAAGAAGGGCGAACGCGAACTGCTTGCGTTTTTGGAGTTGCATCCCGGCCCGCATAATGTCGCGGAGTTGGCCCTCAAAGTAAAGCGCGCTGGTGAGTCCGCGCGTTCGTTGGGCCGCCTTGAACTCATCCGGCTGGAAATAGAAGGTCCCAGATTTCCCACCGGATTCGAGCGTCCAGTCCCTATCCTCAATGCCCATCAGCAGGCCGCTTCCGATGCCATTCAGGGCGCGCTCGAAAAGAACGAATTTAAAACGTTCCTGCTTCAGGGCGTCACCGGGTCGGGTAAAACCGAGGTTTATCTGCGCAGCATCGAAGCCGCCTTGGCGCTGGGGAAAAACGCTCTCCTGCTGGTGCCTGAAATTGCATTGACGCCCGCGGTTGCCGGGCAGTTTTTCCACCGCTTCGGCCAGCAGGTGGCCATTCTCCATTCCGCCTTCGGTGATGCCGAGCGCGCCGATCAATGGCGCCGCATCCGCAATGGCCACGCGCGCGTGGTGGTAGGCACCAGGTCCGGGGTCTTTGCTCCCGTCCAGAATTTGGGCTTGGTGATTGTGGACGAAGAACACGATGGCAGTTATAAACAGCAGGAAACGCCGCGCTATCACGGCCGCGATGTAGCGCTGGTGCGAGCCAGGAATGCCGGCGCAGTAGCCGTTTTGGGCTCGGCCACTCCCGGCATCGAAACG
>DATHIZ010000478.1:0-17059 GCA_035316385.1 Bryobacteraceae bacterium | reverse complement strand
TGGCGAAAGTGCAGACCACCGAGATGGTAATTGCCGCCGATGAGATCGACTATAACTCGGACACAGCATGGACGTATGCGCGCGGGCACGTACGCCTGGAACACTTTGCCACGGGCGACATACTACACGCGGATCATGCAGAATACAACCTAAAAACCGAAGAAGGGAAATTCTATGCGGTGGAGGGCACATCGCCCGCCAAAATTTTGACTAGTCCCGGTGTCTTGACTACGACCAATCCGTTCTATTTCAAGGCTGCTTGGGCGGATCGCATCAAGAACCGCTATCTGCTGCACCATGGATTTGTGACGGATTGCACCGTCCCCAAGCCCTGGTGGACCTTCAATGCGCCATTGTTTGACATTATTCCGGGCGACCGGGCAATCGCCAGAAATACTGTCTTGCATGTAAAGCGTTTGCCGATTCTGTACTTGCCCTATTTTTTGAGACCGCTGGGCCGTAATCCAAGGCAGAGCGGGTTTTTGACGCCCAGTTTTGGGCACAGTACTATCCGCGGTTACTTTTTCGGCGGGGGCTACTATTGGGCCATCAATCGCAGCTACGACATGGATTACGCGCTGCAGTATTTCACAATCAGGGGCCCGGCGCACACTTTCGATTTCCGTGGGAAGCCCAATAGCGTCAGCGATTTTAATTTCAACTACTTCCAGGTACAGGACAGAGGCTTGCCTCAAGCTGACGGAAGCGTCATCAAGCAGGGCGGCGAGCAGTTCCAAATCACCGGCAAGACCGAGATTTGGGGCTTTACAGGACGGCTGGATTACAACTACCTCAGCTCGCTCGTATTCCGTCAGGTTTTTTCCGATTCTTTTACGCTGTCCATCTCATCGGAAGTATCATCGGTCGGCTATTTGCAGAGGCATTTCAAGCACGATGCCTACACGCTGAACCTGTCGTTCTACCGCGATCAGTTGTTTGAAAGCGTGACTCCGCTCTCAGAGCCGGCCAATGAGGTGGTCATTCAAAAGCTCCCTACGTTCGAAGTTTCCGGACGCGACCAGGAAATAGTGAAGGGACCACTTCCCGTATGGTTCTCTTTTGGCGCTTCCGGGGGCTTGATCAGCCGGCAGGAGCCTACTCTGCAGACTGGGTATCTGACCTCGCGGATTGACCTGCAGCCCCGCGTCTCCACTGCGTTTAGCTTCAAAGGCTTCTCTCTGAGTCCGAGCGTCACGTTCGGCGTGACGGACTACAGCAAGCAGTATTCGAGCAATTCTCCGACAACCGCCACCGTAGTTGCAACGCCTTTGCTGCGGAAAACCGCCGACGTGGTGTTGGATTTTAGATTACCCACCATAGAGAGGATATTCGCGCCGCCGGCCTGGCTGCATCTGGGCTCCAAGTTGAAGCACGTCATTGAGACGCAAGCAGTCTACGAAAATGTGTCGGGTGTCAATCAGTTCAACAACACTATCCATTTCGATGCGGGCGATCTGCTCGCGAATACCAATCAACTGACGCTATCGATGACAAACCGGCTTTACAAAAAAGATGCGAAGGGAAATGTGAATGAAATTCTGACGTGGAGCGTGACGCAGGCGCGCTATTTCGACCCGACGTTCGGAGGGGCGGTATTGCCCGGCCAGCGGAACGTAGTGCTCGAGGCGGAAGAATTGACGCCATACACGTTCCTGGATGGGCCGCGCAGCTACTCGCCCGTGGAATCGGCTTTGACCGTCAGTCCCTATGCTTTCTTTTCCCTGACCTACCGCGCGGCCTACGATCCGCTCCGCCAGAAATTTGTGGATCACCAGATCTCAAGCTCTTTCCGGCATTCAAACTATTTTGTGCACGTGGACGAGACTGCCATTACGATTAATCCGCTGCTGATTCCCCAAGTGAACCAGTTGACCTTCGGAGCCGGATATGGAAGCTCGACGCGCCGGGGTTGGAATTTTGCCGGGACCCTGACGTACGATTTGAACGCGAGCCAGCTTTTGTATGAGTTTGCGCAGATTTCGTATAACACGAACTGCTGCGGATTCAGCGTGCAGCTGCGGCGAATCAATGTCGGCGTGCGGGACGACGTCCAGTATATGTATTCGTTCTCGCTGGCGAATTTGGGAACATTCGGAACCCTGCAGAAGCAGGACCGGATTTTTTGAGTTAGAAGCCGTCCAGCCTCGGTTCGTCCAAGGCTTCTTCGAGCAGGGCCTGATCCAGCAGGATGGCAAAGTCGCGGCTCTTGTGATCGACCGAGAGCTTGAGGGCGTCCAATTCCTTCTCGGCTGTGCGTAGGCGGTCCGCCAAATGAAAACAAGCCAGGACGGCGGTGCGCGTGGAATCGAGATTGCCCGCGCGCCTCGCTATGGAGGACATTAACTCGTCTATTTCCTGGGCAAGCGATTCGGTGTCGCCAGGATCGCCGGAGGTTGTGACGGTGTAAGTCTGGTTGAGGATGGAGATCCGCACCATATTTTTGGCCCCGTCCGGCGTGTCCATGCGTCTCCTCTGAGTGGCGCTTTAACTTTATTCGTTGACGCTCAATAGGTCAAGCTGGTTGAGCAGTTTTTCTACCCGGGTTCTCACCTGCTTGCGTTCTCCGCGCAATTCGTCCAATTCGTCGGAGAGGCCTTTGGCTTTGTGCGTCAGTTCGTCGTGTTCCTTCTGGAGCAGTTCGGCTAACGCCTCGGTTTCCGCGTTCGAGGCAGCCAGGGCCTTCAATTCCTCCCGCGAGGCGTTGAGGCCTTCCTGCAGTTGTAAATTTTCAGCGCGCAACGCGGCTATGATCTGGACCGCGCGGGTGATCCGCTCTTCGAGACCGGCGAGCGAATCCACGCTTTGTTCCTGAGCTGCTTCTGGAGTTGCCATACCCTCTTACTAGACCCTACTGGCTTACTGGACGCTTGCTTGATGCGCAGCCTTGGCTCTGGCGACGAGGGAAACGAAACCACCCGCGTCATTGATCGCGATATCGGCCAGAACTTTGCGGTTCAATTCTATGCCGGCGCGCTTGAGGCCGCTGACAAACTTGCTGTAGGAAATGTCCGACACGCGGCAGGCGGCGTTGATGCGCACAATCCAAAGCGAACGGAAATTGCGCTTCTTGAGGCGGCGTCCCACATAGCCGTAGGACAGCGCTTTCTCTACTGCCTCTTGCGCAGCGCGGTTCAGCTTTGATTTGGTGAGGAAAAATCCCTTCGCGCGGCGTAGGGTCTTCTTGCGGTAATCCCGGCGGTGGGTACCTCTTTTTACTCTTGGCACGTTTGCTCCTTAGGTTGAATTTCGCCTTTGAGAAGGCTTGTTTGGAGGGTGGGCAGGCACGTGCGGCGCGCTGCTCCCGCTCCGGGGAATTTCTTTCCAGCTTATAACTAATAGGGCAGCATGGTTCGCAGCGCTGGTTGGTTCGTCTCGTCGGCGACGACGCTACGACCCAGTTTGCGCTTGCGGCTGCGCGTTTTAGACGTCAAGATGTGACGGGCCATGGCGTGACGGCGGACGATTTTACCCGTACCCGTCTTCTTGAAGCGTTTGGCCGCACCCTTGTGCGTTTTCATTTTGGGCATGATTCTGTCCTGAACGTTCTGTCGTGAATTAATGTTTCGGCGGGGCCGTTTTAGAGAACCGCGCAGGGCCGGTTAAGGCGCAGGAGTGATAGCGGAACTACTTCTGGCAGTGTAGCATGTCCCCGGCCAGATGACGGCGGCGTGGGCGGCGCGCGAAGCTGGACTGATTAACATGCTTATTCTGGCATCGGCTTCACCCCGGCGGCATGAGTTATTACTGGCTGCGGGCATGGAACATATAGTGCGCCCAGTGGACATCCGGGAAGACCGGCTGCCGGATGAAACCCCCACCGCGTATGTACAGCGTCTGGCCGAAGAGAAAGCGAGCGCGCTGCAGTGTGGGCCGGGCGATGTGGTTCTGGGAGCCGATACGGTGGTGTGTCTGGACGAATTGGTTTTCGGTAAACCAGCGGACGCCGAAGACGCGCGCCGGATGCTACGGCTGCTTTCGGCAAGGGACCATTGGGTGCGGACAGGAATCTGTCTCTTGACCCCCGCGAAACGCATTATTGACTTTGCAGAAACCAAAGTTTCGTTTGAGAGACTAACAGAGAGCGAAATTGAGGAGTACACTCGAAGCGGGGAGCCACGCGATAAAGCCGGAGCCTATGCTATTCAGGGACTGGCAGCCAAATTTGTGCGGTCAATAGAAGGTTGCTATTACAACGTGGTAGGATTACCGATTTCGCTCATTTACCGGCGCCTCAAAGAGTTATGAATCGCCGCTGGGACAGGGCTAAAATGGCGGCTTCGTGCGGACTGGCGCTGGGCGCAGTGGTTCTTCTGATACGGGGCCTGGCGGCACAAGACCAGGCAGGACCATCCCGAGACTGGCAAAGCCAGGGCGTGCTGTACCTGGACCATTCCCTGAACGCCCGCCAACACACCGTGCCGGTACAGGCCGTGAAGCTGGGGGACGGGTTCTGGAGCGCGCGGCGAAAGGTGACGACCGAGCGAAGCATGCCAACCATGCTCGAACTCCTGGAGGAGCACGGAGTGGTGGACAATTTCCGCCGTCTCGCGGGGCGGGGGGATCTGCCTCGCAAGGGACCTCTCTATACCGACTCGGACCTCTATAAGTGGATAGAAGGCGCGGCTTGGGCGCTGGCTTCTAACGAAACGTCCGATGCCGACAAGCAAAGACTGCGCGGTGAAATCGAATCGCTAACAACGCACATTCTAGGAGCGCAGGAGGCGAGCGGCTACCTGAACACTTATTACGTGGGAGATAAGGCGCATTTGCGGTTTACCGAGATGACGCGCTCGCACGAAGACTACTGTTTGGGACATTTGCTGCAGGCGGGTATCGCGTACTACCGGGCCACTGGAAACCGGCGCTTGCTGGATGGGGGTATCCGGTTTGCAGATTACGTGACGGATAACTTTGGGCCGGCCAAGCGGCCGTTTTTGACAGGTCATCCTGAACTTGAGATGGCCATGGTCGAGTTGTACCGCACCACGGGTCAGACCAAGTATCTCGATTTTGCCCGTTACCTACTGAGCGGAGTGGAGAAAGACCGCTTGAAATTGAAGGATTCCGATCTCAAGTACATGTTCAGCGGAAAGCCCTTTATCTCCCGAACGGAGCTGGAGGGACATGCTGTGCGGGCGCTGTATGCAGCGTCGGGCGCGACCGATTTCTTCACCGAAGCCGGCGAGCCATCCTATAAGAAGACGCTGGACTTGCTGTGGACCGACCTGACCATGCGCAAGATGTATATCACGGGCGGCGTCGGGTCGCGTTCCGGGGGAGAGAGTTTCGGGGACGCTTATGAGTTGCCCAGTGAGCAGGCCTATGCCGAGACGTGCGCGGCCATAGCCAATGTCATGTGGAACTTTCGCATGCTGACGCTGAGCGGGGATGCGCGCTATGCGGATGTTTTGGAGCGCGCCTTATACAACGGGGTCAATTCCGGGATGTCACTTTCGGGGAATCTATACTGCTACCGAAATCCACTGGCATCGAATGGCGAAAAGTTGCGCAGCCCGTGGTTTGACACGACCTGCTGCCCGCCTAATATGGAACGTTTGTTCGAGTCCCTTCCCGGGTATTTTTACGGAATGAGCCGGGATGGCGTGTACGTGAACCTGTATCATAATTCCGAATTAAACTGGCATTTGGAGGACGGCACGGCGTTGCGGGTCGCGCAATCGACCAGCTATCCGTGGAATGGCGACGTGAAGCTGACTGTCACCCCGGCCCATCCGGCGGAGTTTACTGTCTACGTGCGATGGCCGGCTTGGGCGCCCGCCGCGGACATTCAGGTGAACGGACAGGGATTTCAGACGGCAAATTCGAAGCGGGGGACGTATATCGCACTAGAGAGGAAGTGGAATCCGGGCGATACGGTTACTGTTAACTTGACTATGCAGGCGACGGTTATGGCCGCCAATCCCCGGGTGACCGATGACTATGGACGCGTAGCCATGCAGCGTGGACCGCTGGTATACGCGTTGGAACAAATTGACCAGCCAGGTGTTGTGCTGGGTGATGCGTTTGTCAAATCGGGTGGTCCGATTACCACCGAGGTGAGGAAAGATTTGTTGGGTGGCATCACGGTGCTAAAGGTTCCCGGGCAGTCTGCCGAAAGATCAGTCAGTGAGGAGCCCCTGTATCAGCCCCTGGCGGCCGCAGTCAGCCGGGCTAAACGAGTAGCTATGCTGACCTTTATTCCGTACTATGCGGTTGGAAATCGGGAACTCACGCCCATGGAAGTATGGGTGCCTCTGGTGCGGCAGGAAACACGAGATCAGAATGGCGATAATAAGACGGCAAAGATAGACACGCCACCAGTTGCGCCAGCGGCTTCACCGATCATGAATCAGCATTCCGTCACTAAGTAGGAATCGCGAATGACTTTAAGTCGTAAAGTTTGTAAAATCAGGGATGTTGGCCGTCATTTCACATAATCAACGCAAGATAATGAGTACACTTCTTTTTGTCCGGAAATCTTCTGCTGTCATAGCCGGGATGTTTCTGTGCCTTCCTCTCCTGTGCGGCCAGCAGGCTCCCATGACGCCCCCACCCGCAGTCAATCCGGGTGCGCAAAAGCCCGGCCCGGACAAAAAAGGTTCAACCGACACGGAATCCAAATCGGCGGCCGGATCGTCAGTCGATTCCAATAGCTATAAGGTTGGGCCGGCGGATGTTCTGAGCGTCAAGGTTTGGAATGAGGAGAAATTCTCCGGTCCGGTCGTCGTACACCAGGACGGTATGATCACGCTTCCGCTGGTGGGCGACCTGACGGCTGGCGGGACTACTCCGAAGGACATCGAAAAGGTAATCGCTGCCGCGCTCGCCAAATACGTAATGAAGCCTCTGGTGACTGTGACCGTGCAAGAGGTGGTCAGTAAGAGGTACTACCTGGACGGGATGGCTAGTCACCCAGGTGAGTACCAGTTGGCGGTTCCCACGACTATTTTGGAGGCGATAAGCAAAGCAGGAGGCCTGCAGGATTTTGCCAATGCCAAAAAAATCTTTGTGCTTAGGGGTGACAAGCGTATCTCTTTCAATTACAAGGACGTTCTGCACGGTAAACGCATGGAGCAGAACATCCAGGTGGAACCAGGCGATCACATTGTCATCCCCTAGCCGATGCTGCGCCATAGGAAAATAGGGTTTACAAAATCATGCTAGACAGGCTTTCCATTCCCCGCCGGGCTTTAGATTTCGAAGATTACATCGACATCGTGCGCCGCAACATACGTTGGATTATCGGGCCCGCTTTTGCGGGTCTTGTGATCTCAACGCTGGTTGCCTACTTGATGGAAGACACTTACGTTTCACAAGCCCTGATCCGCATCGTGCCGCAGCAAATTTCGGTTGACATGGTTAGTGCCGTGACTACGCAGGATGTTTCGGACCGGATCAACGGGATGGCGCAACAGATTCTGAGCCGCGGCACCTTGACCACGCTCATCACCAATTACGGTCTGTACAAGAGCGAGTTGAAGCATGAGCCGATGGAAGATGTCCTCAACGAAATGAAGGAGGCGATCCAAATCCGGCCGATCCTGGGCGTCACAAACCTACAGCGGAACAGCAGCCTGCCCGCCATGCAGGTGCAGTTTTCCTATCGCGACCGCTTTATCGCCAATAAAGTTTGCAGCGACATCATTTCACGCTTTATGAATGCGAGCTCCGAGGATTCGATGAGTTCGCAAACGGCCACTAATGTGTTTGTAAAGGATGAATTGGAGCGCCTGCAACGAACTCTCAACGACGCCGAGAAAAGGCTGCAGGAGTACAAGTTGAAAAATGCGGGCCATTTGCCGGAAGAAATGACAACAAACATCCAGCAGATGAATGCATTGCAACAGAGGATGTCTTCCCTGGGGGAAGCAGCGACCCGTAATAGTGAGCGGCGCATGATGCTGGACGTGAACCTGCACATCGCCAAAGACCGCTTGGCGTCCGTAAGAAACACCAGTGCGGCAACCGCGAGTCACAACGAGCGGGTGAGCGATTTGGACAAACAGATCCAGGAGTTGGACTCAAACGTCACGGGTATGAAGGATCGCTACACGGACGATTATCCGGATCTACAGGCTGCGCGTGACCGCCTCGCGACGTTAAAGCGGCAGCGGGACGAAGCTGCAAAAAACGCAGCGAGCAGCAAGTCGGAAACAGCAACCGAGACGCCGCTGGTCACGCGTGAACGAATGGAAGGCCAAGCCACTGTCGACGCGATCCAGGCCCAAATCAAAGCTGCGGGATTCGAAGA
Source organism: Bryobacteraceae bacterium (assembly GCA_035316385.1). Classification (GTDB taxonomy): domain Bacteria; phylum Acidobacteriota; class Terriglobia; order Bryobacterales; family Bryobacteraceae; genus Bog-105. The sequence continues at coordinate 8,808 of DATHIZ010000478.1, read as the reverse complement.
GGAGCAAACCACTCGGGAACTAGCTTCCGTGAATGCATCGCTGCGTAATTACCAGGCAAAGGTGCAGGCGGCTCCCGCTGGTGAAATGGAGTATGCCTCGCTCATACGTGACGCGCAGTTAGCCCGGCAGAAATATGAAGACATGGAGGGAAAAGTCCATAAGTCCTCGCTCTCCATGGACTTGGAGCGGCGCAAACAGGGTGAGACATTGGAGCTACTCGATTCTGCCTCTCTACCGATGGAGCCTACCAAACCGCAGCGCGCCATGATCATTCCGGTTGGCTTGGTGGGCGGATTGATGCTCGGGGTTTTTCTGGTGGCTCTCCGGGAAGTACGGGATACGTCATTGAAGAATCTGAAAGATGCCCGTTTGTACACGCAGCTCTCGATTTTGGGTAGCATTCCGCTGCTTGAAAACGACGTTGTGGTGCAGCGCCGCAAGCAGGTTATGTGGGTTGGATGGGCGACCGCTACAATTTTCGGACTCGCGATTATCGCCGGGTCGGTAGCGCATTACTACTTGAGTAAGGCATAAAAAAATGAGCCGTGTTCATGATGCGCTGCGAAAAGCGGCACAAGAAAATCCGCAAGCGGAGAGAGTAAATCCTACGCGGTCTACCCGTTACCCAATCGGAGAGACCTTCGACCCGAACCCTGGCCAGCCTGGGCGCGCGGCCGGTACGCTTGATGGAACTGCGCCGGTGGCTGCCGCCTCTCCCGAGGCGATGACAAGCACGGAGGCCTGCATCCAAAATGCGCGCCGCGTGGAGTTTCATCCGTTGAGTGACGCGCTGCTGGTGAATCCCGCCAAGCCTCGCCAAGCCCCGGCCGAGGAATTCCGGACCTTGCGTACCCGGCTCAATCACTTACAAAGCATCCAACCTCTGAGAACCTTGGTAGTTACGAGCGCCTCGCCCGCCGAAGGTAAGTCATTCACCGCTGCCAACCTGGCGATTACTCAGGCTCAGCTGGCCGACAAGCGCGTATTGCTGGCTGACTTTGATTTCAGACGCCCGACGGTCGACAAAACGTTTCAAGTTCCGGTTAGCCCTGGAATGACCAACTATTTGCAAGGTACAGCCTCGCTCTCGGACGTCATGACCCGTGTAGGCGATTCAAACCTGTATCTGATCACCGCGGGTGATCCGGTTCCGAATCCTTTGGAACTGCTCAATCTGAAAGAGTGCGGCACGCTGATTGAAGACCTCCGATCCCACTTCGACTGGGTTATTCTCGACAGTCCGCCGCTGTTGTTCGCCGCCGACGGTAATTTGCTGGCTACGATGTGCGACGGGACCGTTCTTGTGGTGCGAATCGGCACTACTACCTTCGATTCCGTGACCCGCGCTTTGCAGTCACTTTGCGAGAACAACGTGCTTGGGATTGTCGTTAATGGCGCACGGCGCGGCGAACTGTACAGCAAGTACAGCTATTATCACGATTACTACGAGTACGGCTCCGACGAGCGCCCGGAGGATCAGCGCGTCCACGAGGAAGAAGAAGCCGATCATGCCCTCGCCGACTGATGCTGCTTGCGTTTAGGGGCATCCCAAATGATGGTTGCCGCATCCACCAGGAGTGACCACAAATGCAACTAATCCGGTGAAATTGGATGGACCTGCCGGGAAACAGGCAGACACTCTGCCAAGCGTCCATGACCTCATCCGCGTGCGTTGGAGCCCGCGCTCCTTTTCCGCGCGCGAAGTCTCGAATGAAGATTTGAAAACGGTGTTAGACGCTGCCCGGTGGGCCGCTTCCTCGTATAACGAACAGCCATGGCGCTTTCTGGTTGCCCGAAAATCCGATGGCGAAGCATACGAGAAGATGCTCAGCGTGCTGGTGCCATTCAACCAAAGCTGGGCGAAGAGCGCGCCGGTGTTGATCGTCATGGCCGCGAAACGAACGTTCTCCCATAATCAGCAGCCGAACCGCTTCGCCCTGCACGATGCCGGGGCGGCCTTGGCCTATCTCTTTCTGCAGGCGACTGCCTCAGGTTTGCACGCCCACGGAATGGCTGGCCTGGATTTTGACAAGGCCCGCACGGAGTTGGGAATTCCAGACGACTACGAGGTGAGCGCTGCTGTCGCGCTAGGTTATTTAGGCGCAGCGGAAGAACTTCCTGAGTCCATGCGCGCCGGGGAGTTGGCCAAGCGTACCCGCAAGCCCCTCAGCGAAGTTGCGTTCGGCGCGCATTGGGGTCGGCCGTTGGACGTGTGAGCGTTACCAGCGTGGCGCCCCAGCCACCAGCCTCGGCGGGCGCGTCTGTGAAACGCAGAACGTACTCCGTGCGATTGAGAATGGCATGTACGGCTTCACGCTGCACGCCGATACCCCGGCCGTGAATGATCCGCAGTGCCGTCAATCCGAGTCGGTGAGCCTCTTCCAGGTAAGCTTCCACGGCATCCTTCACATCGCGGGGCGCGAAAGCGTGCAGGTCCAGCGTTCCTGTTATGGGGATCTGAATTGGTTCGTCGCCGCTCAAATTGGACTGCTCAAAATGGCGTTCGCCAGCCGGTATTCTTCGTTGCGGCTCGCGGTGTGCCATCGGGCAACGCGGCGGAAGGCGGCGCTCCCGTTGAATCCAAGTCGGCGCGGCTGAACGAAAGTGGACGGTCCAATACCATCTCGACTGTTGAACCCCGATCAAGCGTGGCGTCGGGACCACGGGCGGCCAGGACGCCAATCAGCCCGGCGGCGGCGCCCGCTCCCAGGCCGATTACGCTTCCTCCGCCAAGGTGCCCGCTGGCGGCTCCCACCGCAGTACCGATAGCGGCGCCTCCGGCAGTGGTTGTGACCACTCGGCCAACATCGCCCTTCTTATCTCCGGGCCCGTTGACCTTACTCTCTTCTCGCTTGAGGGCGCCATCATTGCGCCCGTCGAGCGCGCCCAAATCCGCGCGAAAACTGCGGCTCACGCCATTGGGCAGCACCAGCGAATCGAAGCGTACCTGCAGTTCTCCGCGGCCTTTGACACGGCCCGGACGTTTGACTTCAGTGATGGTGCCCGTGACCCAGCTTCCTTGCGGGATGACGATGCGGCCGTTCGACAGAATCGGAAAGGCGGTCTGGAGATAGATGCGATCACCCACGGATGCCTGTTTGGTGCTGACGCTGTTGACCATGCTGAGCAGCACGTGTGTACCGGAATCCACCTGAAACTCGCCGGGCGGCGGTTCCTCCCGCTGCTTGAGGCCGTCGGCTTGCGGCGCCTGCGCCGGCGGTGTGGGTGCAGGTTGAAATTGCCAGGCAATGGCGGCGGGGCCACCGAAGAGGCAGAAGAGCGCAAGGGGTTTCAGCATGCTGGTGATCCTCGTATATTTAGTTTAGCCGGATGAAACGGCGGCGGCACGGGCCTGCTTTTGCCGCAGTTCAACCACTCTCCCTGCTTTCTTCAAAACGGTGCTTACCGGCGCGCCAGCGAGCGCACGGAGCGGCATCCACCGGCACTGCGCCAGATCGGGCGGAGGCTGTGCCGACCAAACCTCAAAGCGGTAATCGTGAAAGGTGATGGCGTGCCGGAACGAACCTAATTTCTGAGACGGAACTGCCAGGGGGAGTTGTGCCGCTTCCGGTAATTCCCAAAAGCCTGGCATGAGCCGCGAATCCGGCGGCCGCTGCCACACCAGCACGCTGCCGCCATGTTCCATCCAAAACACGGACCTGTGTTCGGGCGCGCTTTTAGTCTTGAGGCTTTTGACAGGTAGCGAGCTTTGCGATCCGATGGCGCGCGCCTGGCAAAGACCGGCGACGGGGCAAAGCAGGCATTGCGGATTCTTGGGCGCGCAGATGGTTGCGCCCAGTTCCATCATGGCCTGGTTGAATGCGCCGGGATTTTCCCGGTCGAGGAGTAGCGACGCTAGCGCACTGAAATGTTTGCGCCCGGCACTGGAAGCGATGTTGGTGGAATCGGCAAACAGGCGGCTCAGCACGCGCATCACATTCCCATCCAGCACGGCATGCGGCCTGTCGAACGCGATACTCAGAACGGCCGCGGCGGTATAGTCGCCGATGCCGGGCAGATTAAGGATACCTTCATGCGTGGACGGAAACACCCCGGATTCGCACATGAGCTGTCCCGCCTTTTGCATATTGCGCGCGCGGTAATAATAACCGAGCCCTGCCCAGTGAGTGAGGAGATCCTGCTCACTCGCGGCGGCCAGTGCCTCGAAGTTGGGGAAGCGGGCGAGGAAGCGTTCGTAGTAAGGGACCACGGCGGCGACGCGGGTCTGCTGGAGCATGATTTCGGAGACCCATATGCAATAGGGGTCGCGCGTGCGGCGCCACGGCAGATCACGCTGGTGGGTGCTGAACCATGCCAGTAGATCGCTCCGAAATCGCTCGAGGTCAGCAGGCTGAAAAACCGGGCAAGGCATTCTATTAGTAGTGAAGAAATCATCCCCAGCACGGTCTAAGGCGTCACTGCGTCCGGAACCGGGGCCAGAAGATACCAGCTTAGCTGCAGACACCAGCGCCACGTCAGCTTCCTCGGTATGGGCGAGTCCGGCGCTGGCCGTTCGGGGTGCGCGCGTCCATAACCTGAAAAATATCAGCGTGGATATCCCGCACAATCAGCTGACGGTGGTGACGGGAGTTTCGGGTTCGGGAAAATCGTCCCTGGTGTTCGACACGATCTACGCGGAAGGCCAGCGGCGCTATGTCGAATCATTGTCTGCTTACGCGCGGCAGTTTCTGGAGCGGATGGAAAAGCCGGATGTGGATGAGATTCTTGGCATCTCGCCGCCAATAGCGATCAAGCAGAAGAACCAAACGAGAAATCCGCGCTCCACGGTTGCGACCGCGACCGAGTTGTACGACTTTATGCGCCTGCTGTGGGCGCGCGCGGGCCGGACGTATTGTCCGAACGATGGCACGCGCATTCAGAGCGATACGGTGGACCAGGTTGCCGAAGAATTGCTGGCACTGGCGCCGGGATCGCGCTGGTACGCGCTGTTTCCAGTGAAAGCGGCGGCCCATGCGGAGGAAGCCGCGGCGCTGCGCGACCGCTTGTTCGAACTGCGCAGGAAGGGATTCAATCGCTTATTTCAGGGTGGCCGGACGTTTGAGTTTTCGACGCCGGAGTCATTGCTCGAAATTGACTTTGCCAAGCCGCTGTTTGTACTCGCCGACCGCATTGTGATGGATCCGGATTCGCATCAGCGCCTGGTGGACACAGTCGAGATCTGTTATCGCGAGAGCGGCGAAGTGTTCTTTGAGCAAGCGGGCGTGGCTGATCCGCGGATGCTGCATTTCAGTGAGAAGTTCGCGTGCAAGGTGTGCGGCCAGGTAGCGGCGGTTCCGGAGCCGACGTTGTTTAGCTTTAACAATCCGATGGGCGCGTGTCCGAGTTGCCAGGGCTTCGGCAACACCGTGGACTACGATTTCGATTTGATCATTCCCGATCCCACGCTCTCGATTGAGTCCGGGGCCGTCGATCCGTGGACGAAGCCGCAGTATGAATGGTATTACCTGGAGGATTTCAAACCCAAGGTTAAGAATAAGGTTCGCCTGCATGTTCCGTATGAAGAACTGAAAGCGGACGAGAAGGAATTCATTCGCGGGCATATTTTGCGCTTCTTCAAAGAAGTAGAACGCAAGAAATATAGGGTGCACGTGCGTGTGTTCATGAGCCGGTACCGGGCGTACACGGAGTGCCAGGCTTGCCGGGGCGCGCGGCTCCGGCCGGAAGCGCTGTGGGTGCGAGTGGGCGAGAACAACATTGCGCAAGTGTCGCGGATGAATATCGGGCGGGCCCAGGAGTATTTCAATACGCTGCAGCTAAGTCCGGAAGAGCAGGAAATTGCCGAGCGGATTTTGGATGAGATCCGGCAGCGCTGCAAATTTCTGAACGATGTGGGGCTGGAGTATTTGACGCTGGACCGGTTGGCCGCAACATTATCGGGTGGCGAAGCGCAGCGGATTCAGCTAGCGACATGCTTAGGATCGCGGCTGGTGGGCGCAACCTACGTCCTGGATGAACCCTCCATTGGACTGCACAGCCGGGACACCGCCAGGCTGATCCATATCTTGAAAGACTTGCGGGGACTGGGGAATACGATTCTGGTGGTGGAGCATGATCCGGAGATCATGGCGGAAGCGGACTGGATTTTGGACATGGGTCCAGGCGCCGGCGAGTCTGGAGGGCGGGTTACCTTCGCGGGAACATACGAAGATCTGCTGCGGCCGCCCGCCACACGTGACCGCGATGAAAAACAAACGTTGACCGGACGGTACTTGCGTGGAGAACTGGCTGTGTTCCGCTTAGTGGAGCGCCGCAAAGTCAACCCCAAACGGACGATCGGCATCGTTGGCGCGCGCGCGAATAACTTGAAAAATGTGGACGTGGAAATCCCGCTGGGCGTAATGGTTGCGGTGACCGGCGTCTCGGGTTCGGGCAAATCGAGCCTGGTGCATGAAGTCATTTACAAAGCGCTGGACGCGCAGGTCAACAAGGAGCGGCTGGCGCCGAAAGAGCAAGACGGCGAAGAGGCTGGCGGACGCAAATTGCCCGTGAAACGCGTGGACCGGGCGAACCTGCTGACGAGCGCGGTGATGGTGGATCAATCGCCGATTGGACGGACGCCCAGGTCGAATCCCGTGACCTACGTGAAGGCATTCGATTTCATTCGCGAACTGTTCGCAAGCACGCCCGAGGCGCAACGGCATGGTTATACGGCTGGACATTTTTCGTTCAATATCCCGGGAGGCCGCTGCGAAATGTGCCAGGGCGACGGAACGGTCACGGTGGAGATGCAGTTTCTGGCTGACGTGGATTTGATCTGCGAGGAGTGCAAGGGCACGCGCTACAAGCAGAGCATCCTGGACGTGGCGTACAAGGGACTCAATGTTCACCAGGTACTCCAGTTGACTGTGCGGGAGGCGCTTACGTTTTTTGCGGACACGCCGAAATTAGCAGCGCGCCTGAAGGTCCTGAACGATGTCGGTCTGGGTTATCTGCGGTTGGGGCAGTCAGCGACCACGTTGAGCGGCGGGGAAGCGCAACGCGTGAAATTGGCGGCGCACCTCTCGCAATCGAGTTGCAAGGGAACCTTGTTTCTTTTCGACGAGCCGACCACAGGTTTGCATTTCGATGACATTGCGAAGCTGCTGCAAGCCTTCGACAAACTCATAGCGAATGGCGGCAGCGTTTTGCTCATTGAGCACAATCTGGACCTGATCCAGGCGGCGGATTGGGTGATCGATCTGGGGCCAGGCGGCGGGGATGCGGGCGGACGGATCGTGGCGCAAGGGACGCCGGAAACGGTAGCGGCGGTTGCGGAATCGTACACCGGTCAATATTTAAGAAACATTCTGGCCCAACGAGCGACCGCCTAAGCGGCGCGCCAGACGAACTTTCCGGCGACGATTGTGGCGATCGGGCCACCCTTGAACGTGCGGCCGTTAAAAGGCGTGTTGCTGCTCTTCGATGGCGAAAGACCCACGTCGTAGGTCCAGGTGTTTTCCAGGCTGAAGACGGTAATATCGGCGGGCGCGCCGACGCATAAGGTCCCGCGGTCGAGCGAGAGAATATTGGCTGGATTCGTTGTGAACAGTTTCACGAGTTGAGGCACCGTCACGAAGCCGGGGTGATACAGCTGTTCGAGCGACAGTCCGATCGCGGTTTCGAGGCCGATGATGCCGAACGGGCAGCGCTCGAACTCCTGCATCTTTTCGGCGCCTGCGTGCGGCGCATGATCGGTAGCGATGGCGTCGATAGAACCGTTGATGAGACCCTTGGTCACAGCCTGAACGTCATTCCGTTCGCGCAAGGGCGGCTTCATCTTATAGTTGCTGTCGTACGGCGGCATGTCCGCGTCGGCCAGGACGAAGTGATGCGGCGTTGCTTCCGACGTTACTTTAATACCGCGCTGCTTGGCGAACGCAACCATTTCGACTGAGTGATGAGAGGAGATATGGGCGACGTGATAGCGAACGCCGGTCACTTCGGCCAGCAAAATGTCGCGGGCCACCATCACGTCTTCCGAACAGTGTGGGATGCCGCGCAGACCCAGGCGAGTGGATTCGAAACCTTCATGCATGTCGCCTCCGGCACTGAGATGCAGATCTTCGCAGTGCTCAATCAACGGAAGTTCAAGCGCGCAGGCGAATTCCATGGCGCGGCGCACCACGCGGGCATTCATTACGGGCCTGCCGTCGTCCGAAATTGCCACAATGCCGGCCTGCTTCATGGAGGCGTACGAGGCCAGCTCTTCGCCCGCGCTGTTTTTGGTGATTGCGCCGATGGGATATACGTTGACCATGGCGAAGCGCCGGGCGCGATCGACGATATAGCTGGTGACGGTCGCGTTGTCGTTCACGGGCTGGGTGTTGGGCATGCAGCAGATTGAGGTGAAGCCTCCCGCCGCGGCGGCGCGGGCGCCGGATTCAATTGTTTCGGCATGCTCAAAACCTGGCTCGCGAAGGTGCACGTGCATATCGATGAATCCGGGCGCAACAATCAGTCCAGAGGCATCGAACTCCTCAGCTCCGGCGGCATCAATGTTCCCGGCTATTTCGCGAATGACGCCGTCTTCTAAAGCCAGGTCGCAGACCCGGTCGATGTTCTGCGACGGATCGACCACGCGGCCGTTCTTTAAAACCAACTTGCTCATTTGCTGAGCACCCTTTCCAACACCGCCATGCGCACGGCAATGCCATTTTCCACTTGGTTGAGAATGGCGGAGCGCTGCGAATCGGCGACTTCGGAAGAGATCTCGCGGCCACGGTTGATGGGGCCCGGATGCATAACGATTACGTTCGGCTTGGCGAGTTCAACGTGTTCCGGGCGCAGGCCATAGAAGCGGAAATATT
>DATHIZ010000477.1:0-17227 GCA_035316385.1 Bryobacteraceae bacterium | reverse complement strand
CCGTTCGCGTTTCCAGGCAAGGTTCCAGGATATGAAGATGTTTTCCCCGATCTGAATCGCATCAATCCGGAATATTTTAGGTACCTGGACCGAAAAATTGATTATCTGAACGAACAGGGCTTCGTGCCCTTCATTGAAGTTTCACGGCGCGATGCGAGCGAAGTCTGGAAAAAATATTATGGCTGGCCGGAGTCTTACTCGCGCTTCATCCAGTACGTTTGGTCACGCTATCAGGCAAACAATACGGTGCTGAGCCCAATCCACCTGGACATCATCCAGGAAAGCATCACAGTCCCCGAATTCGTCCAGGCTATCGAACTTGTTTTTCAGAAGTTCGGTCCCCCTCCGTTTGGGAACCTGCTATCGGCAAATGCTAATCCCTCCACGTTGACGAACTGGGGACAAAACTCCTGGGTAACTCTCCAGCAGACCGGAAACAAGCGCGAACACGAATATTACTGGTACTTGACGGAAATTTTTCGAGATCCCAATCCCAAACCGGCTTTGAATGGCGAGCCTTATTATGCCGGATACGTCGATGCGCGCGGCCAGAATGGTGGTTATCGGTTTGGAGCACAAGGTGGTACCGCGAAAGATGATCAATTTGTACGATCGGCCATGTATGGCAGCGTTCTTTCGGGCGGCTTAGCCGGCCATGTTTACGGAGCTGAGGGAATCTGGGGCGCCGATATAGAACCCAGCGCTCCCCTCAAAATGTGGGATGCGTTCCAATGGCAATCCGGAGCGCAAATGAAATACCTGCCTGACTTTGTCTTGTCTGTGGGCAAGCGCTATCAGGACCTTGTCCCCGATGAAGATCTGGTTGTGCCGAATAAGACGCATATGGTGAAAGGCTACGAGGGATGGGCATACGCGGCGCGAACCGCTGACAAGAATATCTACCTTGCTTATTTCGAGAAGGGCTGCCTTCCCAGTCTGGTCAGAGGAGCACGAGTGATGAGCCTCTACAGAGCCAAGTGGTTCGATCCGCGCACGGGCGCCTGGTCCGATGTGGGCCCAGGCCAAGTCGCTACGGATAATATCGGCGAGATTCATCTTCCGGCTTTCCCTTCCGACAACGATTGGGGTCTGAATCTGACTTATGTCGGTCCCGCCCCTTTACCCAAGCACTTTTAACGGCAGCGCCCTTTGCTGCCCATAGACAGCGGCTGAACCTTGCTGTCTTTCGTGCACGCCCAGCTTTCCTTCCGCCACACCTTGCGAATATTGTCAAGTATTAGTCACAGTAGACAAAGTGGTTAATGGTGATGTCGAAACAAAAATCTTCTTGACAAGTAGTCTAGTGAGCAGCATTTTGTACGTGTTTGCCGAATAAGGCCCCTGTAGGAGGAAACGAAATGCGTTGCTTCGCCCGCTACGTCGCTGCTGCCCTTTTGACTCTCAGCGCTACAACTGTAAATGCAACCACGTTCAGTTTCGTCTCTGATCCGTTCGCCGGGTCGGATGCCCTAACCACACCAGGACGACAGATCGTGGGAGGTGAACCTTCCATCTCTTTCTCGCCTGCATCGGATGTTTTCGCGTTCGACCTGGCAATTTTGGCGTAGGGAGCCAGATTCATTTCGCCAACGATGTCGTAAACAACTTACCAACCAACGGCGTGAACGCCATCGTGCTGCAAACATTTGATAACGACGCCAATCCGATGACACCGTTTGGCGCTGGTAACGCTGCCAGCCTTATTGCCGGCCAAATCACGTCGTCAGATCCGGGCTTCTTCATTTATTTCAACAGCGGGCTCAACTTGGCCCGGCTGGTATTTTCAACGGATCTGGGCGACAGCACTGCCGATCTGAAGATCCTCGCCCGCATGACAAACCTTACCGGTCAGGCTGGCCGTGACGCGATCCCCACGTTCACTGCGTCGAACTTCGCCGCTGTACCAGAGCCTTCCAGCTTTCTGCTGATAGCGGCGGCTGGCACGTTCTGTGCCTGTGGCTACACGCGGCGGCGCAAGCGGGATTGTGACTGAGGGTAAAGGTCTCATTTAAGTCTAAAGCTCGTGACGAAAAGCACGTTGACACCAGAACATGGTGGCAACTTGCTTTTCAGCGAGTGAGCGGACAAACCGAGTAACAGCGGCGGGTCATCACCATGTAACCAAGTTCGCTTACAATTATCGGCGACGGAGAAAACATTCATGAAAAAAGTCGCGATTATTGTTGGCGCAGCCGCCCTGACTGCGTTGGCCGGTTTGCTCCTGGCCGAATTGCCGCCCAAACACGCCGTAGCCAATGAAACGGAAGCGAACGGCCAGAAGGTTTTGCCGAACGGCTGGCGCATCACTCCGGCGGGCCACGCAATTCCATTACCTAGAGACATGCCGTTGAAAATGTTGTTCACTCCAGATGGCAAGAATTTGTTAGTCAATACCGGCGGCTATCACGATCACACCGTCAATTTAATTTCACTGCAATCGGGCGCTGTGACCGCAAGCGTCCAGGTGGCGAAGGACTGGGCGGGTCTCGCCTACGATTCGGAATCGGGAACCATTTATGTTTCCGGCGGCGGAGCCGGCACTCCAGGCTTCGCGGCGACTGCGAAACAGTACGGCGCCACCGACGCTGCTGTAAATTCCATTCACACCCCTATTCTGCGCATCCGTCTGGATCAAGGCAAGCTGATGCAGCAGGCTGGTGTAGCCATTCCCGGCCTAAGCGAGAAAGACCGCTACATTGCGGGGATCACGTTGGGCAAGGATCGTTCGATGTATGTGGTCAACCTGCAGAGCGACACGGTGTATCACCTGTCCCAAAAAGGCGAAGAGGTGTTGGCGACGGGAAAGACCGGCTACCGGCCTTACGCCGCCGTTTTCTCGCCAGATTTTAAAACGCTTGCTGTTTCTAACTGGGGCGATGAGTCGGTCAGCCTACTGGATCCGGAAACGCTGCAAGAAACCAAGCGGATTAAGACGGGCAGTCATCCGAACGAACTCTGCTTCGCCAAGGATGGCCGTTTGTTCGTGGCCAATGCAGGCGCGAATACAGTAAGCGTCATCGAGAAGGGCGTTGTGACCGAGACCATTCGCACCTCCTTGGATCCGAACGCTCCAGTAGGTTCGACTCCAGTGGCGTTGGCGATTACGCCCGACTCGCGGTTCCTCTTTGCCGCGAATGCCGACAACAACGATGTGGCGATGATCAGCATTGTGGAACACGGTGACTCCGAAGTGCTCGGATTCATTCCGACCGGCTGGTATCCGAGCGCCCTCGCTGTCTCTCCAGACGGAAAGCAACTCTTTGTTGGCACGGCGAAGGGAATGGGCTTTGGACCGAATGTACCGGCGAAGAAGGCGTCCTCAAGGCTTGGCCGCGGCAGCATGCCGTTTGATTACATCGGTGGTCTTCTAGGTGGAACCGTTTCGCGGTTAAACATTCCGAATAAAGATCAGTTGGCGGCCTATACGAAGCAAGTGCATGCCAATGTGCCGGTGCCGTCACGCTGGTACGACAAGCAAGAAGCGGAACGGGTACAACAGAATGCTTTTTCGAAGATCAAGCATGTCGTCTACATCATCCGCGAGAACCGGACGTATGACCAGGTGTTTGGCGATCTGGGTTTTGGGAATGGTGATCCGAAGCTGGTTTTCTTCGGTGAGGAAGTCACTCCCAATGCTCATATGCTGGTGAAGAGGTACGTGACGCTCGACAATTTGTACAGCGATGGTGAAGTTTCTGAAGATGGACACCAGTGGACGGACGCTGCCTGGGCGACTGACTTTACACAGAAAGCGTGGGTCACGAGCTATAGCCGGCGTGGCGAGCCTGAAGCCGATGAGCGGCTGACGGCGTCGCCGGCGGGTTATCTGTGGGATAACTGCGCGCGGCACAATTTAACCTACCGGGCGTACGGTGAAGGTTCTTCTTTCCGGTCTACACCGGACAGCGAACCAACAGTCCATGTAAAGGGCATGCTGGCCGATCATTTCAGTTTGGCCTGGTTGAAAAGCAAAGCGGTAAAGGATTCGCGTGACACTGATCGGGCACAGATCTTTGTCGACGAACTGAAACACGCCGAGGCGACCGGCCAGTGGCCCAATTTCATGGTGATGAGCCTGGGCGAAGATCATACGCAGGGGTTGCTGCCTGGCGCATTCACTCCTTCGGCGCACGTGGCCGCAAACGATCAGGCTTTGGGAATGATCGTAGACGCAGTAAGTCACTCAAAGTTCTGGCGCGAGACAGCAATCTTTGTGATCGAAGATGACGCGCAGAACGGCCCGGATCATGTGGATGCACACCGGACGGTCGGTCTGGTCGTATCGCCTTACGTGAAGCCTAAGAATCTCGACAGCACTATGTACACAACCTCCTCGATGGTGCATACGATTGAGCTCATTCTGGGTCTGCCCACGATGACGCAATTTGACCGGGCCGCAACACCGATGTACAACGCGTTTACGAGCGAGCCCGATTTCAGTCCGGTCGAGCGGGTCAACCCAAAGATCGACCTAATCACGCGAAATGCGCAAACGGGTCCCGGCGCAACGGCTTCCTTGAAGCTGGACTTCTCTGACTACGACCGCGCCGATCCCGACGAGTTGAATCGCATTCTCTGGGCAGCATTGAAGCCCGGAGAACCGATGCCGGCGCCGGTTCGCAGCGGCCATTTTCGCTAAAGCTAAAGTAAAGAGAGAAGGCGGGTACCGGAGCAGCGGTACCAGTCACGTTTAAGTCACCACGCTTGGGAAGTATGCGTGCGTCGAACGGCGAACTTCCGCCACCTCCGCGGCATAGCTGGCTGCGTTTCGTAAGAGGCGGGAGTTCGCAGCGTGGATGAAAAATCAGTACTTTTGAGCGGGTGAGGCGTATTGTTGTCGTGTCGTGCGTAACTTCGTCCCGGAATTGTAATTCCGGAACGGACCAACGCGAGCGTAGCCATCGCCATCATTGTAAATGTAGGTGTCCGGCGCATGGTTCGAAAGGCAAATTGGAGGTCTTTGATGCCGTCCTCGATTTGTCCCGTCCCGCGTGCATGGCGGCATTCTTCCGTCACGCGCTCGACACCCAGCGCGGCGCGCGTGGTTGTCTCGGGAGATGCTCCGGCCGCGAGTTCGCGCTCAAAATAATCGTGCAATTCATCAGCTTGTGCAGGGGGGATATAGCGAACCTAGCCCAACTTGCAGGACGTCTTTGGACATCTGCTTTAACCGCTGCGCGAAAGCCCAGCCATGCATCGGTTCCGACTGCGTATCGCGCCAGGAGAATTCAGGTGGGTCAGCCTGGCAGAGACGAAGACATTGATAAGTTCAACACCTTTCTTCGCGACTGCGGCCGGCTAAGTATTCCCACATCGCATATTGACTTCCATCCCGGCAACACCTGCACGACTAAGATGATTGAGACGCGCGAGGCTATGCGGCTCGCGAGTTCAGCGTGATCGATTTTCGTGAGAAGGTCGAAAAACAGATGTTTGACCGACAGTACTCCGTCGATGACATCTGGGCGAATTACACTTACTTCCCCAAGGCCGTTCTGCCGGTCACCGAAAAGGCCAACGTTCTGCTGGCCCACCATCCGGGTGATCCGCCGCTTTCCATGATGAACGGCGTGGCGAGAGTCTTCATCAACTATGCGGGCTACAAACATGTTCGTCCCCGGAGCCTCAATTACAATTACGCAAGTTTCCGCCGGATTGAAGCGGCAAGATGACCAAAAGCCTTGACGCTGAACAGAGATGGCATGGATACGCTTTCCCCGGCGCAAGTGAACACTTTGCAGGCGAGACGCTTTCCCCGGTCCCGAAAATCACACTAGGGAATCTGTGCTTCGTCGATCTCTTCGTTCAGTAGTTCGAGTGCAGTGGAGTCATCAACTCGCTCGAATGCGTCAAAAGGTGACACGTGCCGAATCTTGAAACTCTCGGTGCTGTGGGATAGCAGAAACCCGCCGAAATCATCGACGAAATCTATTGATTGAAAGAGACTTTCCTTGTTGATAGATAGCTTATTTTCCGGGCAACTGATATCTTCGACGAACATCGACTTGGGGACTCTTCTCTTATGGTCCGCATTCTGCCAGATATGGCTTGCCATTAAATCGCCACTGTGCTGAAGCTGGTTGCGGGCCAGTGCGATTGCTCCATGCGTCGTCCCGCATCCATTCGTCTGCTTTGGTGTGAGCGGCGTAGTGTGCCAGTTGAATCAGATGCCAGCGAATAGCATCGATGCGCTGTTCTTTGGTGCTTCCTTGAAGGTCCCGGATCTTCGCTACTTGCCAACCCGCTCCCTAATCTTCCTTTTCGACATTGCGCCACTCTTCGAGATCGAGGCGCACAGTTGTAGTGGAACTCTTCCATCCCGTAGACCCTCCTAAGCAAGCTACTAAACTAACTTGATCGGGAATTAGTGGCAGTTCTGAGTTTGCTCTGCTATCCTGCCGGAATCAAGATGTGTACGTATTTTCGAAGACTCCGCAGTACCTTATTTGTAGTATGGCTTTGCGCGAGCGCAACAAACGCCGCTCCAGGTGCGGCGCGGCTGACTCTGGAAGACCTCCTTTCCGTTGAGCCAATCGGTGAAACCGCATTGTCACCTGACGGCAAAACCTTCGCTTTGGTCCGTAACGGTCAAATCGTCCTGATGCCATCCAGCGGCGGTTGGCCGGTCACGCTGACCAGTACTGCCGGCGGTAAGAACGGGTTGAATTGGTCTCCCGACGGAAGCGTGATCGCATATGTCAGCGCTGGAAGTATTTGGAGCGTCGCCGTGTCCGGCGGCACGCCCAAGCGCCTCACCTCTGCCGCTGCCGGTAGCGGAGATCCCAGAACCGCCGGCGATCGTAGTCCGCAGTGGTCGCCAAAGGGCAAGTGGATTCTGTACGAAACCGGAAGGCGCGGCCACAACAGCTTGATCGTGGTTCGCGGCGATGGGATGGCGACCAACTTCTTGAGCGATTCGAATGCCGACCAGGGTTCGGCGGCCTGGTCTCCGGACGGTTCTCAAATTTCTTACGTTGAGCGCACGCCTGAATACTTCAGCGGCAAACTTGCCGTGGTGAAATTCAATCCGGAGTCGGGCGAGGCAGCCAGCGACCCGCGCATACTCTACACCTCGCCCACGGATCGCGGAGGCGGTTGGTCGCTGCGAAATCCGCAGTGGTCTCCGGACGGCCGCTCTCTGGCCATCGTGCTGCAGACCAACGGTTGGGACAACGTTTATGTGCTGCCTGTCGCGGGTGGCGAGCCCAAAGCTTTGACTCATGGCGAATGGGAAGATGTATCTCCGAAGTTTTCCCCGGACGGCAAATCTATAGCGGTTGTTTCAAGCCGGGGCAGTTTGGAAGCGCGATCGATCTGGATCGCGCCAATAAATGGCTCTGAGCCGCACAGATTGGCCCGGATTCAGGATGCTGGCCTCGAGTCGGATCCGGAGTGGTCGCCGGACGGCAAGCGCATCTATTTTCATCGTTCCTCGCCCGTGGAGTCGGCCGATCTTGCATTCGTTGACCTAACCGGTTCCGGCCAGCCCGCCTATCTTACACACACGCTTCCCAAGAACCTGGAAGCGGCTTTGCGGCTGCCTGAGACCGTTCACTTTAAGAGCAAGGATGGGTTGGCCATCACTGGAATTCTCTACAAGCCCGCTGCCTTGAAAGCGGGGGAGCGGCATCCGGCAGTTTTGTGGATTCATGGCGGCCCCGAAGCGCAGGACAGCAACCGCCTGGATGTCTGGGCGCAGTATCTGGCGCAAGCAGGTTACGTGGTGTTGGAGCCAAACTATCGTGGCAGCACCGGCTATGGCGAAAAGTTTCGCAACATGAACGTAGAAGACAGCGGTGGTGGCGAAATGGACGATGTCGCCGCGGGTGCGCAGTACCTGGTGGATCAGGGTCTCGCGGATCCCAAGCGCCTGGCCATCGGCGGCGGAAGCCACGGCGGAACCATGGTCGGCTATGCGGTAACCAAATATCCGGATCTCTTCGCGGCGGCCATCGAACTGTTTGGCGTGGTGGACCGGACGACTTTTCTAGAACGCACCAATCGGCCCTCGGCGATTCGCTGGGCTATGAAGATGGGTGGCCCCCCGGCTGAGAAGCCTGAAGTCTATCGGAAGGCGGATATCTTGCTGGACGTTGAAAAGATAAAGACTCCGCTCCTCATCATGCACGGGGAAAATGATCCGCAAGTTCCTCCTTATGAATCGGCGCAGTTCACGCGTGCCCTGAAACAACACGGAAAAACTTTCTATTACTTCACTTATCCGGGCGAGTTACATGGTTTTTCGCAGCGGGAACACCGGCTGGATGCCTGGAGAAAGCAATTAGTCTTCCTGGAAAAATACACCCAGCCGAAATACGGATTAAGTAGCACATCGACGGATGACCTGTTACTGGAGCCGGCCAAGTCTCCCGAAGCACGGCGAACGCCCGCGGTAAGTCAATAGAAACGACAAATAAAACACTATATGCTTCGATTCATAGCTTTATTCCTGGCGGCAGTGTTCACGAGCGTTGCTGCCATTCCCACGCCCGAGAGCCATTTCGGTCATCCGATCGGCGTGGACCGCGTCTTACTAGATTGGGACCAGGTAGTCTCGTACTTTTATAAGCTTGGAAAATCCAGCCCATCCATCAAAGTGGAGGAAATCGGCAAGACGGCGGAAGGCCGGCCGTTTATTGCAGCTACCATTAGCTCGCCTGAAAACTTAAAGAACCTGGATAAATATCTGGAAATTCAACGCCGCCTGGCAGATCCCCGCCGCACTTCTCAGGCGGAGGCCGAGCAGCTGATTCCCCAAGCCAAAAACATAGTTCTCATCACCTGTTCCATTCACGCTACGGAAGTGGCTTCCACGCACACCGCCGTGGAATTTGCCTACAAGTTGCTGACTGATCAGTCACCGAAATTCCAATCCATCCGTCAAAACACTATTGTCGTTTTGATGCCTTCCATTAACCCGGACGGCGTTGACATCGTAACGCGCTGGTACCGCAAGACGCTAGATACTCCCTACGAAGGTACGTCGCCTCCGGAGCTCTATCATCATTATGTTGGCCACGATAACAATCGCGATTGGTACACGTTCTCGCAGCCCGAGACTCGCAACACTATCCAGGTCTATAACAAATATTTACCCGAAATTCTGTATGACGTGCATCAACAGGGCGCAAACGCTTCGCGTATCTTCGTTCCGCCATGGCTCGATCCCATTGAACCCAACATAGATCCAATCATCGCCCAGGAGATGAACCTGCTGGGATTGTCAGTCGCGACCGATTTGACCGCTGATGGAAAAAAAGGCGTGGCTGTGCACGCTGCATATGACTTCTGGAGCCCCGCTCGCCACTATCAGGCATTCCACGATGGCCTTCGCATTCTGACGGAATCGGCCAGCGCCAAGCTCGCAACCCCGATCACGCTGACGAAGGAGCAGCTCGATACGCACCCGCTCGGCTACAACGCGCAGGAAAGGAGCTGGAACCATCTCGAACCCTGGCCTGGCGGCACTTGGCATTTGCGCGACATTGTCGACTATCAGATGGTTGCCTTTGAATCCGTCCTGTACAACGCCTCTCTTCGCCGTGAAGATATGGTCCGCAACTACTATAAGGTTGGCCAGCGTGCCGTAGCGCGCACCACCCCCTACGCATTCGTAATTCCGGCACAGCAGCGCGACCCCGGCGCTACTCGCCACCTGCTCGAAATACTGAACTTCGGCATGGTGGAAATTAACAAGGCGGCCAACGGCGACCATGTGATCCTCATGCAGCAGCCGTATAGCAGCTGGGCGAAGGCGTTACTGGAACGGCAGGACTACCCCGATCTGCGCATGTATCCGGGTGGCCCGCCGCAGCGTCCCTACGATACGACGGCCGAAACCTTGCCGCTCCTCTTTGGTGTGGACAGTAAGGCGGTTACCACGCCCATCACTGGATCGCTGACCAAGGAAACGTTCCCTTTCGATGCAGCCTCTCTAACTGCGTTTAACGCTTCCGATACGGATAGCTGGGAGACGGCGAACAAACTCTGGAATGCCAATAAGCCGGTTTGGCGCAATACTAAGACGGGCGATTTTTCAGATGCGGACAAAGGGGATGGCTGGAAGAAATTGGCCAAACCGCGGGTTGCGTTGTACCGCAGCTACAACGCGGCCATGGATGAGGGCTGGACCCGCTGGCTGCTGGAAAAGTTCGGCTTCGCTTACAAAAATGTGAGCAATACCGATATACAAAAAGGCAGCCTCAAGCAGTCCTTTGATGTAATTGTCTTCCCGGATCAGGCCGCTCAAACAATCACTCGCGGTTTTAGAGAAGGAAGCATGCCGAAAGAGTACACCGGCGGCGTCGGCGACAACGGCATCGCAGCCCTGAAACAATTTGCGAGCGACGGCGGAACGCTGGTTTGCCTGAACCATTCCACCGACTTTTGCACCGAGAGTCTGGGCGCAGCCGCGACAAACGTGGTCGAAAGCCGCGTCGCGGCTGCCGGGGGAGACGAGTCTCACGGCGGTGCTGCTCCGCAAGGCGGTGGACGCCGTGCTGGTGGCGCCGGCGGCTTCTACTCGCCCGGATCTCTGCTAAACGTGAAGTTGAATTTGGATAGCCCGTTGACCCTCGGACTCCCGCAAAACATCGCCATCTGGAGTGAACAGAGTCCCGCGTTTACCAGCGATCAAACAGTTGTAGCCGCTTACCCAGAAAGTGACATTCTGGCCTCTGGCTGGTTACTGGGAGCAAACTTAATTGCCGGTAAAGCGGCGATCGTTGATGCCAAACTAGGCTCCGGGCACGTCATCCTGTTTGGCCTGCGTCCGCAATACCGGGCGCAAAGCTATCAGGCGTTCAAACTCTTCTTCAATTCCTTCGTAGCATACCGCTAGTTCACAGAGGGTAGGGCAGCCGGTCTTTGCCGTCTGCCCTACCTGACTTACTGCTCGTAACTGACAAAGGCAAACTTACTGGAATCCGGTGCCCACGAATTCACGTTAACCGTTCCCTGTCCACCGAAGAATTCCGCAATGGTCTGAATCGTAGCCGGTTTTAACTTCTTGCCGGGCAAGGGAATCATGCGGATCTTCACGTTTAGATGGTCGTTGTGGCCGGAGGTGCCTTTTGGAAAAGTGACAAACACCAACCATTTGCCATCTGGTGAAGCGTGCGGAAACCAATCTTCCTCCTGGTCGTTCGTAACCTGCTGCGCGTCTTTATCGTCCTTGCCGCCTCCGTTTGCCGGAATCCGCCAAATATCCCAACTGCCGGAACGATCGGAGTTGAAATAGATCCACTTCCCATCCGGTGAATATTCGGCGCCATCGTCGTAACCTGCGTTGGAAGTGAGCCGCTCCTGCGTTCCTCCCTCAGCGGGAACACGAAACAAGTCGAAGTTCTTGTCGCGCTGCGCCACAACGGCCAGCCAGCGTCCATCAGGTGAGAACCCATGAAAGTAACTGGGTGTCTCCGGTACGATCAATTTCGGTGTTCCGCCTTCCGACGCAACGACATAAACTTGTGATCCGTGTCCGGTCGCGCCAGAGGAAAGCGCGATCAGCTTTCCGTCGGGAGAAAACCCCTTGTCGTTATTGCACCTGGAGATGGAGCCAAGGTCGATCTTCTGCAATTCCGGATTCGCGGAGTCAACCGGCAATTTCCACAGATCGCCCTTGGTGTTGACAAGCAAAGTCTTACCGTCGGGGGACCAGTTTGGCGCCTCGATCAACTGATCGGCCGTGTAAATGACTTTCGACGACTTATCCCGCAGGTTGTAAACCGTGATGTGACTTTTCTTAATCTGGTTTGATTGCCTTCCTTGAATAATGAATGCCGCCGTTCCTAGGCAGACAATCGTCAGTAAAATGTGTTTGCTCATGCTGGTGTATAAAAAAAGTTCAAGGGCAGGCGCACGCTCTCGACAGAATCAACATTAGTTATCGCTTGCCCAATAGGCATTGTTGCCGATGTACCCCTTCTCGGGTAAAGTCGCCAGAATCGCGCGGCGCAACTTCAGCAGGTGTACTTCACCCGCCTCGCGATAAATTACCTTCCCGTCTGGAGCGATCACTATTGTGAACGGAACGCCGGAATCCCACTTCGAATCGAATGCCGCCTGCAGAGCGTAGGTATCGTCGCTGGAAAAGAGCAGGTTGCGGACACCCGAGTGCTCGTCTTTCAAAAACTTCAGTACATCCGCCTTCTCATCGGGCGTGTTGGTCGAGACGGTTACCAATTCGAAGTCGCGGCTCCGATACCACAGATAAGTGTCGAGCAAATCGTGAAACTCCTCCACGCACGGTCCGCACCAGGTGGCCCAGAAATTGATCATGAGGGTCTTGCCTGTTGGATTCGAACGCAGCTTCTGCAGAACTTCCGGAGTCGCCATCTCGAGGTCCACCGGTTGGGACTGGAACAGCTTTGTCTCGCGCTGCTTCATTTCCACCTGATCTTTCCATTTCGTAGCGCAACCGAAGACCGCGGTCTTCGGCACGGCGACCGGCTTGCCGGCAATCATGTCATCGAGTGCAGCGCGCGTGTCCTGCGTTTTCACCAGCGATTCGCGCTGGTTATTGTCTATGCGTCCCTCAAATTGCAGCT
The DNA here is from genome assembly GCA_035316385.1 of Bryobacteraceae bacterium. Classification (GTDB taxonomy): domain Bacteria; phylum Acidobacteriota; class Terriglobia; order Bryobacterales; family Bryobacteraceae; genus Bog-105. The sequence continues at coordinate 4,679 of DATHIZ010000477.1, read as the reverse complement.
TGCGGTCCTTGTCGAAGATGAAAATGTGCGGCGTGGCCTTTGGCCCATACGCTTCCGCAGTGCTCTGCGTGTCGCCATCGTAAAGATACGGAAAATCGAAGTGACGGTGCTTTGCGCGGATCATCATGCCGTCCAGCGTGTCATCTACGTCCGTATAATTGAGCTCACGAGCCGATGCGGCAGCGGGCGCATTCGGTTGGATAGCCACAAACCCCACACCCTTCGGCCGGTACTCCTCCACCAGGCTTTTCACTCGGCCCTCATACAATTGCGCGGTAGGGCAGTGGTTACAAGTGAACAGGATCGCCAGAAATGGAAAGTTCTTATACTCGCTTAGCTTGTGCTTTCTGCCATCGACGCCCGGCAAATTGAAATCGGGAGCCTGGGAACCGATGGCCAGCGTCGGGTGCGCCTTCTCCTCCGCTGCTACTTGAGCCGCGTGTTCCGCGCGGCGCTGGGCATCGCTCTGCGGCTGTTGCCCCAGTATCGTGGCCGGCCCAATCAAAAATCCAAATGCTAATCCAAGCGCCGTCCAACGTTTGTGAAGTCGTCTCATACTCTGTAAAATCTCCTCGCCATACTGAATGTTTCCTGTCCCGAAATAATACTTGCGGCATCAGAACAAAAGCTTCAAGGCGAGCCCGAGCTGCCGCGGCGTGCCTACTGTTCCACTGATCACGCCAAAGGACGAACTGCCAAACGCCGCCGCTGGATTTGCGAAGCTCGGCGTATTAGTAATATTGTAGGCCTCGGCGCGAAACTGCACCTGTATTGCTTCCTTGATCGGAATAGATTTAAACAGCGAAAGATCAAGATGCCGGTTGGGTGGCCCATAAAGAATGTTGGGTCCCGAATTGCCCGCGGTGTAGAGCGCCTGGGGTGAAAAACAAGCGGCATCCAGCCAGTGAGTGATGACGGGGTTTGTGGCGTATCCGGAACAGCCGGCAAGCCGGTTTGGCCGGTCGGAAACCGCTACGCCGCCAGGTTGTGTGGCCGCGCTGGATATGTTCTCGCGCGGCGTGGCATTGGTCACCGTAAGCGGCAAGCCGCTCGCTACAACCGCGATCGCATTCAGATCCCAACCGCCGATGACATGCTTCAAGAACCCATTTGACACCTTGTCGAACGGCAGCCTGTAATTCGCCGTGAACGTCCAACGGAGGCGGATATCCGTCCCAGTACTGCCGTGCTCCAGGCTCCAGTTATTTATCAACTGCCCCGGAGCGCCGCCGGTGAGCGCGTGCGCCCACACGAAGTTGGAATTGATGGTCAGTCCACGATGCAAACGTCTCTCAAAAAGCAGCTGCATGGAATGGTAATTCGCGCTATTGCCCGCTGTGAAGTACGAGATGGTGGAAATGTTTGGAAACAGGGAATAGTAAGGACGCCGTATATCCACATTCCCCGGACCGGGCAACGGCTGATCTATGTTCGGGGCAAGAATCGCGTGGCGCGTCAGTGCAGCCACATAAGCCGCGCTCACTACGTTACCGGCGAATTCTTTCTGCACGGTTAAGTTGTACTGCATGACCCGGGTGGACCGGAAATCCGCCGCAACGGCAATCAGGCCCGTAGTTGGATTCGTTAGGGTCTCGGGCTGCGGGGGAGGGAAGCCCTGCGCCAGCGTATGCGTGGGGAAGATCTGGTCGTTGATGTACGAATAGCCGTTGGTGAACGGCGGATTCTTCAGAAGGCCGTTGGAATTCGCATTTTCGGGAACATACGCGATTCCAAAGCCGCCGCGAATCACCATGCTCCGCATCGGCGTATAAGCGAAGCCGAAGCGCGGCGCGACGTTCGAATAGTCGGTTTGCACGCCCGCCGTACTCGATACGCCGTTCACTCCCGCCACGATAATTTTATTGGTGGATGGATCGAAATTAGAGATTTGGTTGTTTACTTCCGTCAGCGGCGTGAACACGTCATACCGCAGCCCCAGATTCAACGTCAGCTTGCGATTCACCCGCCAGTCATCCTGGAACCATACATTCGGCTCCCACATCCGGTAGCCGTTCCAACCCAGGTTTTGGTTGAGCTGCCCGACGGAGGGATAATCCAGAAGCCAGGAAGCAATCGCATTTCCGGAGACGACAGCTCCGGAGGGGTCATTCGTGGCATTTCCGTCGAAGTTGAACGCCCCGCGTGGATACGAACTTTGTGTATCGATGACTTGCCGTCGAAGCAAGGTCGCGCCCATGCGTAAGCTATGCGCGCCTCTCGTCCAGGAAAGCGAGCCGGTATAAGCAAACGTATTTTCAAACTCGATCAGCGGAATAAAAGAAGCGCCTCCCAGGGTTTCATAACCTGCCGGTTGCATCAGCGGCAGCCCGGAACTGACTTCGTCGTGGTTGGCGCCGGGAATCCCGAACTGTGTCGCCAGATTCTGTCCCAAACCCACCGGCTGTGAATTTAAAGCAAAGCGCTGGAATGCGGCCTTGAGCTCCAACAGAACCGCCGGAGTGAAGATATGCACATAATTTGCCTGGACCGCCTGTGACCGTTGCAGCGCTGTTCCGGGAAATACGCCCGCATTCCCGCCCGGGTCGATTCCATTCACCGTGGGAAAAGCGCCCGGTGTATAGGTCGTGCCGTCATTGTACGAATAGCGGCCGAAAAACGTGTTCAACTCGTTAAAATGATGATCGACCCGAATGTCGTACGTGTCGTAATTCTGTGTTTTCTTTAAAGCCGAGGAGTAATTGTTGACCAGGCCGCCGGTTTGCGGGGCCGGATACAGGTTCATGAAGTTCGTCGCCACCGGACTAATCCGGCTGGTGGGTATGGTGTTGTTGGGAAAGGCCGTTCGAATAAACGAACCCGGCTTGCTGGGATTTGGCGAAGTCGTATTCGGATCGTAGATCGTCGCGACGCCGTTGTAATTCCCGTTTCGCATGGCCAGCGTCGGGATCGTTGCCGTGTAGGTCTGGCCCTGGCGCAGGAAATAGCGCTCATAGTCGAAAAAGCCGAATGTCTTGTTCCTCTTAATCGGTCCGCCGATGCTGCCCCCGAAATCGTTGAAACGATACGGCGGATTCACGCGGGCAAAGAAGTTCCGTGCGTCCATCGCGTTGTTGCGCAGGTATTCATATAGTGTGCCGTGAAAAGCATCGCCCCCTGACTTGGTAATAATGGAAACTACGCCGTTGGCGGAGCGGCCGATGGATGCGTCGAAGTTATTCGTCAGCACCCGGATTTCGGCAATGCCGTCAACCGAAGGCTTCACCACGATATCGTTCTGGATGCGTTCAAAATTGTCCATGCCGTCCAGAAGCCAGTTGGGCACGCTGGCTCCGTTAATCACCAGGACAGAGCTTTGCCTGCGGTCATCGGGCCGGTTGCCGCTCAGGGTATTGCTGGCCAGCCCCTCCGTGGCGCCCGCGGTCAGTTGCACCAGCGTCATAAAATTACGGCCGTTCAGCGGAAGATCCTGCACTGCCCGCGTCGTCACCAGTGTCCCGAAGGTCGCACTATCTGTCTGGAGCGCGGGAGCTTGCCCCTGTACTTGCACGCTGTCGCTGACGGCGCCCACCTGCATCGTGACGTCTTCGCGCGCCTTGTCGCCCGAGGCCAGCGTTAGTGCAGCTATCTCATATGTCTTAAAACCTGGCGCCTCCACTCGCAGCTGGTAGTGCCCGATCGTCAGCGCGGTAAAAAGGTACTCACCGCTCGACGAGACAGGAGCCGTTTGCGTAAGATGTGTGTCCAGGTTCTCGAGCGAAACCTTCGCGGACTGCAACACGCCACCGCTGCTATCGGTGACCAGCCCCCTAATTTCCGCGCTGGAAATGACTTGCGCGCGAATGGGAAACACGGCACAACAGAGTAAGAGAATTCCTGTAACCCCACGGTGAACATGCACGGTTCACCTCCCTGGTGCAAATCATGCGGCGGCCAACGTGCATTTTCAAGCCGCCTCTAGTTACAAAACGTTAGGAGACGGGGATTTCGACGCGTAACGGTCGGCTAACGGGTGATAGAATCTCCGCTAGACCAAATGCGGACCCTGCCGGAACACACGCTTAGTTCTGAAGAGAAGCAGCAGGCTGTGGAATTGGTCTTGCGCAGCCAGGTGCTGGCACGCGCCGACCAGCTGAGGAAGTTCCTTCGCTATATTTGCGAAATGGAAGACGCCGGCCGCGCGGACGAGATCACGGAGTATTCCATCGGTACGGAGGCGCTGGGCCGCCCGCGCGACTATTCTCCGGCCGCCGATTCCGGCGTGCGTGGCCGTGCCCATGATTTGCGGCAAAAGCTGGAGCAGTTCTACGAAGTGGAGAACCCTCACGCAAAGATCCGGATCGGCCTCCGGAAGGGTTCCTATACACCCTATTTTTACGAAACGAACCCGGCGCGCGAAGAAGCAGCATCCTCCTCCATCAGTCTGGTTAGCCCTGCCCCCGCGCCGGTACTCAATCCGCCTGCTGACTCCTTCTTCAAGCGCTTCGGTTTGAATCTGCTGCTTGTGGCGGTCATCATCGGGCTCTGTGCGCGATTGTTCTTGTTTCAGCCGCCAAACAGGCTCGACCCGATTTTCGACGAGTTCTGGGGTTCCATGGTCGGCCCGGGGAGTGATCTCCTTCTCTGTCTGGCGACTCCGCCGTCGCTACTCATTAAGTCCTATCAGGAACCCCCTCGTAAAAACACATTCAAGCTGATTTCCCCCGAGAACAATCCCTGGT
>DATHIZ010000476.1:0-4330 GCA_035316385.1 Bryobacteraceae bacterium | reverse complement strand
CCGGGCCAGGCGACCTCGGGCGGCATCTTCGGAACAATTACCGACAGTTCTGGAGCGGTGGTCCCGGATGCCAAGGTGACTATTCTGAATCGGGATCAGAATATAACTACGGAGGTTCGCACCAACGAATCCGGCAACTACACCCAGACACAACTGGCTTCCGGGCATTACCGGATCACTGTTGAGGGAAGCGGCTTTCAGCCATTTGTACAGGAGAACATTACAGTAAGCGTCGGGGGCAGCTCGCGAGTCGATGTTCAGCTCGTGCTTAGTAGCGAGACGCAGCAGCTGACCATTTCCGGAGCACCGCCCGCACTGGTGACCGACAGCGCGGAGGTCACCACTACTTTGAGTGGCCCACAGGCCAACCAAATACCGCTCCTCAACCGCAACTTCACGAATCTGACTCTGCTTGTACCCGGAGCTACACTAAACACCTACCAGCATTCCCCTGCGGAAAATCCCCAGCAGTCGACGCTGGTAAACACTAACGGGCAGGCGTTCGCCGGAACGAACTATCTGCTGGATGGCATGAATAACAATGACGCCGTGCTGGGAATCGTAATCGTGAATCCTCCGGTGGATTCGGTTTCCGAAACGAACGTTCTGACCAGCAACTACGATGCCGAGTTCACGCAGGCAGGCGGCTCTGTAGTCCTCGTGCAGACCAAATCGGGCGCTAATCAGTTGCACGGCTCGCTGTTCGAGTATCTGCAAAACAATGTCACACAGTCCCGTGATCCGCTCACTCAGGGACTGCATGACCCGGGCACTCCCGCGCCACCACATCGCGGTGTGCCGGAGCTCCGCTACAACCAGTTCGGTGGATCGATTGGCGGAAAAATCATCACGGATAAACTCTTCTACTTTGCCGATTATCAGGGCACTTTAAGGCGTATTGGTGCATCGCAAACCGTGCGCGTACCCACCCCCGCTGAACGTACCGGCAATCTCAGCAGTCTCGGTGTCCCCATCTACGATCCCAGCACCGGGAATGCAGATGGCTCGGGTCGATCACTGTTTACCGGAGGTATCATCCCCCCCAGCCGGATCTCGTCGCCGGCTACGGCACTAATGAACGCCCTGCCCCTGCCGAATCTCACAACAACTAATCCCTCCGCTCCCAACTACAGCGCCAGCCAGGTGGAACAGTTCGACACGCATCAGGGCGACGTCAGAGGCGACTATTACGCCTCAGACAAATTGCGCACTTTCGCCAAATACAGCCTTCTGAAAGCCGATGTCACTGCACCCGGTCCATTCGGCCTTTACGGCGGGCCGGCCTTTGCGGCGTGGGGATTCACCGGCGCATCCCAAGCACTGAACCAGAGCGGCGCTCTTTCTGCCAGCTACAACTTCAGCCCCACACTGCTGACCGAGGCGCGGTTCGGAGTTTCACAGTACGACGTTACAGGCAACCCGCTCGATATCAATCAGACGCTGGCCGATCAGATCGGGATCCCCGGGCTGAATATTCCGGGCAGACCGGATACGTTCGGACTCCCGGACCTGAACATCAACGGTAACGGCGGATTCTCGTTGGGCTACAGTTGCAATTGCCCGCTTCATGAACGCGAACTACTGATTGATTTCGTAAATAACTGGACGAAAATCAAAGGCAATCACACCATCAAGTTCGGCGCCAATATCGAGCTGGCAACGAACCGCCGGCTCCCGAGCGACAGTCATCGAGCCGGCGTTTATGACTTCAATCCGGGCGTGACCTCGCTGGGCCCGAGCGCGACCGGCGGACTTGGCCTCGCTTCCTTCCTCCTGGGCTCGCCAAGCCAATTCCGCCGGTTCTCGCAGATCTCCAACGACCAGGAGGACCGGCAGAACCGCATGTTCTATTTCGTTCAGGATACCTGGCGGGTAACGTCGAAACTCACGTTGAGCGTCGGCGTGCGGTGGGATACGTGGTTCCCGGATTACTCGAAAAACAGCGGTCAAGGCGGACGATATGACGTGACCACCAACACTGTGCTGATCCCTGGGGTCGGCGGAATATCCCAATCCGGGAATTCGGAGACCCAGTGGAAGAACATCGCGCCGCGTTTTGCGATCGCTTACGCACTGAACAGCAAGACCGTAGTCCGCGCCGGCTACGGCCGCAGCTTCTTCGCGGGAACGTTCGGCTGGACATTCAACAACGTCGCAGCCGATGTTTATCCCTCCGTAATCACCCAGTTCATTCCTACCACGTCGCCATTTCAACCGGTATTTCCGCTGACAACAGCACCGCCCGCGGCAGTGTTTCCTGTAATTCCGGCGAACGGCCGTCTGCCGCTGCCGAACGGCATCAATCCGGCCTATATCCCTCCCAATCAGAAGATCCCTTCGGTGGACCAGTGGAACGTCACGGTCGAACGCGAGCTCCCGTCGGGACTCAATCTGGCCCTGGCGTACGTCGGCAACATGGGGCGGCACCTGAACGGTGGATTCAACCTCAATTCGGCCATTCCCGGACCTGGCGCCAACATAAATCTGCGGCGCCCGCTTTTCGCTCAATTTGGGTTGACCGATCCGATCTTCGATAAGTGCGACTGCACAAGCAGTAACTACAACGCTCTGCAGATCCGCGGCCAGAAGCGGTTCAGCTCCGGCTATTCGCTGCTGGCTTCGTACACGTTTTCAAAGTCCCTGGACTTTGGTTTTATTGGTGGTCTGGCGACCAATCAGTACAACGCTCGTACGGATTATGGTCCGTCTGATTTCAACCGCGCGCACGTGTTCACGCTGGCGCACACCTGGGATTTACCATTCGGGCCCGGCAGAGCGTATCTCTCAGATGTCCACGGCGTGCTGCGCAGGCTCGTCGAAGGCTGGCAATTCTCGGGCATCACAACGTGGGAAAGCGGCCTCCCGTTCTCTCCGACGCTGAGCAACAGCGCTTCGCTCAATTCCGACCAAACCACGCGTCCGGACCAGACCGGCGATGCGTTCGCCGGCACGCCGAACAACCGGAATCAGTGGTTCAATCCGGCAGTTTATTCGGTTCCGGCACTCTATACGTTCGGCGGCGCCTCGCGGAACTCACTGCGCGGTCCGCAGCTGTTCTCGGCGGACTGGGGATTGTCGAAGAACTTCGCACTGACTGAGCGGACGAATCTGCAGTTCCGCTGGGACGTGTATAACTCCTGGAACAACACGAACCTGGCTCTGCCGAATGCAAACGTCGATACAGGAAATGCGGGGCAGATCACTGCCATTACGGCGCCCATGCGCAACATGCAGTTCGGGCTGCGACTTGGCTGGTAGGCGAGTCATGAAAGCGGTCTGGTTGCTGGCGGCCATGGCTGGCATGGCGCAGGGCGCGGATTCGACTTTCCTGCTCGAGGCGCGCGATTTGGCGCCCTACACGCGAACGTACCTCGGGAACGGGTTGATCGGGCAATCCAGCTCGCAACTGGGCACTCGGGCCGCGGAGTGCTTCATGGCGAACGTCTACGACCACGCTCCGGGCGATGTGGAGCGTCTGGCGCTTCTGCCGGAATGGAACGAGGTGGATGTTTGGAACGGCCGGGTCTGGCTGAACAGCGCCAGCCCCGGCCCTCAGTCAATCCGTTCTTATCGCCAGACCCTCAACATGTACGACGGCACTTTGCGCACGCAGTATGAGTGGGTGGATGGCGACCGTGCGATGACGATTGCGGTCGAGACTTTCGTCTCGCGCCGGGATTCAGCTCTGGGTGTTGTGCAGGTTCAAATAACTCCTCATTTCGCGGGGGCGGTTAAGGTCAGGCTTCCATTGCGCGCGCCGCCGCCGCCAAAACGCTACCTGATGGACAAGCTTGAGAAGCTGGAAGGTGAAGCGGCTCGAAACCAATGGGCGATCTGGTATCCCGGCTACATGGCGCCCCGGCAGAGCTCGGCTCAACTGCAAGGGAACGGCGGTCTGTTGCAGATGCTGGCAGAGGCCGAGGGGAAGAAGACGCTGGTAGCGGAAGCGGTCGAGGTCGACTGGCCGGATGGCCTCGATTCGAAGCAGGCGGTCAGGCAGCAATCGAACGACGCGAGCGGAGTGGAGCTGTCCTTTTCGGCGCGTGCGGGGCGCCCATACGTATTCCACAAATACGCCGCGATGGTGTCGGGGTTGAACGCTTCGGAGGTGTCTGAAAAGGCCGCCATGAAAGCTCGTGAGAGCCGTGCGCGCGGATACGCGGTTCTGGTTCAGGAGCACGCGGCCGCCTGGCATGAACTCTGGGAAACGGACATCCAGGTGGAGGGTGACCCGCAACTGCAGACGGTGATTCATTCGATGATCTTCTATTTGCTGGGCAGCGCGAGTAAGGACTCTCAGTTCAGCATTCCGCCCATGGGACTCTCGACA
>DATHIZ010000475.1:0-6104 GCA_035316385.1 Bryobacteraceae bacterium | reverse complement strand
GGGATCGCGGGATTCAATAAACGACCTGATATCGTCGTCGTTCCCCGGGGCGACAATGATGTGATTGCCCACAATCACAGGCGCGATTGTCGAAAACCAATTTGCCTTTACGTCGGCGATTTGCGCACTCCAGCGCTTCTTCCCGTCTTTCGCGTTCAAACAAACAAGATAGTCGTCCGGCGTCATGAAATAGAGCCAGCTGCCGTAGATCCCGACGCCACGATTTCCGACATGGTTACCCTCGTTTGGCGGCCATCGAAAATGCCATAATTCGCGACCGTTGCGCGCATCGACTGCCCAGACATCATCGGGAACAGAAAAATAGAGCACCCCATTCACAAGTAGGGGAGTCGACTTGATCTGGCGGCCCGCGGCAGCTTTGGGCCCTGTTGAGACGGGGCCAAAATCAACGGGACGAACCCAGGCGAGCGACAAGTCCCTCACATTTTCGGCATTGATTTGTTTTAGCGGGCTGTGCCGGCGTCCACTGTAGTCACCGTTGTGGGTCGGCCAGGAATCTAGCGTTGGCTTAAGAAGTGCACTGGGATTTAGAGCTTGGGCCGCCAGCCAAATTGGCGGGAGGCCCCACAATATCGAAATGAGCAAGCGGCGCATGATCAGATTCGGATGACTCGATGGATGCTTGGCGCCCATCAAAAGAGAAACTTCAGGGCGAACTGAATCTGCCTTGGGTTCGCAAAGACCGACAAGGCGCTCACAGTGCCAAATGTGGCAGTCCCCAACGCAGCGTTCGGGTTAGCGAAGTTCGGCGTGTTGGTGATATTAAAGCATTCAGTACGGAACTGGAGAGTCGCGGTTTCTCTGACTCGGAAATCTTTAGACAAGGATACGTCCAGATATCGCGAGGGCGGTCCGGTAAGGATAAAGACTCCCGAATTGCCTGGTGTATATAGCGGTTGGGCAACGAATGCCGACGTGTCGAACCACTTCTGGATAGTCGGGTTATCCAGCGTCCCGTTCGCTATGCGATTGGGACGATCGCCGCTACCGGTGTTAACGCGCGAGGTGTTATTTGTCACAGTGAACGGCATGCCGGTTTGCCATACACCGATCCCGTTGACCTGCCATCCTTGAATCAACACTTTGCTGAAGCCGCTTAGCGAGGAGCCGAACGGGAGTTGATAGTTAACCTGTCCAACCCAGCGGTGGCGAACATCTAACGGCGCGCTGCCGTAATCCAACGCGTAATTTGTAATGACCTGAGTTCCTGCTCCGCTCTGCAGCGCGTGACTCCAGACGTAATTTCCAGTTAAGGTAAGGCCCCTCCGTAAGCGACGCTCAATAACAACTTGCAATGAGTGATAATTCAAATTGCCGTCACTGGTGCTGTAATTGATTGACGTCGCATTGGGCATCGTTGAGTAGAATGGCCGCCGCGGCGCAATGGTTCCCGGACCCGGTAGAGGCTGATTGATGTTCGGAATAATAACGTTGTGCCGCGTGAGTTGCCCTGAGTACCCGACACTTAAAAGGTTCCCGGCAAATTCCTTCTGCAACGAAGCGCTGATCTGCTCTCCGTAGGTGGACACAAAATTACCCGCGAGAGCATAGATCAATCCGCTTGGATTGCTGGGGTCTTGCGCCACCGCAGGCGGCAAGCCCTGCGCTATTTGGTAGGTCGGCTGCGTAGTGCTATTGACTATGGCGGCTCCTGAAGTAAACGGTGCATTTTTCATTTGCGAACCATTTCCGCCATTATTCGGGAAAAAGCTCATGCCGAAGCCGCCGCGAAAGACCATCTTGAACGGAAGCCGCGCTGCAAAGCCGAAGCGTGGCGCTATGTTGCTCCAATCCGTCCTGACTCCAGCGGTGTTCGAAGTGTTTACTCCCGCTACCACCAGTCCCCTAGTAGCAAGGCTAAGGTTCGATAGCCGATTCGCGACTTCGGTTTCTGGAGTGAAAACGTCATACCGAGCCCCGATGTTCAGCGTTAGCCATGAGTTAACATGCCAGTCGTCCTGGAAGTAGCCGCCCACCTCCCACGCCCTGTATCCCGGTAAGACGGGTTGCAGATAAACCTGCATGCTACCCGGATATCCGAGCAACATGGAGGCAATGGAGTTGCCTGAACCGGCAAGCAAACCCGAAGGGTCGTTGGTAGCATTCGCATCAAACGAGAACTGGCCGCGCGGATACCCGCTCTGATAAACGGTCCATTGCCGGCGGATCAAGTCGGCGCCGAATTTGATCACATGCTTTCCTCGTATGTTTGTAAAACTGGCGTGCTCCTGGTAGACATTGTCGAATTGAATCAGGGGGATAAAAGAGCCGTCACCTAAGGTCTCATATCCGGAAGGTTGCATCAAGGCCATTCCAGAGTTGTTAGGATCGGAGATCGAGTTCGCTAGTCCGAGTTTGCCGTTGACATTGTTGCCTTGATTGAACGGCACGGATCGCAGGGCGAAGCGGCCATAGCCACCTTTCAACTCCATCAGAAAGTTTGGATTGAAAGTATGCACGAAATTGAGCTGAGCGCTCATTGCATCCTGGTGCGCCGGTCCCGGAAAAATACCGGCATTACCAGTGGGAAAAATTCCGTCCACTTCTGGTAACACCTGCGGAGTAACTGTGGTGGTGTTGTTGTAAGAAAAGCGGCCAAACAAATAATTCGCCTCGTTGAAATGATGATCCACCTTGATATCGAATGTACTCGAGTCCTGTTTTCTCACGAAGTCTGAGTTGTAGTTGTTGGCCAGACCAGGTAAGTTCGGCGCGGGATATAGCTTGAGGAAGTTGACGGCGACCGGGTCAAAGCGAGCGGTGGGAATCTGATTATTTGCAAAGGGCGTGCGCACGAATCCGGAAGAATTATTTGGATTTGCTTTTGTGCTCATGGGGTCGAAAATCGTGGCCACACCCGCATAATTTCCCTGCACCATCGCGGTCGTAGGCACCGTAGCCAGGTAAGGCCTTCCTTGCCGCTGACTGTATCTTTCGAGATCTCCAAAAAAGAAGGTCTTATCCTTCCGTATACGGCCGCCAACGCTACCGCCATACTGATTAAGCCGGAATTCCGGATTTGGACCTGGCGCCGCGAAAAATGGTTTGCCGTCCAATTTGTCGTTCCGGAAGAACTCGAAGAGGGTTCCATGGGTGGCGTTAGTGCCGGACTTCGTGATCAGGTTTACAACAGCCCCATTTGTGAGTCCGACTTCCGCGGTGAACGAGTTCGTCCTTATGTTCATTTCCTGGATGGCGTCGATGGAGGGTCGTACAATGATCGTAAAAATCGTTCGGTCGTTGTTGTCCATTCCGTCGATCAAGAAATTGACCCTACTTGCTCCGCCCACGGATGCTGCTGAGGACTGGCGACGGTCATCGGGACGCGTACCGCTCCGGATATCGTTTTGAGCACCCTCGGAGCCTCCGGGCACCAATTGCACGAGTTTTGCAAAGTTACGCCCGTTGAGAGGCAAATTCTGAACTGCGGTATTCGTGGCAAGCGTTGCCACCTCAGAACTTTCGGTTTGAAGCGCCGTGGCCTGCGCCTGCACCTCAATCTTCTCCATCCTCTCTCCGACTGACATCTGCGCATCGAGTCGCTTTCGGTCGCCTGAATTCAAACTAAGAAGAGGCACCGAGAATTCCTTGAACCCTGCGGCGTTCACCCTCAGGTTGTAGTTGCCGATCTGCAAAAACGTAAGGGCGAATTCCCCCGATTCGTTAGTGGTAACGGATCGCGCATCGTGTGTATCCAGATTTTCGATGGTTACGGTCGCTTTAGGCAGGACCGCTCCACTGCTATCCGACACTGTACCCACAACATCGGCCGTCGTTACCTGGGCTACGAGGCCGGGTATGACGGCAAATAAGAACAGACAGAAGACTACTGACAATCTTCGTAACATGGAAGAACCCCTTTTTACCCTTCGTTAATGCACTGAGCCACACAAACACACCAAACTCTCAAATGCGCGCGCTGGGTGTTTAAAACTCGCACTGCGCAAGTGTTTATCAAACTGACAATTGATGAAGGTAGGCGTAGCTGACACGTAGCGCCTCCACCGGATCTTTTGGGGGCCGCACTTCCATCTCAACGAAGTAATTTCGGACGCCACTCTTTTTCGCCGCCACAAACAGTTTTTTCCAGTCAATATCGCCCTGACCCAGTTCTACGGAGCCATGCCCTGTTTCGCCCGTCTTGGCATCCTTGACATGAAGTGAGCAGAATCTACCAGGGTTGTTCTCCAAATAGGGAATGGGATTGTGCCCGGTAGTAACCACGCCACCCAAATCCATCTGCAGCTGAACGAGTTTCGCGTCCACGCTTCGCAATAACTCGTCATAGACCAGCACGCCGTCGATCGTCTTCCACTCGTTACCGTGATTGTGGTAGCCAAACTGCATACTCGCAGCCTTAACGCGTTCACCGACTTTATTCATGTGGTCGAAATTCCACTTCCAATCGTCCATCGTCACGTTTGGCTTCTGCGCGCCTTCTCTGGGAGACGACATGATCATGTATTTGAGTCCCAGTTCCTTTGCGTACGCGATATTCTCGCCAATGGCTGCGTCTTCGTACTGCCTAAATTGAAAATGGCAGCTTTCGGCGCCCATGCCGGCATTTTGGATAACTTTACGGACATCGGCAGCCTTCATGCTTGCCAGCGCGCCGAAACCAGAGTTCACATATCCAGGGAAGGAACATAACTCGACGCGCTTGTATCCGAGGGCGGCTACTTGCTTGAGAGTGCCTTCAAGGTCCTTTGAGGCTTGTTCCCTTACCCCATAAATCTGAAACCCGACGGGCATGCCCAGAGGGTTCGCCTTCAGGCGCGAGCCTCTCCAGGACAAATACACCATTCCGGATATCCCGGCACTTAGGAACTTTCGTCTCGAACTAATTGGCATTGATCTCTTTCCCCTTTTTCTTCGGCTCACTTAGTTCGCACGAAGCAAGTCATAAAGGCCACGCTTTGTCCGGTTGTTACCGGCAAGCATTGACGGCGTGGTGCTAGCTGACCAGCAGACTCCAACGACCTTGAAGGTTGCTGGCCGACTAACGGTTCCCTTATGAACTAGTTGTCGCTAAACCTCGCAGGCAATTACTATAACGAGTCTTCGAATCTGTCAAGAGAATTTTTTCAACTCACAATGGTCTCTGCTGTATTGTCTTGTCCCTCAGACAGTGTTACTTCCCTGGTGTAAGCGCAGAGATCCCCGTTGAGTCGGCAAGATCGACGAGGAACGCTGGCAAGTTGAAGCTGAGGATAGCGCCAGTCCAGCCTCAACGCGCCATGGAAATCGGACAGCCTAGTTGCGCAGAGCGAACACGAAAAGAGAATGGCCCGCGGCAATGGCGACGTACTGTTTGCCGTCAACTTCGTAACTCATTGGGCTTGCTGCGGCCGTGCCTCCGACCGTCGACTTCCAGAGTAGCGCCCCTGTCCGTGCGTCGAGTGCGTAGAAATAGCCTTCCCGTCCTCCCGTGAAGAGGAGGTCGGACACCGTGGTCAGAATTCCGCTGTCGCTGACGTCCTGAGTCTCAAACGCCCATTGTTGTTTGCCCGTATGGGGATCAATCGCAAGAACCGCTCCATGGCCAGCCTCTGCGGTCCAAGTGTTGATAGGGCCGCGGCGAATAGAGGGAAGCGGCGATTTGTACGATCCGCCGGTGTACCTTCTGCCGGGCGCGTAGGCACTGGGCGTACGCAAGTACGTCGCAAAGGTATCCAGCCAAGCCGTAACGTAGAAAAGACCTGTGTGCGGACTGAAGGAAGGAGAATACCAGTTCGTTCCGCCTTGGTTGCCCGGATTTACCGGAGCACCTTCTTTGCTGGGGAGGCGAATCGGCCGGCCATTCTCGTCTAAGCCGGCGGTCCAGTTCTGCTTGACGAACGGGTTGCCGGAGAGGAAACGGCCCGTGATGCGATCCAACACATAAAAAAAACCGTTGCGATTGGCCCAGAGCATGGCCTTGCGTTCACTGCCGTTCCAATCCAAGTCGACCAGCACGGGGACTTGCGTTGCATCCCAGTCCGATCCATCGTGCGGTGTGAACTGGAAATGCCATTTGACCTGGCCGGTGTCGGCGTCGAGAGCGATCGCGGAATCCGTATAGAGATTGTCACCGAGGCGTTCGT
>DATHIZ010000474.1:0-5112 GCA_035316385.1 Bryobacteraceae bacterium | reverse complement strand
GAGAACAATTTAGGGAAGCTCCGGCAGCAGCGTGGTTTCTCTGCAATTCATCTGGCAAAAATCGCCGGCGTCACCCGCCAGACAATCTATGCGATGGAAGCCGGTACCTACGTGCCCAATACAGTGGTGGCCCTTCGGCTCGCGCGCGCCCTGGACGTCAAAGTGGAAGACCTCTTCCTGCTTGCCGGCGACATTCCCACACCGGACTTGCGTTCCGAGCAGGTGCTCCTCCTGCCGGGTTCGGGCGATCCTCAGCCAGGTCAACCGGTGCAGCTCTGCCAGGTCGATAAGCGGCTGATCGCTTCCACTCCTTCCGAAGTCCCTTGGTATTTCCCGCCCAGCGATGCGATTGTCGTCAACGAAAGTGCCGGCAGCGCGAAGATCAAGGTACAAATCTTCGATTCCGATAAAGAGTTCCAGAACCGGATCTTACTTGCCGGATGCGATCCGGGCATCTCCGTCCTCACGCGCCACGTCCAGGCGGCTGGAGCGGAGATAGCCGTTGCTCATCGAAACAGTTCGCAAGCCCTCATGCTTCTGAAAGAGGGCTCCGTCCATATCGCCGGCACGCATCTTCGCGATGAAGCCAGCGGTGAATCGAACCTGCCGGAGATCGAACGCCTGTTCCCAAAAGAGTCAATCGCGGTCATCTCCTTCGCCGTTTGGGAGGAAGGCATTGTCACCGCACGCGGCAATCCCAAGGACATCAAAGGAATCGAAGCCCTGGCGCGCCGCGATATCTCCATCGTCAATCGGGAAAGCGGTTCCGGCAGCCGCCTGCTCCTGGATTCCTCTCTGAAGCGCCTCAAAATCCCCGCGCGGAGCGTTCGTGGTTATACACGCATTGCACCAGGCCATCTGCCGGCCGCCTGGCAGGTGCAGTCCGGCGCAGCCGATTGCTGTATCGCCACCAAGGCCACCGCAAGACTATTCGGGCTCGGCTTCGTTCCGTTGGTCAGCGAGCGCTACGATCTGGCCATCCGCCGCCGGCATTTGGAACTGCCCGCCGTTCAGACTCTCCTGGAAACACTGAACCGCGCCGCGTTCCGCAGGGAACTGGAGAGCCTGGGCGGCTATGATGCCAAAGCCGCGGGCCAGCGTATCCTTTGACGGGGTAATACCGATGAAAATGAGAACCGCTGTACTTCTTGCCGCCGCCTTCGTTTCCCTTGCGCCCGCGGCAACGCCGCTCCATTGGGTCGCCACGTGGGGAGCAAGTCCGTCGCCGCAACTTGCCGATGAAGCGCAGATCACCGCCGCCAAGCTGAAGTTCGAAAACCAAACACTGCGCGAGATCGTCCACGCGAGCGTCGGAGGAAACACCGTGCGTATCCGGCTTTCGAACGCCTATGGAAAGGAGAGCGTCGAGATCGGCGCCGTCCATATCGCGTTGCGCTCGCAAGGCGCCAGCACGGTGGCCGGGTCCGACCGCACCCTTACCTTCGGTGGGCGTCCAACTGTCGTGATTCCGCCCGATGCCCTGATCCTGAGCGATCCAGTGAAATTGGACGTGCCCGACGCAGGCGACCTCGCCATCAGCATCTTCCTTCCCAAGGCCGCCAAGGGCGCGGGCATTCACTATTCGGCGCAGCAGACGGCGTACATCGCTGCTGGGAACGTCACCGCCGCAAGCGCGCTGACCGGCCCCACGGCCATTCAGTCGTGGGTGTTTCTGACGAATGTGGAGGTGCAGGCGCCCGAGTCGTCCGCGACGGTCGTCGCCTTTGGCGATTCCATCACGGACGGCGCGCATTCTACCGTGGATGCCAATAGCCGCTGGCCGGATATTCTGGCTGGCCGCTTGCTCTCCCGTCCCGGCGCCAAAAAAATCGCGGTCGTGGATGCCGGAATCGGCGGCAACCGGATTTTGCATGATTTTTACGGGACCATACGTTTCGGCATGAACGCCCTCGCGCGCTTCGATCGCGATGTCCTGGCCCAGACCGGTGTTCGATATGTCGTCGTTCTCGAAGGCATTAACGATCTCGGTCATCCCGGATCGTCGGCCCCGGACTCGCAAACCGTGAGCGCGCAGGACCTCATCGCCGGTCTGCGGCAGATGATTGAGCGGGCGCACGAGAAGGGCCTGAAAATCTACGGCGCGACGCTGACGCCGTTTGCTGGCGCGGTCTCGCAAGGCTATTTCACGCCGGAGAAAGAAACAAAACGCAAGGCCGTCAACGAATGGATCCGCACGAGTCATGCATTTGACGGCGTCATTGATTTCGACAAGGCCGTGCGCGATCCGAACCATCCGGACAGTATGCTGCCGGCCTACGACAGCGGCGACCATCTGCATCCCGGAGACGCCGGTTACAAGGCCATGGGTAACGCAATCGACCTGTCGCTATTCAAATGAGGGAGGTCCTGACATGAACGAACTGGAACGAACTCTCACCGGCGATAGCGCGGCCGCGCCCGCGGCTCACATTCTGGAGGGTCTTGACGCCGAACTCGTTTACCGGAAACTCCCCAACACTCCCCACACTATCTACCAGGAACTCTGGCATCTGGCCTTCTGGCAGCAACTCTCACTCGACTGGATGCAAGGCCTCGAAACGCCCTATCCGGCGACTGCCTCGCTTGGATTTCCTCCCGAGCCCGACAGTAACCCGGAGAACTGGAGCCACCTTCGCCAGCGCTTCCTCGATGGGACTGAAACAGCGGCCACCCTCACACGAGAGGCAAACCGCCTCGCGCAATCGATCCGCTGCACGTCGCAACCAGGTGAGCCAGTGCGAACCATGACCGTCCGGGAGCAACTGGAAAGCCTGGCCGCCCACAATGCCTACCATCTTGGCCGCATCGTTCTCCTGCGGAAACTGAATCAAGCATGGCCGCCGGTTTGAAGCGGCCTTAGCTGGTGAAGCACGGGACGACTTGTTCACCCTCACCACGCTCGAGGTGGCACGGCTGAACGGCCGAGGTATGTTAGCCGCGAGGAGTTAATTAAGGGAGAGGTGCGAATGGCCCAGGCGGCCAGACTGGATGGGGAACAACTGCGGGACAACCGGAGGTTGTGAATAACAGCAGTGACGCGTACGTGTACGGTGCTTACGAAACAACCATGGAACTGTACGATCCTTCAACTGGCCGCTTTATGACAAGTGGTTTCCCTGGAAGTTCCGATAAGGATAGCTTCGTTGAATTTGTATTTCTGAAAACTCCACGAAGTAATTAGCGCTCTCGAACCCATCAAGAGGTATTTACGAGACCCGAGAAGCAAGACGCGCGCTGGACGCGTCGAGTAAATCGAAGCAAAGCTAGGCGGTCATTAAGCTAAGAATATTTGGGCAGTGACATAGTAAAGAAATGTCTCCGTTTGGCTTACGAAAATGATCCGTGTTGGCCCCGCAGGCTGGTCGTACAAAGACTGGAAGGGCATCGTCTACCCGGAGAAGCGGTCGCGCGGCTTCAGCGAGTTAGGTTTCATCGCCAACTACTTCGATACGGTCGAGATCAACTCTTCCTTCTACGGCGCGCCGCGCGCCACCTCCGCAAAGCAGTGGGTTGAGCACGTCGCCCACAATGCAAATTTCCAGTTCACCGCCAAGCTATTTCACTCGTTTACGCACGAGCGGAAGCCGGCGCCAAACGACGAGCAGCAGTTCAAGGACGGCATCGCGCCACTAGTCGATGCCAAACTGCTCGGAGCGCTGCTGCTTCAGTTTCCCTGGTCGTTCAAGAATGAACCAGAAAATCGCCAGTATTTGATCGGCTTGCAAAAGCGTTTTCAGGAATACCCGCTCGTGCTGGAAGTCCGTCACGCTAGCTGGGTTGCCGAAGACATCCTGGATCTGTTGAGCGAACTCGGCATTGGCATCTGCAACATCGACCAGCCGCTTTTCAGCCGATCCATTAAGCCTGCCGCCGCAGTGACGTCGCGGATCGGCTACGTCAGGCTGCACGGCCGCAACTATGCAAATTGGTTCAGCAAAAAGGCGGATGTGCGCGAGCGGTACGACCATCTCTACACGCCTCAGGAGCTCGATCCGTGGGTCGATCGAACCAGGCAGATCGCGGCAGAGGCGGGAAACACCTATTTCGTGACCAACAATCACAATCTTGGCAAGGCGGTTGTGAACGCGCTGGAGATCACGTCCATGCTGGGCGGCAAGTTGCCGCGGATGCCTCCCGATCTGGTGGCTCACTATCCAGAACTACGCGAGTTCACGCTCCGCTGAAATTTCTCGCTCCAGTTCTGAGCGTACTACAAGATTCGCCATTTGTTCGCCATCGATGTTATCCTCTTTTCATGGCGGAAACGTCGGTTTTCGAACTGACCTGCGCGTGCGGCCAACACTTAATTTCTGCTAAGAAGGAGTTCATTTGCCCGTTTTGTAAGCGCCTCATCTCTATCGAATGGGACCCACCGGACACATCCGAAGCACCCGCCGTTTGTATAGCTTCTGATGTCTGCGTGAGCCCGGAAGAGTCATAGGGACATGCCGAACTGCCGCGTCTACTTCCGGGATTCTCAAGGTATAGAGCACGGCGTTTAT
The DNA here is from genome assembly GCA_035316385.1 of Bryobacteraceae bacterium. Lineage (GTDB taxonomy): Bacteria > Acidobacteriota > Terriglobia > Bryobacterales > Bryobacteraceae > Bog-105. Next base: position 610 of record DATHIZ010000474.1, on the reverse strand, counting down.
TTGGATGCTGCGAACCGATATCACGCCTTCGGATTAGCGATGAAGCAAATGCAGAACTGTTCCTGGTCGAACCCGGACTACAGGAATGTGGAAAAGATGCGGGTACAGCTTCTTGACGGCCCGGCAAAATGGCGCAGCGTTCAGGTTACGCGCGAGCAGTTTGAGGCATGGCTGGCGAACGATAAAGCGCAGGATGGCTGCGAACGCGTGAGAAGCTGCCTAAAAATGCTGCTCGGGAGGATACCGCCGGATCGGGATTTCGTAAAGGGGATAAAAGCGCGTTGATCGTCGAGAACTGCCAAATGCGATTCGTTGGGGGGGGTTGATCCAAACAGAATCAGAACAGAGATCTTCCGTCAGGTTAGGGCGTGCCAGCAATAGTTGCTTGGCTTCTTCGAGCGCCTCTAGCGGTAGTGTCAACAATTTTGTGTAAACGCGTTTCACCTTCATGGGAAGGTTTTGACTTTAGGCTGCCCGTGCCTGCTCGATGCGTTCGGGCCAGCGAATGGCAAATTGGCGCAGCGCCTCGCGCCATCCCTGGACGGTGTGCCACTTCTTAGCGACGTTCTGCAGGGCCAGGTAGAGCAGCTTGATTGCCGCATCCTGAGTC
>DATHIZ010000473.1:0-3361 GCA_035316385.1 Bryobacteraceae bacterium | reverse complement strand
AGCTTGGCAACATCCTTGCCGCCCCCTCCTCCAAAGAGCGTACGGTCAATCGCATCGCCAAAGTCTGATGGCGTCACGTATGGATGGGACTTGGTCGGGCAGGTCGGCATCACCAGAAGATCGACGTGACGAAAGGCTTCCTTGTACTGGGCCACGATCGCTGGCCGCGCGCCTTGCGCCTTGGCATAGAGCCTTCCATTCGTTCGGTCATGTGCATAGTTTCCCGCCAGGAGGATGAGCTTGAAGTTGAGCGGTATCTCATGGCTGTGGCTGCGCTTGGCCCGCCCGAATGCCGTCATGAATGAGGCGGGATAGAAGGACTTACCGAAGGCATTGTAGAAATTGGTGTCGTAGCCGGTCCGAGCGCCCTCGAGGAATATCGGCGCCAGCACAAGCGGCACCGTGCGGTGTACCGGCACCGACACATTTTCGAGGCGTGCTCCAAGATTTCGCAAGACAGCGAGCGCCTGTCTGACAGTGCTCTCGACATCTTCCTCCGCGCCAGGGTGACCAAAGCCTTCCTCCAGGATTCCGATTTTCAATCCTGCAATATCCTGGTGGAGGGCTCCGACGAAGTCACGTAATTCCGGTGGTACGTTCTCTTGCCGCGGATCATAGCCGTCGGCGCCAGCCACGCATTGAAGCACCAGAGCAAGGTCTTCGATGTTGCGCGTCATGGGGCCGACGTAATCAATGCTTTGCTCAAGACCGAAAACACCGCTGTGCGGAATCAATCCATGCGTCGGCATGAGGCCAACACAGCCGGACCAAGCAGCAGGGATACGGATCGAACCGCCCTGGTCGCCGCCAAAAGCTATGTCGAGTTGACCAGACGCAATACCCGCTCCGCAACCGGACGACGAACCACCCGTTACGTGGTCATGCTTATGCGGATTGAGAGGCCGTCCGAAATCGCCAACCCCGGCCACGCCTGGCCCGCCGAAGGAAAAATCCTCCATGTTCATCTTGCCAATGATCGTCGCTCCCGCATCAAGCAGCCGGGTGACGACGGTGGCATCGAAGTCGGGGGTGTAGCCGTCCATGAAATGGGAGCCAAGGGTCATTGGCACACCAGCAACCGCTATATGGTCCTTCAAGCCTATTTTCCGGCCGGCCAGCGGACCGCCTTCCTCACCCTTCACTCTGCATTTGCGGATGAACAAGTTGAGCGGATCTTCCGACCCGGTCGGCCGATATCCCGGATCGCGTTCAAAATGCCGCAGCGGTGGACGATGCTCCTCAATTCGAAGCTCGAGGAATTCCTCCATCTCCTTCACTTGCTTTTGGAAGCGGTCAGTGAAAATGCGTGCTTCCGTAGGGGTCAGATGAATGTCCAGCTGGTTGGCAGCCTGGGCGACGTCTTCGATCTCAGGGCGTTGCAGCGGCATCAGCGGATCACCGATCTTGTGTTCGCCAGGAACTTGGGATCGGTGTCGATAACACGAGACGGTTCCAGCATGAGTCGTCGTATCCTTATCTGGTTGCGAGAATCCAGGTTAATTGCACTCGAATTAGATGCAAATGAGATATCTGCATATTCTACTAATTCGAGTGAATGTTATTTTTTTCCCGCTGTCAAGCGCCAAACGTCGAGTAAGACGACTTACCGGCAGCGGTGGTTGGAAGAAGCGAAATCAATTTGCTGCAGTGGCAGCCTTGTGCCAATGTGGTCCTGATACTAGCAGGAGGATGCGCACTGACTGCGTTCTGGCATCATGTATCGAAAGATCCCCAGGCGCATGTTCCGTAGGACGGGATAAGAGACGAAGACATCATCTACTCGGTTAAAATCGGTCTTCGAAGCCAAATGGGCTTAAACTGCGGGCCTTTGCCCTCGGACAAACAAAAAATCGTTGCATGAGCGGCGAAGGCGCTCAGACTTGTAAGCTGCGCACGCAAAATTCGCTTGCGCCCTTTCAACCTTAGGAAGATGCAGTCTGAGTAAATCCGCAATCGTGTTGTCCTAAACTTCCCCGAGAGAAACATGCCGCTGAAACGAACTGAGGTCTATGAACTGTCGATCTTCCTGGCAATCGTTCAGCATCGCAGTTTCCGCAAGGCGGCCGATCATCTGGACGTAACGGCCTCCACCCTCAGTCATAGTATGAAAGCGCTTGAAACAAGGCTTGGCGTTCGCCTTCTCAACCGGACGAGCCGCAGCGTTGCACCCACGGCCGCTGGCAAGGCGCTGGCGGAGAAGATCTCCGCGGGCCTTGATCTCATCAATGCAGGGCTGGAGGAGTTGCACGGGCAGCATAAGGGCGCTGCGGGCAGCATTCGCATCAATGTCCTGAGGGACGCCGCGAGCCTGCTGCTTAGGCCCGCCCTGCCTGTTTTTTCGCAGCGCTTCCCCAATATCGAACTGGAAATTGCTGTTGATGATCATTTCGTGGACGTGACAGCAGAAGGCTTCGACGCCGGACTAAGGTACGGTGGGACGATCCCTGAAGACATGATTGCCATTCCTTTGACGCCGTCGCTCAAATGGGTGGCGGTCGGGGCCCCCGATTATCTTGATCGCCATGGCCGGCCCGAGGTGCCAGAAGACCTGAACTCACATCAATGCATCCGAATCCGCACGGGAAGGGGTCAGATCTACAAGTGGGAATTCGAACGTGGTGAGGACCGGCGCGAAATTGACGTTCCGGGTGCCTTGATCTCTGGCGAGTCCGATCTTGCTATCAGCGCCGCGATAGGTGGTGCTGGTCTCTCCTACTGCCTGGAAGAGCTCGCCCGCCCGCACTTGGCGGCCGGTCGGTTGGAGGTTGTCCTCCCCGAGTGGTCTTCCGTTGGACCACCGCTTTCAATCTATTATTCAAGCAGGCGCCAACTCCCCTTTGACGTCGGAGCTCTCATCCAAGTGATACGCGATTTGGACCCGCTGAGATGACCCAACAACGATGTTTCGTATAACTCAATCGATGAATTGTACTCACTGATCCATTGACCATCGGCCTATTGTTTCATCGATTAAATGCACTTACCGATAGGCAAAGTGATACGTCGATATCCCTAGGGGTGGCGGCAAGATGGATTTGAGGCAACAAATGTACATGGCAGATGCGAAGAGATATGAGTCAATCGAGTACCGCCGTTGCGGCCAATCCGGATTAAAGCTACCGCCAATATCGCTCGGTCTATGGCAGAATTTCGGTGGAGCAGATGTCTTCGAAACGGGCCGCTCCGTCATTCGACGCGCCTTTGACCGGGGTGTTACCCATTTTGATCTCGCCAACAATTACGGCCCCCCTTACGGCTCCGCTGAGGAAAATTTCGGGCTCATCCTCAGCAAGGACTTTTCAAAGCATCGCGACGAAATGATCATTTCTTCCAAGGCGGGTTGGGATATGTGGCCTGGTCC
>DATHIZ010000472.1:0-3089 GCA_035316385.1 Bryobacteraceae bacterium | reverse complement strand
AATGGCGCAGGTTTCTCCCCGGCCCGCTTCTTCCATTGCACTCAAAGCTCCTAAGGCGCTAGGGTCATTAATGCCCGCAATTAAAACCCGCTTGGCCCGGCTATGCCGCAGATGGCGGCGAACCACCTCCAGAGTTGGTCCGAATTGGCCCTTACTCTCCAGGCGGAACACCCGCGAGTCTTCGAGTCCGGGAATCACATCGCGTATTCCCGAAAGCGTTCCAGTCAGCCGGGCCTGCGGCAGGGATCCGGCAATGGAAAGCTCTAACAGCAAGACTTCGTCTACGGCTTCTTTCCAGTGGTGTTTGGCCCAACGTCCCAGCATATGTCCGCCCAGCAGGCCCGCACTATAGTTATTCGCTCCGTAGTAGGTTGCGCCCGGGTGCGGAATCTCCACCGCAATCATCGGAATGTTGGCCTCAATTAACTTCGAAGAGATCACCGGCGCGACATGCTCATCGGTCTGGAATTCAATTACCAGTTCCACTTGTTCACGGATAAACACATCCGCATTTCGTAAGGCTGTCTTGGCGCTGTACTGGTTGTCCAGAACCAGCAAATCCACATCGGCTTTGGCGGCAGCCTCCGTCAGGCTTTCGGCCACGGCGCGTGAAAAGGCAAACTCCTGGCTCTGTCCCGCAAATCCAATATGGTGCTTGCGCCGTTTCGGCGGCCGGATGTTCAATTGGTATTGACGTTCCCCAACCCTCACAACCAGGCCACGCTGCTCCAGCGTATAAAGAATACGGAATACGGTTGAGGCGCTGAGTTTCGTCCGCTCGGCAATATCGGTCAGGCGGAGGTGCTCGCCTGGCGCCTGAAACGTTTCAATTACGTCGCAAGCCCGTGCGATCGCCTGACACAAGTAATTGTTCGTCGCAGTTCGCTTCGCCATATGTTTTTCCATCCTATAAAAACTATTCGGGACTCCGATTAACCGCTGTTCTCACCTAAAGCCAGGAAACGTCAACTCTATCAGAGCTTAGTTAGCGCCACAGCTTCTCATTAAATTTCGCTAGATGAAAACATCCACGGGGCTGCGATTTCGGTTTTGTAGGCGGTGCTTTTCTGTTATTTTCATCTCGTTTAGGCAATTAGAGCCACAGGAGGCCCAATCAGTTTTGCGCATCTTTATTTCGTGTTCAGCAACCTTGCTCGGCTTGCTCGTGCTCACAGTTCCCCGCACAGCGCCCGCGCAATCCGCCTCGGGCAAAGTCGATTTTGAACACGACGTTCAACCAGTCTTAGCTACCCGCTGTCATGCCTGCCATAGCCAGGAAAAGCGCTCGGGCGGCCTGTCCCTTGCAAACTACGACGACGCAATTGCGGGCGGTCGCAGCGGCGCAACCATCAAACCCGGCCAAAGCGCCCAGAGCCTGATCATGCAACGCATCACTGGGGAAATGGAGCCGCGCATGCCTCTAGGCGGTGCACCTCTGGCCCCGGCGCAAATCGCCGCCGTCAAAGCTTGGATCGACGAAGGCGCGCGCCCAAATCCGACCGCCCCTCCAGCGAAAGCCAGGTGGGAAGCCCCTCTGGAGCTAACCGCACCACCTGTTCCCGCCTCTGCTCCCTGGACTGGATGGTCAACGCCTGTGGATCGTTTCACCTCGAATTACCTGGTGAAAAACGGTGTCGCGGAGCCCAAGCTCATTTCCGACAGCCTGTTCGCGCGCCGCGCTTACATCGATATTTGGGGGCTTCTACCGGAGCCGGGCCAGTTAGGTGATTTCGTAGCCGATAAATCGCCTAACAAGCGTGCCGCCCTGGTGCAGCGCCTGCTCGCCGACAATACGAAGTACGCCGAAAATTGGATCTCCTTCTGGAACGATCTGCTCCGCAACGATGAAGGCGTGAACTACTACTCGGAGACCGCCTCGCGCAAGAGCATCAGCCGGTGGTTGCTGGCCTCACTCAAAACGAACCTTGCCTATGATCAGTTCACTGCCAAGCTGATCAGCCCTTCTGCCCCGGTTGATCCCGACGGATTCCTAATTGGTGTGAATTGGCGCGGCGCCGTCAGCGCCAGCCAAACCCCGGCGCTGCAAGCGGCGCAAAACACCGCGCAAATCTTTCTAGGCATCAACCTGAAATGCAATTCCTGCCACGATAGCTTCATTAGTAAGTGGAAGCTGAAAGATGCCTACGCGCTTGCCAGTTATTTCTCCGAAGAAGAGCAACTGCAACTCTATCGCTGCGATGTGGCCCAACATAAAACTGTCGGCGCCGCTTATCTTTATCCTGAATTGAACCGCCCGCTCCCTTCCAATAGCCGGGCCGACCGACGTGCCACCGCTGCCGCTATCTTCACTGATCCGCGCAACGGCCGCCTGCCACGGACTCTCGTCAATCGCTTCTGGGAACGCCTCTTCGGACACGGCATTGTCGAAAACGTCGATGACATGGACGCCGAACCATGGAACGCAGAACTGCTGGATTGGCTCGCTTCTGATTTCGCCTCGCACGGCTATGACATGAAGCGCCTTCTCGCGACCATCATCTGTTCGCGCACTTATCAACTCCAAGCCGTCGAACACGACAGTGAGCAGCGCCCGAAGCAATACATCTTCCGCGGACCGGAGATCCGCCGTCTAACGGCTGAACAATTTTCCGACGCCATCGCCTCCATCACGGGTGATTGGCACGTGGCAAAGCCCTCTGAGCTAGATCGGCCCAAACCCACGGAAACTCCCGCCATCCAAACTGCCGCTGTTCCCGGCACGCCGCGCCTCTTGCCTGTATCGTTCAGTGCGAACACACGGGCCGATGCGCCACAGATCGCTTCCGGGCTGAATGAGTCTGCCTCTGGCTACTACGCGCGCGACTGGCGTATTGCCGCCAGCAGCCTAACTCGCGCCCTCGGCCGGCCCATCCGCGATCAGGTCTTTTCCACCCGTGACAACCAGCCCACTACCATTCAAGCCGTGGAACTGGTCAACGGAGAAATCTTGACTCATTGGCTCGGTAGAGGCTCCCGGCGCATGTTGGGCGATCTTCCCCCGGAGCCTCCCAGCCTCTACGCCGCTCAAGTGAACGAACGCCGCGAGAAATTGGGAGTCGCGCCTACAGTCGATCTGGATATTTCTAAAT
>DATHIZ010000471.1:0-2930 GCA_035316385.1 Bryobacteraceae bacterium | reverse complement strand
TTCCGCTCGCGGGCGGCGTCGGAAGGAAATTGAGGAGTGACACAGCCGCCGGATCAAACAGGCTTACAGGAATCCGGTTATTGGGGAAGGGGGTATTGTTGGCAAACGGGTTCCTTATAGGTGTCGACTGAGACGAAAAGTCTCCGGCCCGCTCGGCAGCAGTCGGCGGGAACGCGTCCACTGTCGATGCGGCCCGCCGGTCGTAAAGGCCCTCATACGCGCCGAACCAGAAGATCTTGTCTTTCTTGGCGGGACCTCCCGCCGCCGCTCCGAACTGGTTCTGGTGCCCGACGGGCTTCTTCGCATCGAAAAAGCTCCGCGCGTTGAGTGCGCTGTTCCGGTGGAATTCCCAGGCCGAACCGTGCAACGCGTTCGAACCGGAACGGGTGATGACGCTGATGATTGCGCCCGAATTGCGGCCCTCCTCTGCGCTATAGTTCACAGTCTTGATGCGGAACTCCTGAACAGCGTCCGGAGGAGGCACGTTGAGCCCGGTATTCCGCGAGGGGTTAACGAAATAGGTGCCGTTCAGCGTTACGTAGGTCTGGTTGCTGCGCCCTCCGTTCACGCTCACGGTTGGGCCGTTGCGCGAATCCGTGACCTGGCTGTTGGCGGGTGCCGATACGGACGTCACGCCAGGGAGTAACGCCGCGAACGCGATTACGTTGCGCGTGTACAGCGGCAAGTCCACCATCCGGCGGTCATCGATTAGTCCGGACACGGTCGCCGACCGGGTGTCCACCAGGGCCGAGGCCGCCTTAACTTCCACGGATTCGGCCACCGCGCCCAACTCCATCTGAATGTCCGTCCGGGCGTTTTGATCCACTGTCAACGAAATGTCCTTTGTGGTGTAACGCTTAAAACCATTCGCTTCGGCCTCCAATGTGTAGGAGCCGGAAATCAGTCCGAGGATCTGGTAAAAACCACTTTCGTTGGTGGTGGCATCGCGTTTCGCGCCGGTGTCTTGATGGATTAGCGTAATGTTCGCCGCTGGTACGACGGCGCCGGAGGCGTCGCGTACATAGCCGCTGACCGTGCCCCGGGTCTGCGCGTGTCCCAGCGCTGAAAAGAGGATCAACAATAATAATGCCGTGCAATATCGAGACCTGGAGAGACTTGTTACCCTATTCATGTGTCAAATATCCTTATATATTCGCGGGTTCCACTCTTATACTGAAACCCCGAGTTCCTGCCACGTAACGGATTTTCTCCGATAGATAGCCTCCCGGCCCAGAATTACTGTCAGGGCCGCCGTGGCGGCCACTTTGATATCCGCCAGCGGCTTGCGATTTTCGCGAATACAGGCATAGAATTCGGCCATCGCGTTTTCCTTTTCGTCACGATCTTCCGGCCGCGACAGCTGCACCGGTTCCGCAGCGTCCAGGCTGTAAAGGCTGCCATTCATGAAATCGAGAGTGCCCTTTGATCCGAACACCATGAACCATTGCCCTCCGCGCAGGTCTTTGAGTGAACGCGGGTGCATGTAGAGCTGGCTGTAGTCAAGATGCATGTCGTTTTCGTAGATGTATTCAACACTGAAGCCGTCCATCATAAGCGTGCCCGCAGCCATCGGCTTCGGGAAATATTTCTTGCCATGTCCGTACGCGCTGGCGGGGTGACTGCCGGCGATCCAGTTGCAAGCATCAATGTTGTGGATGGCGTTCTCCACGATCAGATCGCCGGACCGCTTTACGTCCTTGTACCAGTCCGGCCTCGCCTGTTCCGCGGCGGGAGGCACCGGCGTGCTGTGGCGTTGCGCCTTAATCACGAACGGTTCACCGATGATCTTCTCTTCATGGATTTTTCGGATCATATTCTGCAATGGCTTCATGTAGCGCATTTGCTGGCCGATCTGCAGAAATACTTTGGAACGTGCCGCTGCTTTGAGCGCTTGGTCTACCTGCTCGGGAGTGATTCCCAGCGGCTTCTCACAGTAAACATATTTGCCGGCCTCCAGGCACGCCACTGCCATTTCCGAATGTAAGTAACACGGCGATGCCACAATCACCGCATCCACGTCGTTGCTCTCGAGTACCTTCCGGTAATCGGTTACGGAACGGGGGTTATCGCGCCGTAGCATTCCCTGGGCTTGATCACGGGCCTTTGCATCGATGTCGCAGACGGCCGTGACTTTCACCCCTGGCTGCTGCAGCACCTGGGTGACGAGAGTCGTGCCCCGCTTGCCTACCCCCACGAAAGCGGTACGGATCTCCCGTTCCGGGGCCGCCCGCAATTGCGAAGAAGCCAAGGCTGCTGCTGAACCCAATAAAAACTGCCGTCGTTGTGTTTCGTTCATATGAAGACGCTCCGGGAATAGATCATCCTATGGGGGTTTTCGGGAACCATCAAGTGGATACGCTTCTGTTTTACGTAAAGTTAACGTTATCCGTCGTGCCTTTTCAGTGACATACGTGTCGTTCCACCCGCTCGGATATAATTGGCCGGTAGATGACCTCGGAAGAGCCTGCAAAGACTCCTGCAAATGTTGTGGGCGCGGCGGAAGATGAACGTTGGGCTCTGGTCCAGAGAATCGCTTCCAGTCGTCCGTTCGCCAAAGCCTCGCAGGTTCGTGAATTTCTGCTGTTTGTGACAAGTCGTGCCCTCACCGGTCGCTTGAGCGAAATCAATGAGGTCGAGATCGGGCGAACGGTCCTCGGTCGCAGAGCGGCGTTCAATCCCCAAGAGGACAACATTGTGCGGGTCCAGGCACGGCATCTTCGCGCCAAATTGGACGATTATTTTCGTACTGAAGGCAAGGACGAACCGCTGATCCTCACCATACCGAAGGGCACCTACGTGCCAAGTTTCGAACCCTGTCCGGCGCCGCCTCAATCGCCGCTCGTCGAAAAGCCACTTCCTGACTCCTGGTCCTTCATTCGCAAACATCTGCTTGCACTAGTCCTGTTGGCCGGTATTTCGGGACTGGGAAT
>DATHIZ010000470.1:0-10727 GCA_035316385.1 Bryobacteraceae bacterium | reverse complement strand
GACCTTTCCGACTCTCTTTTCCCCTGATATTCTTCTTCATAAGCCGGTCCTTTCTTGCACCTTTCGAGTGCGTTCTTCGGAAAGCTTATCGCTTTCCGCCGAGGACCGGCCTTCTCATCCCATCTCCGTTTCGGTGTTTCGGACTTTCGAAAAATGAAGCCAACTATGGGCTCCACTCTCAGGTAAACGACATTGGGTATAACCTATCGACTAGTGGCGTAGATAGGTTCTGGATGGGCGGCTCCATCCGTTCGGGGATCGGAGCCGGCATAGTTTGTTCCGGTTTTGGAGTCGTGCAGGATGGCTTGGCCGCGTCCCATTTCGAGCGTGAAGTCGCGCCGTATCCGGATTTCATGGCCCCACTCGGAGAGCTGCTGAAACGTCTTGAGCGGCACGCGATCTTCAATCGATACGTCGCATCCGTGGGCGGAGGCTTTTGTCCAGCGTGCCGTTTCGAGTGCCTCCTGCACGTTCATTCCATAATCCACCACACCAGAGACAAACTGAGCGTGCGCGAGCGGTTGGTTGGGGCCGCCCATGATGCCGAAGCCGATATGCGCATCACCGCGCTCCATGAAGGCCGGAATGATGGTGTGGAAGGGGCGCTTGCCGCCGGCGAGCACATTGGGATGGTTGGGTTCAAGAGTGAAGCCAAACCCGCGATTCTGGAGAATGAAGCCCATGCCGTCGACAGCGACGCCAGAGCCGAATGCGGCGGACACGCTTTGGATCCAGCTCACCATATTTCCCGCGCTGTCGACGACAGTCAAGTAAGTGGTATCGCCGTTTACAGGCTGGCCCGGTGGAACGTCACAATTCGCTTTGCGTGGATCGAGCAGGGCGGCGCGTTTTTGGGCGTATTCTTTGGAAAGCAGATTTTGTATGGGCACCTTCGCAAAGCGCGGATCGCCATCATAGCGGACCAGATCCGAATAAGCCAGCTTCATGGCTTCGATCCGTTTGTGCATTTCGTCCGGGTCCAGCGGTGAACCAGCCTTGGCCGGAACGGTCTCCATGATGTTTAACATTTCCAGGGCGGCCATGCCTTGGCCGTTGGGCGGCAACTCATACACTTTCCAGCCGCGGTAGTCGGTGGAGATAGGCGTGACCCACTCCGCGGAAAACCCGGCCAGATCTTCGGGCGTCATGGTGCCACCCTGACGCCGGGAGGTACTGATGATGGCCTGGGCAATTTCGCCCTTGTAGAAGGCGTCGCGGCCTTGTTCCGCTACCAGGCGAAATGCTTTGGCCATGCCGGGATTGCGGAAAATCTGACCGACTCGCGGCGGTTTCCCATTTGGCAGAAAGACGCGTGACGATTCTTCATCGGGCTGCAGCTTCTCAAGTGTCACCGGATCCACCCACGATCCTTGCACGATCTCCGGTACCGGAAAGCCCTGTTCGGCATAGAGGATGGCGGCCTGGAACAGGTCTTTCCAAGGAAGCTTTCCGTAGCGTTCATGCATGCGCGCCCAGCCTTCAACGGCTCCAGGCACAGTCACGCTATGAATGCCTTTCGCGGGCATGGTTTTATAACCGGCTTTATGTAGAAACTCGGGTGTGAGCGCGCGCGGGGCCGGACCGGAAGAGTTCAGGCCCGTCAGCTTGCCTGAGGCGGCATCCCAATACAGGCAGAACAGATCTCCGCCGAGGCCATCCATCATCGGTTCGGTGACAGCGAGCACTGCATTGGCTGCGATGGCCGCGTCGACGGCCGAGCCGCCGTGCGCCAGAATTTGTGTGCCGGCTTCGGAAGCCAGCGCCTGGCTCGTCGCCACTATCCCTTGCTGCGTGATCACCATGGAACGCGCGTAGTTGCGGCCTTGGGCCTGCAGCAACACGGCTGAAGAAGAAAACACACAGAGCAGGGATAGAACTGCGCGTTTGAGAGAAGTGGATTTGCGATACATGGTGTCGAGTTACTCAGTTAGCGGGCAAGGTAAATCCAAACAGGCTGTCATCAGCGGCAAAGACAAGATATTGGCGTCCATCCAACTCGTACGTGATGGGTCCATTATTCATCACTCCACCCAAATTGGCATGCCAGAGCGTGCGGCCGGAAATGGGATCCAGCGCCAGCACGTTTCCCGAATTATCTCCGGAAAACACCAGGTTCCCCGCCGTGCTCAAAATGCTCATAAACGCACTGCCGGGCCCTATGTCGTGCGTCCAGCGTACTTTGCCGGTTTGGTAGTCAATCGCTTCTATGAACTCAGCAGCCCAAACCTTATCATCACGTCCGCCATAGCCTTCCGGTTTGGGATCGGTATCGGTCAGGAAGAACACGCTATATGATTTTTCTGCATGCAAATAGAAGAGACCGGTTTTCGGATTGAATGCCGGTGTCTGCCAGTTTGTTCCGCCATGGGCGCTAGGTGAAACCAAGGTGCCCGGCGTAGACGGGTCCTTTTTAGGATCGCGGATGGGACTTCCTTTCGCGTCGAGGCCTTTGGACCAGTTGATGTCAATGTAGGGGACTGATAAAAGGTTGGTTCCGTTGGTGCGATCGAGAACGAAGAAATAGCCATTCCGGCTGGCTTGCGCGAGTAATTTCCGCGGTTTACCCTGGAATTCGCCGTCAATCAAAACAGGTACTTGCACTGCGTCCCAGTCGTGCGTATCGTGAGGGGACGCCTGGAAATACCAAGCCAGCTTTCCAGTATCGGGATTGAGCGCGACAATCGAACAGGTCCAGAGATTATCGCCTTCGCGGCCTTGTCCAGCCATCACCGGATTCGGATTACCGGTTGTCCAATAAAGCAAATTCAACTCCGGATCGTAGGTGCCGGGCATCCAAGTCATACCGCCGCCGTGGGCCATGGCGTCCGGGTTTGGCCAGGTTTCCGAGCCGGGCTGGCCGGGTCTTGGCGTGGTGTACCAGCGCCATTGCACGTCTCCCGTTTCGGGATCACGGGATTCGAGAAAACCGGGGACGTCCATGGAGTCGCCGCTGACGCCGATCAGCACGTGGTTGCGAATGACAACGGGCGACATGGTGGAAAAGTACTCAAGCTTGAGGTCGGCAATTTCCTTGTTCCAGCGCTCTTTGCCCGTTCGGATATCCAACGAGACTAGATGGTTGTCGGGAGTTTCGAAAAAAAGCCAGTTTCCATATATGCCGACGCCGCGATTACCGATGTGAATTCCGCCGGCTGATTTCCAGGCGTAGTGCCAAAGTTCGCGGCCGGTTCGTGCGTCTACGGCCCAAACATGATCAGACACGGTGAAATACAGCACACCGTTTACTTCAAGCGGGGTTGACTTGATGGAGCCTTGATTGGCGCGATAGACCCAGGCGAGCGACAATGACTTTACGTTTGCGGAGTTGACCTGCGACAGCGGACTGTGACGCCGGCCGGAATAGTCGCCGTGAAACGTTGGCCAGGTATCCACGGGCTGCTGTAAGAGCTTAGCCGAGTCCAGCCCCTGGCCCAGGAACGTAGCGGAGCAGCACGCAAGTGCTAGCGAAGTAAGAAAAAGGCTGGGCTTCATTTCAGTGTCACTAAGTAAGCTAATAGGTTGTGTATATCTTCATCTGAATACTTTGGCAAGAGTTCCAGATGAGCAGCCAGAGGATCGTGAATTTGTAGGCTGACGCTTTCACGCGGCCAGATGTGGTAGTCGCCGGATGAATCGTACATGGATACGGTGAACTCATCGAGGTGCTTCAATGGGCCCGAAAACGACTGGCCGGAGGGTAGCTTGATATCGACCTTGATATCAACCGTTGTCACCTTTCCGGCCGCTGAGGGGCGGCGAGTCGGATACAGAAACCGGACCAGCAGTGCTTCCGGATCGTATTTATTTGCGATATGCGCCAGATCAGCGGTTGGAGAATGGCAGGAAGCGCAGCCACCGGTAGTGTTGAAGTAGTTCTGGCCGGCCGTCACGTCTCCCGTCACAATATCCTCTTTCACCTGGTAGAGCTGGCGGTAGCGTACGTAGCGGTTGCGCGCATGCAGGAACGTGGAGATATCGGAGATCTGCTGTGGCGTCAGGTCGAATTTGGGCATGCCTTTATCGGACCGCCCATTGAGGACGACCGGTGCGATGAGTTCGCCATGCTCGTCATGGTTCACCAGGAGAGAACGGATCAGATCCGGGCCGCCGTCGCCTCCGTTCGCCTCTTTTCCATGACAGAAGCCGCACGTTTGACCAAATAGGGCATGCCCGCGATCGGCGGCAGCCTGATCCGGCGCGGGCGGCAGATTTGCGGACGTGCGTTTGGGCGGCGTCGGTCGCGCGGATTGAGCAGGACTGGGTTGCGCCGCGAACAGCACGCTACTGAGGAGGACGCTCAGGCCAATATGTTTTTGCAAAATTCGTAACATTTTCTCACTTCGGCGACAGTGTCGGCGCCTTTGTACGCGTATTCGATGTTAGCGGGGATATTCCAGCGCTTCTGCTTCAGGAGGGTGAGAATCGCTCTGACGGGCGTGTCACCTTGACCGAACGGCATGTTCGGCCCTTGATTCTTCTTGCGATCCTTGATGTGCAACGTTACGGTGCGATTGTGGAACCTGGTCAGAAACTCAACTGGATCATAGCCCGCGGCGATGAAATGCCCAATATCCAGATTTAGCCCGATCCATTTAGATTCCTTCATCGCAGTCTCAAAGCTGGCGGGACGCGCGAACTCGTTGGGGTCATTCAAATTGTCGTGACCGTGCATTCCCACCATCATTTTGTATTTCGCCGCCACCGGAGCCACGCGGCGGGTGACAGAGACGGTGGATGATGCGGTCAGGCCTTTTACCCCGAGCGCCTTCGCCATTTCGAATCCGCGTTCGATTTCCGTGTCGGTAAAGTCATCTCGAAAGCTATAGTTATAGGCGCTCAGGGTTATGCCGGCCTTGTCAAACTGTTCGCGGATGCCTTTGAAGTGATCGAGCGGGATGGTGGTGCGCCATTTCCGCAACTCCTCGCGCCGGTTCGCGGCTGGGAGTTTGGGCTCCACGTGGCCTTGCCAGAGTTCGCACTCGCTCAGGCCGATCTCCGTCATCGCGGATATCATTGCGTCCAGGGAGCGGTCCCGGAAGCTGTAGGATTGAGCCCCTATCTGCACTCCATTTATTCTGGAAGACATGCCGAATGCCATTGGCAATGCGGCGGATGCCAGTGATAGCTTTCCAAATTCTCGACGGGACAGTATCATTGTGACCTCGACTTTTATCTGTTGCTAAGCGACCTTGCTACTAAATTCCCGCCAGTGAGACGGCACTCGAACTCTCGGGCTCGAACGTTTTGCGCCGGTAGCCCTGCTCTTCGGCGGCTTGGAGCGCCAGCCAAACGGCTCCGTACAGTTGCGCTTCGCCGCCCAGGCTGCTGACCACTAATTGTGGCCGCGCGAACTGGTTGCGCTCCAAGCGGCGCTGAATTGCCTGCAGGAGCGAGCGATGTTCGCCGACGCCTCCGCTGAGCACTACGAGCGACAGATCCAAAACAAGGCTCAAATTCGTAATTGCCATGGCCAGCCGGTCGGCTGTCTGGCATAGAAGGTCGCGAGCCCGATTGTCGCCGGAGGCTGCCAGATCGAAAATATCAGTCGCCCGGAGCGCGTTCGCGGAGCCCGGCTGCTCAGTCTGTGCTTGAAGCCAGGTCTGCTCAATGCCTTTTCCGCCAACAGCCTTCTCGAACGCACCCGCATGGTCGGTGGAAGGAGGATCAGCGGCCAGTCCCGGCAGCAGCATGTAGCCCACTTCACCAGCGGACCAATTGGCGCCATGATGAAGGGCTCCATTCAAAACGATGCCGGCGCCCACTCCGGTTCCGATGGCCAGGAAAATAAAATTAGCCACGTTCCCGGCAGCTCCGCGCCAGCCTTCGCCCAACGCGCCGAGGTTAACGTCATTTTCGACGGTTGCCGCAATGCGGGTCTTCTCCTGCAACAAATCGCGAAGAGGGACATCCTGCCAGGCGCTCAAGTTGGGTGCGGAAAGCACGAGGCCGGCAACGGCGTCGGTAATGCCCGGCGCGCCAGCTGCTATATGGATAATTTTCTTAACCGGCGCCTTTTGCTGTTGGGCCATGTGCGCTATACCGGTTGCCATCATCTCGGTCACTGCCTTAGGGCTGCTGTCCGTTCGCAAAGCGGAACTCCACCGGTTTAAGACTGTCCCATTGAGATCGGCCAGCGCGAGGCGCACATTTGAGCCGCCAATGTCGGCGCCGACCACGTAACCGTTCCGCGCGTTGAATTCGAGCAAGTCCGGAGGCCGGCCCCCGCTGGAGCTTCCCTGACCGAGCGTGGTCACCAGGTCCCGCCGCTCAAGGCTGGCGATAGCGGCGGAAACAGTAGGCGCGGTCAACCCGGACAAACGAACCAAATCAGCCCGCGAGCAGGGAGAGTGGCGGCGGAGCAATCGCAACAGGTCACGAACGTTCGCCGCGCGCATACGTTCCGGACGTGCGGGAGCCGGCGCGTCAGTAGAAATAAGGCGATAAGGGAGCGGCAGGTTCGTCGTGGGCTTCATTCCTTGGATTCCAATGACTAAGTTAACGATCTTTACTAAGTCTGTCAATGCGACGATTTCAGGGTTCTTCCGGTTGGACTCCCAACAGATCATCGGTTTCGACTCGGCAAGAATGAGGTTTCAAATCGTTTATGCTGTGCGCGGAATGAAACCGCGCACACAAGGTCATCTCAAAACATGAAGCGAAGCGCGAACTGAAGTTGGCGCGGCGTGCTGCCTGTTCGCGTGCTGCTAATTGTTCCGAACGAAGTCGAGCCAAGGCTGCCATTGGGCTGATTGAAGTTCGGAGTGTTAGTCAGATTGTAGGCTTCCGCGCGGAACTGAAGATGGAGGCCTTCGGCAAGCTGGAAAGTCTTGAATAGCGAAAGATCGAAATGGCGGAAATGAGGACCATACACCGCATTTCGCGCTGCGGAACCGATTGTGCCCAACGCCTGCGGCTGGAAGGCCGCCGTATTGAACCATTCGGAAATGCTTGGATCATTCAGCACCGGATTTGCAATCTCATTCGGCCGGTCGGCGCTTACGCCGGTGTTACTGCGCGGGCTCGAATTGGTCACAGAGAACGGGAATCCCGTTTCCCAGACGTCAATCGCGTTCAGTTGCCAGTCCTTGATCGCCGTTCCTCTCCAGCCGGTTAGAGATTTCCCGAACGGGAGCTCGTAATTCAGCATGAGGGTGAAGCGCTGGCGCACATCGAGGTCACTGTTTGCGCGCTCCAGTGTGGCGTTTTGTGATGGTATGGCGCTCGAGAACGATCCGCCTTGAGAATAGGTCTGAACGTCGCTGATGGCGTGACTCCAGGTGTAGTTCGCGGCGGCTGTAATCCCGCGGCTGAGCCGCCGCTGGACGGATACTTGCAGGCCGTTGTAATCGGAGTAGCCGTTGGATTGCATCTCGAGAGCGGAAGTCACGTTGGGAAGGACGCCGTAAAGGGGCCTGCGGGTGACATAACTCACGGGGCTGGGAGTAGCTAGGTTCAGATCAGAGTTCATGCGCAAACGGCGGCCAAACTCACCCACATAGCCGACTGTTACGACAGTTGCACCGAAAGACTGTTCCAGATTGACGTTGGTTTGATCGACATAGGAATTCTTATAGTCGAGTTGTATTCCACGCAAAGCGCCGCTCAGCGTAGACTGAGCCGTGGGCAGCGGCAGTGGTGTCGAGAGCGAAACCGTCATCGGATTTGGTGAGTAGGTGGTCACGAACGGCGGGTCCGTATAGGGGAGGGAAGGAGACGTGCTGTCGCGGAAGTAAACGCGGCCGTAGCCTCCCCGCAAAACGGTGCCTTGTCTGACGTTATACGCGAACCCGACACGAGGCCCGACAGATCCGTAGTCAGTCTTGACGCCGGCCGTGCGAGACGCGCCGTTGACACCCGCGGCAATGACGGAAGCCGTTGCCGGATTGAAATTCGAGATCTGGTTGTGGACGTCCACCCAAGGAGTGATGATGTCGTATCGCAGGCCAAGATTGACTGTCAGGGATTTGGTGACTCGCCAGTCATCCTGGATGAAGAAGCTAGGCTCCCAGTCACGTAAATAGCGAGGCTGGAGTTGCATGATGCGGCTCACCTGATAGGCGTCTCCTAGCAGGAAGTTCTCCAACGGAAAGTTACTGGGTGAAGTGTTGAAGGTGAAGCTGCCCACTCCGGAAGTGTTTTGCTGGTTTTCCACCTGTCTGCGAATCAGAATCGCTCCGTATTTCAAGGTATGCGCGCCTTTTGTTTGGGTCAGACTTCCGCCATATTGAAATGTGTTGTCCAGGTAGATAAGCGGCAAGTAGGTGGAGTCGCCGAGTCCCGCGTAGCCGGTGATTGACACATTGGACAGGGCGGACGTGAGCATGTTGATGTTCGCGTTTTGGATGCCGAGTTGCTGCGCGGCGTTCGTGCCGTAGTTCAGGGGGTAAGAAGCATTGTTGATCCGCGTGTAGCCCGCTTTCAACTCCATGATGAGCGTGGGGCTGAATATGTGGATATGGTTCAGCAGAATT
Organism: Bryobacteraceae bacterium; assembly: GCA_035316385.1. GTDB lineage: Bacteria > Acidobacteriota > Terriglobia > Bryobacterales > Bryobacteraceae > Bog-105. Next base: position 2,256 of record DATHIZ010000470.1, on the reverse strand, counting down.
TGCTGGGCAGTTTCGTTCGCCACACCAGGATAGGACACGTTGCCTCCTGGTTCGATGCCGTTGACGGCGGGCAGGCCACTCGGCGTGTTTGTGGCCACGTTGTTGTAGGTGAAGCGGGCGAAGAAATTATCCTTTTCCGAGAAGTGCTGGTCGACGCGGCCGTCCACAGTATGGCTGAATTGGGTCACGTTCGGGCTGTAGGTGAAGTTATTGATCGTGCCGGGAAGATTCGGCGCTGGATAAAGCGCTAGGAACTTGAGGGCGATGGGATCCAACTGACTGGCAGGAATGACCCGCCCTCCAATGTCTGACAAGTTGCCCGGATTCTGCTCTTCAAACAAGGTAGGCACCGTGCTGACGCTGGTTGTGCCCTGGACGATCCTCAACCCCTCGTAATCTCCGAAGAAGAAAGTTTTGTTCTTGCGTATGGGACCGCCAATACTGCCGCCAAACTGATTTTGCCGGTATTCGGGTTTGGGGCCGATGGTCGCAAAGAAGTCTCTTGCATCGAGGGCGTCATTGCGAAGAAACTCATAGGCCGATCCATGGAACTCATTCGTGCCGGACTTGGTAATTAAATTGATGACGGCGCCTGGCGTTTTGCCCGCTTCGGCAGGGTAAAGGTTTGTGGCCACCCGGAATTCCGAGATGGCGTCCACGGAAGGCCGGACACCGATGCTTCCGATGGAGGCTTCATTGTTGTCGAGTCCATCCACCAGTTCGTTGTTCAACGTGTCTGACTGAGCGTTGACGGAAACTGCCGCCGTTTGCCGCCGGTCGTCCGGACGATTACCATTTGAAATTGCGCCCGGCTGTGCTTCGGTTGCTCCGGCAGCCAATTGTGCCAATTGCACAAAATTACGTCCATTCAAAGGCAAGTCTTCCACCTGCTTGTTGGTCACTATGCTACTGAGCGCGGACGAGTCCGTGTCGAGGCTAGGGGGTGTAGCAGTCACTTCGACGGTCTGACTGTTCTGACCAAGAGACATGCTGATGTCCTGGCGGTGGCGGTCGCCGGCGCTCAATGAGAACTGCCTCAGAACAAAGGTCTTGAAACCGGCGGCGCTAACACTGATGGAGTAACTGCCGCTTTCGAGCTGGGTAAAGGTATACTCGCCGCCGGCATTTGATTGCTGGGTGCGAGCACTTTGAGTGCCCGTGTTAGTGAGCACAACGGTGGCGTTCGGCAGTGCGCCTCCGCTCGGATCGGTCACGGTACCTAAGACGTCCGCGGTCGTGACTTGTGCTTTAGCACTCGAATTGCACAGCAGTAATGCGAGGCCAAGAAAGGCGAACGCCAGGCGGCTGCGGAGAGTTGTTTCTTGTTTGCGAGAACTCATAGGGAACAAAAGCCTCTCTTCCAAAAGGTGTTTTGAAAAAATGTTATTCCGACGTGGAATGAAGAACTGCTTAAAGTGCAAAGCTCCGCGGTATGTGCACCGCCAAGCCGGTCCGCCAGGATCCTTCGGAGTTCCTGGTGGGGCCTAAGCCTTTGATTGCGAGCGCACAGCCGTCCTGTCAGCGCAGCGAGGCCGGGCTGCGCTAGCGCAAATCAACTACTAGACGCGCACGCTAGTGTCTAAACGTGTTCGGTGGTAATGATCTAAGTTAACGGTCTTTATTAAGTATGTCAAGGTGTTTCAGGCGGGCTTTTTTGAAGAACAGGCAGACTGATTTGACCAAGTCGAAAGCTACGGGAACCCGCGGTTCTTGCTGAGAACGCCCGGACATCCGGGAACGGAATCGCACTGCATTACACGGGCTGGCGGTTTCGGGCGGACGGGATTGTGCTCGATCCTCGACTACAGACGGCTGCGTGACTTGTCCACGATGCCTCCCCCGGTGGATGCCTTTTTAGAGCTTTCTGCCTCCGTCCTAGCGACGTAACGGCACGCTGAACACCGTCTAGCGAGGATGGCGGAGTTGGGTCATGCTCTGGGAATGGATGCATCCAGTCAGACCGACAAGGGATCGGAAGCGGTAGAGGCAAAGCGGCGCGATGATTTCGTCACCGACCGGGCACGGATCTGGATTGCGGCGGGAATCACGGATTTGCGGTACGGCTTCACTGGTCTGAGCGTAGCCGTGCAAACGATACTCGAACAGGATCCATTTGGTGGACACGTGTTCGTGTTCCGCGGGCGGCGTGGAGATCTGATCAAACTGTTTCTATTTATTGATGACTGAGTAAAGAAGGCATGGCATATTTGAACATGCCCGCCGCGCCGCTGCCGGATCTCGACACACTGGATGCAG
>DATHIZ010000469.1:0-3136 GCA_035316385.1 Bryobacteraceae bacterium | reverse complement strand
CCTTGCCCGGTGCGAGCTCCATTCCGGCGGCAGATTCCAATCACATCCGCATGTCTTCTGCGGTGGGAAGGCGGATCGTCAGCATGGTTTGGGAAGACCTGATCCCGAGCGAGATTTTGACCGGAGCGGCCGTACAGAATGCCGTCGCTGTCGCCATGGCCACCGGATGCTCGACCAATGCCATCATCCATCTCGTCGCGATGGCGCGCCGGGCTGGGGTCAACCTGACAATGGACGATCTTGATCAAGCAGGCCGCACGACCCCGGTTCTCGCAAACATAAGGCCAACCGGCGATAGCTACCTGATGGAAGATTTCTACTATGCCGGTGGTTTGCGTGCGCTCATGGCAAAACTTTCATCAAAGCTCGATCTTTCGGTGCTCACAGTCTCCGGCCATACGCTCGGAGAAACGCTGGAGGGGGCCAAATGCTTCAATGACGACGTTATCCGGTCGCTAGACAATCCTGTCTATCAGGAAGGCTCGCTCGCGGTCGTTAGAGGCAACCTCGCTCCCACGGGCGCGGTCATAAAGCCAGCGGCATGCGATCCAAGACTGCATCAGCATCAGGGTCCTGCACTGGTCTTTGACAGTTACGCTGAGATGAAGGCCGCGATCGATGACGAAAATCTCGATGTCACGCCCGATCATGTTCTGGTATTGCGCGGGGCTGGGCCGCAGGGCGGACCCGGTATGCCGGAATGGGGTATGCTGCCCATGCCCAAAGCCCTGCTCAAGAAGGGATACCGCGACATGTTGCGCCTCTCGGACGCACGCATGAGCGGTACCAGCTATGGAGCCTGCGTGCTACATGTCTCGCCGGAATCGCATGTCGGCGGCCCGTTGGCTCTTCTGAAAACAGGTGACATCGTGCGGCTCGACCTGAAGGCGCGCCGTATCGACATGCTGGTCGACGACAGCGAGATCGAACGCCGTCGCTCCGAATGGAGGAAACCGGCTGACAAGATTGGTCGAGGCTACGGCTGGATGTTCGCCAAACACGTGAACCAAGCCGACACGGGCGCAGATTTCGACTTTCTCGAGACAAAGTTTGGACCATCCGCTCCCGAACCAGATATCTACTGACACTCAAGGACAATCACCAATGACGATCTATGATCTAAGCGAACAAACCCGTCAAAAGCTGATGGGTGTGGCAACGCCAACGATTGCGACGGCGCTGTTCAAGCGGGGACTGCGCAACCAGTTCATCCAGGATGTGCGGCCGCTGTCGGCAAAAAAGACCAACATGGTCGGACAAGCCTTTACGCTGCGCTATATCCCAGCTCGCGAAGACCTGAACACGATAGAGGTTTTCAAGGACCCCAATCATCCGCAACGCGCCGCTGTCGAGCAGTGTCCCGAAGGAGCCATCTTGGTCATGGACAGCCGCAAGGATGCGCGGGCAGCTTCGGCCGGGTCCATTTTGATTTCAAGGCTGCAAGTGCGGGACGTGGCAGGTGTCGTCACTGACGGTGGATTCCGGGACAGTCCCGAAATTGCAAATCTAAAGATCCACGCTTATCACAACCGTCCTTCAGCTCCGACCAATCTCACCCATCACCAGGCCTGCGATATCAACGTTCCTATCGGTTGCGGCGATGTCGCTGTTTTTCCGGGCGATGTGCTGGTCGGCGACAACGAAGGCGTTATCGTTATTCCGCAGCATCTTGCGGATGAGATTGCTGACGAGACGATAGAGATGACCGCATATGAGGACTTCGTGACGGAACAGGTAATGAATGGCGCGACGATCATCGGCCTTTACCCCGCCACGAGCGAACAGCCCAAGACCGATTTTGCCATTTGGCGGCAGAAGCACAGAAGATAGGGATTCAGGATATCGGGTTTTGCTCCCTGACGTTGCCCACCATCAATCGGAGGGAATGATCGCAACTACCGGCGTAAAGCCGACTTTTTGTAGCTGGCATCGTGCCCATCATTAGGGCTTGCATCAAGCCGCTGGCAGAGCGCTCCACAGCAATGGAATGGGCATTGCGGACTTTTAGGCACCAATCAAATTATGCCTTTATCGGCATTTTCAAACGAAGGTTTATTGATGGGAATCGAATTGTACAAAGCGTCCGATTCCGATGTTTTCAACGACGTTGTACGATTGCATTGTGAAGGTGGGCTTATCGCGCTACCGGTGCGATACTCGGGGCGTTGCGATAGGGAGGGTTCACATGGCTACTGGCACGGTTAAGTGGTTCAACTCGACGAAAGGTTTTGGTTTTATCCAGCCAGACGATGGCAGCACGGACGTTTTCGTCCATATCTCAGCCGTGGAGCGGGCTGGACTGCGTGGCCTCAATGACGGTCAGAAGATCAGTTACGAGCTGGTGCAGGACAAGCGATCGGGTAAAACGTCTGCTGACCAGTTAAGCGTGCTCTGAAACGCTCTGGCCTTTTCAAGCCTTCCAATGGCGGCTTCGACCCGGCCTGACGGCTGATCAGGAAATGGCTTCCAACCTAAGGCCTCTGAAGAACCTGGTATCCCTTGGACACTATTTGCATCGAGAATACAATTGCGGCCAATTCGGACGGCTGGAAGCGACATCTTCAACAAGGACGACGGATTGGCGCTCGCTTCCGAAATCAAGGCATTTGATAGTGAAGAAACGTGCTCGCAGAGCATAAAGATCGCTGAGATCGTCTATGCCGGCGCTGCGGAGCAAACACCGATTCGGGCGTGGTCATCCTGACGATCGCCGCTGCTTGACGGGCTCTAGGTGGCGTCTCTTCTCAGCGCCTCCACAAAGCGGATGACGTCGTCAACCATGCCGTCGTCCCAAATATCATTGTGACCCGAGTCGTCGTAGATCAGCATCCGCTTGGGCTCGGGAGCGATGCGATACAACGCCTCGCCTGACGACAGGGGGATGATGCCGTCACGCCGGCCGTGGATGAACAGCTTCGGTTGCCTCACCTTCGCGATTTTGAGATCTGAGCGAAAGGGATCCTTGACAAGAAGAGCAACCGGAAAGAACGGGTAATGCGCCTGGGCGAGCGACAGGACCGACAGGTAGGCGGACGCAAGGATGACGGCGACGGCCGGCCTTTTCCCGGCCGTGTTGACGGCGACGCCGCTTCCCAGTGACTGGCCTAGCACAACAATCTCGCTTTCGGAGCGTACC
>DATHIZ010000468.1:0-7206 GCA_035316385.1 Bryobacteraceae bacterium | reverse complement strand
TATTCGACGGGGAAGGCAGCCAGAGATCCCGGTTCGCAATCTCGCGCGCGCGCAAATTCCCATCACGGGCAGCAATCAGGCTCAGTACCCCGTTATCAGGGGCGATGAATATTTGGCCCATTGCTTCGACCAGCAGCGGCTTCCGGGCTGTACCCACGCCCGGATCAACGACAACCAGATGAATGGTTCCCTCGGGGAAGTAGGGCGCGGCCTGATCCACCGCGAAAGCACCGCCATAAAGAGAAAACGGAGCAATCTCATGAGTAATGTCGACCACGCGGGCATCGGGACAGCGGCTGAGCAGAACGCCCCGCATGACGCCAACGTAGTGATCTGTCAAACCAAAGTCGGTTGTCAGGGTAATGATGGGTGGCCTCGAAACACTCAGCATCGTTGCTAAGATTGTATTGAACGCCTGTAATTTTCCCGCCTTGAATGCCTTACTTCGACCACAATGCGACTACGTTTCTTGCGCCTGAAGTGGCGGAAGTACTGTCGTTAGCGCTGCGAGAAGTGTACGGAAACGCTTCCAGCACGCACGCGCAAGGGCAACTGGCGAAACGGCAACTGGAGCAGTCGCGGCGAACGATTGCCGGATCTCTACAGGCTCCGCCGGCCGATTTCGTTTTCACGAGCGGCGGTACGGAATCGAATAATTTGGCAATTTTGGGATTGCTGAGCCGTTTGGCTGGCGGTCCCAAGCATGTCATTACATCCGTCATTGAGCATCCCTCGGTGTTGGAGGTGTTTCGCCATCTGGAGCGCGAGGGAATTGCCGTGACGTTTCTGCCCGTTGACGCAAGCGGCGTGGTTCGCGCCGAGGCAGTGGCGGATGTGTTGCGTCCGGAAACGGTGCTGGTTTCCGTGATGCACGCGAATAACGAGACGGGCGCCGTCCAGCCTATTCGAGAAATTGCCAAAGTTATTCGCGGGCGGCAGATTTTTCTGCATTCCGATGGCGTGCAGGCCTTCGGCAAGCTCGCCGTGGATATTCGAGAACTGGACGTGGATCTCTATTCCGTGAGCGCGCATAAGATCTTTGGGCCGAAGGGGATTGGCGGTTTGTACGTGCGCAAGGGCACTCCTTTGCGACCCACGATGCTGGGCGGTCATCACGAACGCGAGCGCAGGGCGGGAACCGAGAACGTACCGGCGGCGATGGCATTTGCACGGGCGGTGGAGTTGTGCATAGAACCAGACTGTGCACTGCGTGATCGTTTCGAAGCCAAGCTACGGGCGGCACTTCCCGGCATCCGGATTCATAGCAGCGGCGAGACGCGCTTGCCGAATACCAGCAACGTTCTTTTTCCAGGCGTTTCGGCGGAAGCGCTGATGATCGCGCTGGACATGCACGGAATGGCAGTATCGACCGGCGCGGCCTGCAGCAGCGGTTCCGTGGAGCCTTCGCATGTTTTGTTGGGGATGGGGCTGAGCCGGAAGGAAGCGCGCTCGAGCGTGCGCTTTTCATTCGGGCGATACAACACGATACAAGAGATAGACTCGCTGGTTGAGGCGACCATTACCTCGGCCAGAAAACTAACCAGGATGGAGGCGCCCATTGCCGTCTGATGTTCCGATAGCCGTGGCGATGTCGGGCGGCGTGGACAGCTCCGTGGTAGCAGGCCTGTTGCAGCGGCAAGGGCATTCCATTGTGGGGCTGACCATGCAGCTTTGGAACCAGAGGCGTTTGCCTACCCTTGTGCCGGAAGGCGGCGCCACCGGACGCTGCTGCTCACTAGATGATGTTTACGATGCGCGCTATGTGGCATCCATACTAGGCATTCCGTATTATGTGGTCAACTTCGAAGAGCGCTTTGAACAGCAGGTAGTGAAGCCATTCGTGGACGATTATCTGGCGGGCCGCACACCTATCCCGTGTACGCTCTGCAATAACTTCATCAAATTCGACCAGTTCCTCGATATGGCCGACAGCGCGGGCGCGGACAAGATTGCTACGGGCCACTATGCGCGTTTGCAGTTCGATGCGGAGACCGGGCGCTACCAGATGCGCGCCAGCACGGACGCGAGCAAAGACCAGACCTATTTTTTGTTCGGGCTCACGCAGGCGCAGCTTGCGCGCACGCTATTCCCCTTGGGTGGAATGATAAAAACGCAGGTGCGTGAACTCGCCAGGGAGCTGGGGCTGCCGGTGGCGGAGAAGAGCGACAGCCAGGAGATCTGCTTTGTCCCGAATGGCGACTATGCCGCTTTCATAGATGCGTATTTCACGGAGCAAGGCATTGACGCCGCGGAAACACAGGGTGAGATTGTGGACACTGCCGGACATGTTCTTGGCAGGCATGCCGGCACGCACCACTTCACGGTTGGACAGCGGCGCGGGTTGCGGGTTGCGGCTCCGGAAGCGCTGTACGTGATTGCCACTGAACCGGCAACGCAGCGCGTAGTCGTGGGGCGCGGCGATGCGTTGATGAAGACGTCTCTGACTGCGCGCGAAGTCAACTGGCTTTCGATTGCCGCTCCGCAAGCGCCGCGCCCGGCACAAGTGAAGATCAGGAATAAGCACGCCGCTGCGCAGGCCACGCTCTTACCGACGGGCGACGATTCGCGCATTGAGGTGCGATTCGAACAGCCGCAGCGCGCCGTTACACCCGGGCAGGCCGCTGTCTTCTATGATGGCGACCTGGTTCTGGGCGGCGGCTGGATCGAATAAATTCAACCTTGGCTCAGAAGAAAAACTGGCTTCAGGTCCGGGCCGAATACACGGTCGCCTCAGCGCTGGTGTTAGGCCTGCGCGCATTGCCGTTACCGGCCGCTACTCGATTCGGGTTCGCCGCGGCGCGCGTTCTGGATTTGGCGGTTCCCAAGTTGCGCAAGACCGCGCTCAGGAATCTGGAACTGGCCTTTCCCGAAATGGACGCAGCCGGACGGACGCGCATCGCTGACGGGGTGTTTCGGAGCGTCGGGCGCTTGTTGCTGGCACTGGCCCGCTTCCCTGCCCTGAATGCGGTTAACGTCTCACAATTAGTCCGCTACGAGGGACTGGAACATTATCAAAAGGCCAAAAAGAACGGATGCGGCGTACTGATTGCCACAGCGCATTTAGGCAATTGGGAATTGAGCGCATTTGCCCACGCGCTCCTGACGGAACCCATGAACGCGATGGTGCGGCCATTGGACAATCCGCTGATCGACCTCCTGGTAGAGGAGCGGCGGACGCTTTCCGGCAACCGGCTGATTTATAAAAAGGATGCCGCCCGCTTGGTATTAAAGGCACTCAAACAGAATGAGGCAGTGGGCATTCTTGTGGATCAGAACACCGCGCTGGCGGAAGGGGTCTTTGTCGATTTTTTCGGCATCGCGGCGTGCGCCAATGCCGGCTTCGTGAAGCTTGCGTACCGGGCTCAGGCGACCGTGATCCCAGGGTTTCTGCTTTGGGATGAGACGAGTAAGAGCTATGTTCTGCGGTTCTATCCGGCGGTGGAACTCAGCGGAGACGCGCAGGTGGACACCCAGCGGATTCACACGCAATTAGAGCAGGTCGTCCGGCAGTATCCGGACCAGTGGATGTGGATTCACCGGCGCTGGAAGACGCGGCCCCCGGGCGAAGAACCGATCTATTAAGCAAAACGACACTGGATAATCATGGGATTATTGCTCAATGGGCGAGATCATCGATAGCATCACGATCAAGGGGTTCAAATCCATCCGAGAGTTGAATGCCCTAAAGCTAAACAATATCAATGTATTAATTGGCCCAAATGGTGCGGGGAAAAGCAATTTTGTCGATTTCTTCCGGTTGCTCCGTGAGCTCATCGACCAAAGGCTCCAACTTTTAATTGCGACTCAGGGAGGCGCTGACGCGTGTCTGTATCTCGGCCCTAAGATCACCAAGGAACTCAGCGCCCAGCTACTCTTCGGCCAAAACGGCTACGAGTTTACTCTTGTTCCCACGAACGATAATAGACTGGTCTTTTCGAGTGAGGCCACTCTATACAGTGGTTATCTCGTTGGTGGAAAACAGACGAGTAGATCCTTCGGGTCGGGTCATTTCGAGGCAAGATTTTTAGATCGTAAAAACGATTCCGGCTACACCGCACCAAAGGGACCGCCGCATTACGTCTTCGAGGCGATCTCAAGCTGGGTCGTCTATCATTTCCACGACACCAGCGCGGTTGCTGGTGTCCGCCGTCAGGGAGCTATCAATGACCCAACCCACCGGTAACGATGCTCTTTGACGAGCCAGAACTCGGATTGCATCCATATTCGCTGTCGCTTCTTGGAGGACTGATTCAAAAAGCAGTCTCACCGTGGGGCTCTCCGACTAACCAAGTCATCCTTTCCACGCAATCGGCTCTGCTGCTGAATGAGTTTGTTCCTGAAGACGTGGTTGTGGTGGAGCGGAGCGAAGGTCAGTCCGTATTTCGGCGACTAGACTCTGCACAGCTATCAGATTGGCTTTCCGACTACACAGTCGGGGAACTTTGGCAGAAGAATCTCCTTGGAGGGCGGCGACGCCTAGACCCAATGCTGTTTACTTAGGGCGTTCGTGAGTAATGGAGCATCGTGGGCGCTAACGCTTCCTGCTCCGTTTCGGTATTTTCGGACTTTCGAAAAAAGAAGTTAACTATGAGCTCCATTCTTAAGTAAACGACATTGCGCCTAGACCCGCGCCACGCGACCTCCGGGATCTGGGTTGATCGCGCGTGTCAACGTCATTGTTGAAGGGCCAACCGAAGAGTCTTTTATAAAAAACGTGCTGGCGCCATATTTCTGGCCACGCGCAACTTATGTAATCCCTTCCGTGCTTGGCGTCCCCGGCCAGCGCGCCTTAGACTGCGAGTGCCGTTCGTACAATTTCGCCGCCCGGTGCGAGGACTCGCTGCAACTCGTCCGCGATGTGCGGCAGAAGGCGCTCCAGATGGTGGGGCACCAAAATCTTGGTGAAGCCGGGACCGCGCCAGGGAATAGCCGCCGGAGTGCCTTCTAGAAACATGACATTGTCGAATTCGGTCAGAGACGGTTGCGCCGCGGCAATCTCCTCCGGGCTGCCGATTACTACTAACGTGCCCCGCAGCAGGACGCGGGCCAGAGCCGCCAATTCCTGTGGGGCCGGAATGGCCAGCAGCAAGAGGCGGTCATCTGAGCGAATGGGCATCACGAAATTTTGACTAAAGATTCCGCCTGTTGCGCGGCCAGCACGGCGTTGGCGTCGTCTTCCGTGAACTCCTGCGTTTTGGCCGAATGGTTCATGGAGCAGAATTTCGGGCCGCACATGGAGCAGAACGCCGCATCCTTAAAGCCTTCCTCGGGCAGAGTCTCGTCATGCATTGCTTCGGCCGTTTCGGGGTCAAGCGAAAGCGCGAACTGCTGGCGCCAGTCGAAGTTAAAACGGGCACGCGAGAGTTGATCGTCGCGGTCGCGGGCACCCTTGCGGTGGCGGGCCACGTCAGCCGCGTGGGCGGCGATCTTGTAAGCGATGATGCCTTGTTTCACGTCTTCGCGATTGGGCAGGCCCAGGTGCTCTTTCGGCGTCACGTAGCAAAGCATCGATGCACCATACCAGCCGATCATGGCTGCGCCAATGGCCGATGTAATGTGATCATAGCCGGGAGCAATATCGGTCACCAGAGGTCCGAGCGTATAGAAAGGGGCTTCAAAGCAGAGTTCGCGTTCTTTTTCAACCTGTAAGGCGATCTGATCCAAGGGGATATGCCCGGGACCTTCAACCATTACCTGAACGTCGTACTCCCAAGCTTTTTTGGTTAGCTCACCTAGCGTTTTCAACTCGGCGAACTGCGCGGCGTCACTGGCATCCGCCAGGCAGCCGGGACGCAGACCGTCGCCCAGTGAAAAGCTGACGTCGTGCTTTTGAAAAATCTTGCAGATAGCGTCGAAATTTTCGTACAGCATGTTCTGCTTGTGGTTTTTGACCATCCACTCGGCTAGAATCGCGCCACCCCGGCTGACAATACCGGTAATCCGATGCCTCGCCAGCGGCACATGTTGCACCAGCACGCCGGCATGGATCGTCATGTAATCGACGCCCTGCTCGGCCTGCTCTTCAATGACTTCCAGAAGCACCTGGATGTTGAGGTCTTCCACGCGCCGGACACGGCTCAGCGCTTCATATATAGGTACGGTGCCGATGGGCACGGGCGACGCATCGATGATGGCTTTGCGGATGCGCGGGATATCACCACCGGTGGAAAGATCCATAACCGTGTCAGCGCCGAACTTCACCGCGTATTGAAGCTTTGCCAGTTCCTCATCAATATTAGAGGTGGTCGACGAGTTCCCTATATTGGCGTTGATCTTGCACTTTGAAGCGACGCCGATACACATGGGTTCCAGGCTGTGGTGATGGATATTGGCGGGGATAATCATGCGCCCGCGGGCCACTTCCTCCCGGATCAGTTCCGGCGCCAGATCTTCCCGCTTGGCGACATATTGCAGCTCGCTGCTGAGCAAATTCTTGCGGGCGTAGTGCATCTGGCTGCGAATCGGGCCGTGTTCTTGGGAAGCGATCCACTCGGTACGGGTCATGTCTAGATTATAGTTGCCGCGCTTCACGGAAATGTTGACACTCCTTAGCCGGGTTAGCAGAAAGGGCCGGAGCTTAACGCCCGCCTTTATCGTTCGAAAGGACGCTAGACACTGCTTCGATATCGCCATCCACCGGAATGGTTTGTAGATCGAGAAGCTTTTCGATCAACGGAAAGACACTTATGTTCTTAAACGGCGGCAGAGTGACGCCTGGCCGAATATCCGGACCCGCCGCGGCAAATACAGCCTGCATGGATTGCATTGCTTGCGGGTCGTATCCGTGGACGCCTGTGTTCGGAGGCCGGTTGGCTGCTCCCGTTTTGGACAAGGCACGAATGGCGTATGGTCCGGTGGGAACGACGATGGGGTCGCCCGCGCGAGGGTCACTGTCATAGTGCAGGGAGAAAGGCATGTCCGTGCGCCGGTAGACGCGGAACTTGTCGCTGGCATTCCGAAGAGACTCGAACGCTTTGTCGGCGGCCGCATCGGATGGGGCGTAGAGCAGTGAGCCAACCGTCACGAAGCCGGAGAGATCGGCGTATTGATCGAGATTGATCCACGGGCCTTGTTCGCGTTCCATGCCGTGATCGGCGACAACGATTAAATCGACGGGCAGCGAAAGCTCTTTGAGCCCGGCTACGAGCTGCCCCAAAAACCGGTCTACATGCAGGACCGCCTCGCGCGTTTGATCACTGTCCGGAC
>DATHIZ010000467.1:0-3230 GCA_035316385.1 Bryobacteraceae bacterium | reverse complement strand
TTCCGAACGCGCGCCCGTGCCCAATCTCCATTCGTTGGGATAGGCATCTTTGATGGCCGGATAGAACGCGAACGGACGGCCGCCAATGTAGTCGAGCGGCGAAGGGATCAGCGGCGCTGACATCGCTCCAAGTGTATAACGTCCTATCGCAAAACGTGGGTACGCCACGTCTGGAGGAAACTCCGCAAGGCATTGTGCCGCGGCCTGCGGTAGAAGTACGTGGTAAAGCTGCCGACGGTCCAGGCAAAGAACGCCATGGCGATCCAGATTTGCACTTGTTCGCCGAAGAAGTGCGGCAAGACAAATTGAACCGCAAATAAGACAGACATCGCCAGCGCTTCCCACCAATCGAACTCCATGTTGATCAGGAATGTCAAAGCAACCAAGCTCTGGCCGATGGTGAGCAGCAATTCCGTTTCCTGCTGCGAATCGAAGACTATAGCCGAGGGAGTACCGCGGCTCCACGAAAATACGATCGGCAGCATGGCTACCAGCAGAGTCCATTGGTTGATGTTGCTGGAGGCGATGTTCATCAGCGCCACGGAGGCCTTGTCGTCCTGGCGCGCAAAGTAGAACGTGGAGGCGAACTCCGGGAACTCGGAAATCACGGGCGCGAGCCATTGGATGACGAAGAAACTGGGCAGGCCGATGGCGGCGGCAACCGCCACGAGGCTTCCCAAGAAAGGCTCGGCCATGAAGTAAATAAGCGTGCCTCCCGTGGCAAAGCAAGCGGCGATAGCCAAAATGCGACGTTGGCGCGGGGCCCGAACGATCGCGCGCGGAATGGGTTCAAGATCCTCAATGCCTTCCTGCTCCTCGGCGGGAAGCTTCATCAGCAGCATCAGGTAAGCCACATAGAACAGGATCAGCACGACGCCGTCATACAGATGCAGGTAGCCTTTCCACCAGATGAACAGTGCGTACAGCAACGGAAACAACAGGGCAGCGACTTCCACACTATGGTGCGAAGCCAGCCGGATGGTGCGAAGCGGCTGGCCAGTGCGGCGGCGGTGCATAACGGCAGCCGTGACGTAGATCAGCGGCCAGCCCAGTCCGGTCAAAAGGCGAAGCGCGCCGGTCAGATTTGCTATGAGCAGGATGGATTGCTGTTTCCATGCGAGCACGGCCTCCACGGCGAACTCCGGAAGAGTTTGCAGCCAGGCCAGAATGGCGAGGGCAAACCCTTGTGCCACAAAAAACTGGGACGCCTCGGCGCCCCACGTGATCAGCAGCGAAGCCAGGAGGATGCACGGCGCAGTCCAGAGCGCCGCCATTGGACTCGACTGCGATAGAGGAACAGCAAACAGCAGCAAGACGACGCCAGCAAAGCAGTTGAGTTGGGACGGCGCTTTCGATTTAAATAAAAGTGATTTTGGCATCGGGGCCGTTGGAGCGGGTAAGGACAGAATGCTTCTCAAATGCCGGCGATTTCGCCGGGAAGTCCGTGCGGTAGTGACCACCACGGCTTTCTTCGCGCGCCAAGCCGGCGAGTGCGATCAATGAGGCCACCTGGTGCATATTGCGCAGTTCAAAGTTTGCCCGCGCGGGCGATTCAAGCGGTGCGAGCCAGCGCGAGCGCAGTCTCTTGTATGCGGCGGCGAGTTCGGGGCCGCTGCGGAGCACTCCACAGGAATTCCAGGCGATGGCGCGCAGATCCCGTTCGGTGACGGCTGGAAACAGGGGCGTCAAGGGCGCGCCGCGAACCTCTCCCGGAACATCGCTGAGCGCGCACATGGCTTTTCCGGCGCGTGCGCCGAAGACTACGCCTTCGAGCAAAGAATTACTAGCCAGGCGGTTCGCGCCATGCACGCCGGTGCAGGCCACTTCACCAGCCGCGAACAGGCGCGGAATGGTGGTTTGGCCGAACAGATCGGTCTTCACACCTCCCATGGCATAGTGCGCGGCCGGCCGCACTGGAGCGAGCGTAGTTTCGAGGTCGACTCCATAGCTCAGGCATGTTTCATAGATCCGCGGAAAACGTTCGCGAACCAAACCCGGAGCCAGATGGGTCATGTCAAGAAAGGCGCTGGAATCGCTGCTGGCGCGCAGCTCCAGAACAATGGAGCGCGAAACCACATCGCGGGGAGCAAGCTCTTTCAGCGGGTGATAGCGCTCCATAAAGCGTTCACCGCTGGCGTTTCTAAGATAGGCGCCTTCGCCGCGAAGTGCTTCGCTCAGAAGAAAGCGCGGCGCGCCGGGAACAAACAGCGCGGTTGGATGGAACTGAACGAACTCGATGTCGGAGATCGCGGCTCCGGCGCGGTAGGCGCAGGCCACTCCGTCGCCCGTCGCCACATCCGGGTTAGTCGTGTTTTCAAAAACACGGCCCAGGCCGCCGGTGGCAAGCAACACGGCGCGCGCTTCGATCCGGACACTGTAATGTGTCATGGCGTCCAGGGCTAGTACTCCGGCGGCAGCGCCGTCTTGCAGCAGCAAGTCGGTAACCGCGGCAAAGCTTTGAAACCGGACGTTTTCGAGCGCGGAGGCATGCTGCCGCAGAGTGCGGACAATCTCGCGGCCGGTGGAATCGCCGTGTGCGTGCAGAACACGATTACGGCTGTGCGCGCCCTCGCGGGCAAATAACAGGCGCGTGCCCTCACGATCAAAAGCGGTGCCCCAGTCGATCAATTGCTCGATAGCGGCAGGCGCTTCTTCCACCAGCGTGTGGACCGCTTCAATGTCGCAAAGACCGTCGCCGGCGACCAGGGTGTCCTGCTCATGCAGCTCCACTTCGTCGTCATCGTTCAGCGCGACGGCGATTCCACCCTGCGCATATTCCGAAGAGGACTCACGCAGGCTATCTTTGGCGATGATCAGTACGCGCCCGGACTGAGCGAGTTCGATGGCGGCGCGGAGGCCGGCTACACCCGCGCCAACCACGACAAAATCGGTGCGTATGCGCTGGTGTGGGCTGTCGATACTCACAATGGTACAACGGGATGAAATGGCAGTTTTCGCGGTAAAAACCGCGCAATCCACTTACCAGAACGTGGTAGAGCGCGGCGTATTGCAGCGCGCGGCCGGGTTTATTCCGGAGAGCACGGGCAAACTATTCGTGGTGACCACGGAAGATGTGTGGCGTCTGCATGGGGAAAAGCTGCGCGCTCGATTTGCGGAGGACAGGCTGCACGTTCTCTTCTTTCCAGGCGGCGAGAGCAATAAGCGTATGGCGATGGTGGAGACCCTGGCCGAGCAGATGATGGAGCTTGGCGCGGATCGTACGAGCCTGG
>DATHIZ010000466.1:0-39465 GCA_035316385.1 Bryobacteraceae bacterium | reverse complement strand
TTTGAGATTTGGGTGGAAGCCGGCGGGAACTACCGCATCGCCGTCAATGTGAAATCAGAAGACGGCAGCGACGTGCTCGCTTACTTCGATTCTAATTATCTGAAGCCAACCAAGCTCGACCTTGCCACGCGAGCGGCCGGCACGCCCGGCTTCAACGCACTTAAGACTGGACCTCAGGGCGAAGGGCTGGACTATGTACGCGACAACCTGTTCCCTCTCGACAAAATGTCGGCCATTCCGGCCGAGGGCGACGGCGTTACATTAGGCAATCTCTTGGATGCCCAGATAAAGCGCGCCAAAGCCGATCGCCAAGCCGTAATCCTGGTCTGCGGCGAATCGTTCCAGGACAAGGGCAAAGACGCAACCTTCGGATTCTCTCCGGAACGAGGAACGCATGACATTCACATGATGCAAGGGAACAGCGGCAGCTTCGCGGATGACAATCGCGTCAATGGCGATGGCGCGCTGTTCATCCGGTTCACGGGCGGCGAGACGATCGCGTTATTTATCCGCTTCACAACGGAGTCTATTAACACCGACGGCCAAACCGGCAATCCGCTGGCGAGCTAGCAATCTCAAAAAATATTCAAAGTGAAACACGTTACGACCAGGACAATCGCTTTTACACCTCCTGGGCGAAAAATTGCTCCCCATGCTGCAGCGGCAGGCCGATTATTACCGCCAGAGCATTGTACCGGGCCTAGAGAAACATGGCATCGCGCTGCGGCGCTGGGACGACTTAACCCCGGGCCAGCAGGACTAAGCCGGCCTTTATTTCGATTCGAACGCGGCGCCGGCGGTGACGCCTTTGGTCATCGATCCGGCGCATCCGTTTCCGTTCCTATCCAATCTGTCTTCCTCTTTCATCTTCCTTTTGCGCCACCCGGGCCGGAGCGACGTCATGCACGCTCGCGTCAAGATTCCCACGGTTTGAAGCAATGGATTCCCGTCGAAGCGGACGTTCGCCCGGCAAAAAGCTCTTCGTCCCGGTTTACGAAGTCATCCGGGGCAATGTTCACAAGCTTTATTACGGCATGACGTTGACCTCCTCCACTCTGGTGCGGCTCACCCGGGACGCCGATCTTTATGACCTGACGGAGGAGGTCGACTACACGACCCTGTTCGAGCTGTGTTTTCTGGCCGTTCCCGAACTGCGTGACCCCGCTTGGGTTCCCTTAATACCTGCCGCTCTCGAGGATGAAGATCCAAACGCGATCTTTAGCATCATACCGGCCGGCGACATACTGGTTCATCACCCGTACGAAAGCTTCGATGCGAGCGTGGAGCGCTTCATCCATGCCGCCGCTGACGACCCGCAGACGGTCTCAATCAAGATGCTTACCGCATCGGCGACGATACACCGTTCGTTAAATCGCTGATCCGGGCGGCGGAACATGGCAAACAAGTGGCCCGTGTCATGGAGATCAAAGCCCGCTTCGACGAAGAGCGCAATCTGCACTGGGCCGCCGAATTAGAGCGCGTCGGCGCGCATGTCACCTTCGGCGTAAGCGGACTGAAAACCCACGGCAAGATTGCCCTGGTGCTTCGGAAAGAAGCCGGCGGCCTACGCTGCTATGTACACATCGGCACCGGCAACTATCACGTCAAAACCGCTCGCTTGTATGCCGATTTCGGCCTGTTGACCTGGCAACCCGGCGCACGCGCCTCAATGCTCTACGCTCCTAGTCGCGCCACTGAGCATGCGGCCCAGGATGCTACAAGCAGCTGCATCCCGAGAGACAGCCGGACTCAGACGGGCCTGGGCACCTGGGCACGCATCAGACCTTGATGGATCTGACACTCGAGAGCGTGAGCTAATACAGCCCGCGTGGCACGGCTGCGGCATACTGAATGCATGCTGCAGACCTCGGCCAGGCTGCTTCGTCTACTATCGCTGTTTCAAGCGCGCCGGTATTGGGCCGGATCTGAACTCTCCGGGCGGCTTGAGGTAACGGCCAGAACCCTGCGGCGCGATGTCGACAGGCTGCGCAGTTTAGGATATCCGGTACATTCGACTTCCGGCACGGCGGGCGGCTATCAGCTTGGAGCGGGCGCGACACTTCCACCGCTCCTGCTGGACGATGAAGAAGCGATAGCGGTGGCCGTGGGGCTGCGGACCGCGGCCAAT
Source organism: Bryobacteraceae bacterium (assembly GCA_035316385.1). Classification (GTDB taxonomy): domain Bacteria; phylum Acidobacteriota; class Terriglobia; order Bryobacterales; family Bryobacteraceae; genus Bog-105. Next base: position 37,337 of record DATHIZ010000466.1, on the reverse strand, counting down.
GGTTCCGTATCGGGCATTGAAGAAGCGTCCGTGCGCGCGCTGGCAAAGCTGGAGCAAGTGCTGCCATCGCGCTTGCGCCGCCGGGTCACCGCCCTGCATGCGTTCATTGTGCCGTTGTCGAATACCGGTCCAACGGTGGATGCCAGTGCACTTACGATAATTACGGGCGCCTGCCGCGATTCCGAGAGGCTTCAATTCAGTTATCAAGGCCGCAATGGCGCACGGGGTTTACGCGATGTAGAACCGTACAGGCTGGTGAATACAGAGCGGCGCTGGTACCTGGTAGCGTGGGATACCTCCCGCAAGGATTGGCGCACTTTTCGGGTCGATCGCGTGGGCCCGAAGCTCGATACCGGACCGCGCTTCTCACCACGCAAGCTGCCGGAAGCAGATGTTGCCGCCTATGTTGCGCGGCGTGTATCGTTTGAGCAATATCCGCACCGCGCGAGAATCTTGCTGCACGCACCCGCCGGGAAGCTGGCCGAGTGGGTACCGCCAACAGCGGGATTGCTCGAAGCGGTCGATCAGCATACTTGCCTGTTCCACACCGGCGCGCCCTCCCTGGAGATACTGGCTGGCCATCTAGGTCTCTTCGGCGTCGACTTCGAAGTAAAGGAGCCTCCTGAACTCATCGACTATGTCCGTAAGCTTGCGGCGCGATTCGGCCGTGCCGCGCGCTGAAAATACCCTGCACGTTGCGGACTGAATCTGTCCTCAATAGCTGTCATGCTGTGCAAAGAGAGGATGACCTTATGGAACTGAAGAAGTTTTTTCTGGAGCAATTGGACCGGGAAGCGGCGGCATCGCGCAAGGTGATTGAGCGCGTGCCGGAAGGGCAGAATAGTTGGAAGCCGCACGAACGGTCGATGGAGCTGGGATATCTTGCGGCCCTGGTGGCCACCATGCCGGGATGGGTCGAGCTCATGATCGACAAAGATGAGTTGAACCTCGCTGATCCGTCGAATGAGCTTCTGCGGACCAAGGCGGTTGAGACACGCACGGAGCTGCTGCAAATGTTGGACAAAGGATTGGCGAAGGCACGCCAGTCGCTGGAGGGTACGACGGAAGAACATCTGATGAAGCCTTGGCGGTTCCGCATCAACGAGCAAATCGCTGGTGAAGGACCGCGGCATGAAATGATCGCGAACAGCGCCCTGAGCCATCTGGCGCATCATCGCGGGCAGTTGACGGTGTATCTGCGACTGAACGAGGCGAAGGTGCCGGCACTCTATGGACCGTCGGCGGACGAACGTTTTTGAGCCTGTTAGGCGCTGGAGTCGACCAAGCTGTACAGTAACGCTTGCGCGCCTTCGGTGTTTCCGTCTCGCAGCAGGGCCAGAATTTCGGAATCCACAATCCGGTACCACAATGCGCGCCGCGCGCCAAAATCCGCAATTCGCGAAGTAACGAGCGGCCGCGCCTCTTTCAACATCTGCACGAATTCGGCAAACTCCGGCCCCACTTCGCGCTGCAGCCGCTGCTTTAACCGAACTGCCAGGGCAGGTGCATAGCCATTGGTCGAAATCGCGATCGTCAAGTCCCCTTGCCGGTGAACCGCGCCGAAGCTAAAACGGCAGCACTCCGGATCGTCCACCGCATTGCACAGGATCCGCTGCTCCTCCGCCATTCTAAAAATCGCCGCATTGTCTTCGAGATCGCTGACCACCAGAAAACAGCCGTCTAAATCCCGCGGCTCGAACTCGCGCGTTTCCCAGTGCAACAGCCCGGCCGCCGCCAGCGCCTCTATCGCGGGTTCCGCGCGCGGACTTACGTAGGTCACGTGCGCCGACGCCTCGACGAGTGACTTCACCTTGGAAGCTACCTCATAGCCTTCGCCAGTCACCAGGCACTTCTTGCCCGACAGATCAAGAAAAATGGGATAGCGAAAATTCATGGTCCAAAAACCCGATCCTAGCAGTCACTTGCAGAGCAGCCACCGCGGCATGCGTTCCCGCGTGCCGTTATCCTGGAGAGGTTGCCAATTCCGCGCCTCTTTCTCATTGACAGCTTCGGCTTCATTTTCCGCGCTTATCACGCGCGCGCACGCAGCGGAGCACCGCCCATGCGCACCGCTGCCGGCGTTTCCACGGAAGCTATTTTTATTTTCCACAACATGCTGCGGAAGCTGATGGCCACCAGCAAGCCGGATTTCATCGCCGCTATCTTCGAAAGTAGCGAACCCACCTTCCGCTCTGAGAGCTTCACTGAATATAAAGCCAACCGTACGGAGATGCCTCCCGACCTGGGCGAACAGATTCCCTACATCCGCCGCTTGATTGAGGCCATGGCAATTCCTATTCTCGAATTTCCGAAGTACGAAGCCGACGATGTCATCGGAACCATTGCCTGCCGCGAGCACCAGAAGCCGCTGGAAGTCGTCATCGTCTCCAGCGACAAGGACATGCTGCAGCTAGTCAACCAGCGGGTCTTCATGCTGAACCCCATGAAAGACGACGAGTGGTATGACGAAGCCAAGGTAGAGCAGTTCATGGGCGTGAAACCCTCGCAGGTGGCCGACCTGCTGGCGCTCAAAGGCGATTCGGTTGATAACATTCCTGGCGCCCCCGGCATCGGTGATAAAGGCGCTCGCGATCTCATCGCCCGCTTTGGTTCAGTCGAAGCGGCGCTCGATCGAGCTTCTGAAGTAGAGCGCAAGATGTATCGCGAGAGCCTGCTCAACCATCGCGCACAAATCGAACAGAGTAAAGAGCTCGCCACCATCCACACGCAGGTGCCTATTGAGTGGGATATCGAAAAGCTCCGCGCGCGGGCCGCGAATTTCTCCGCGCTTAAAGGTCTTTACAAAGAACTCGAATTTTTCAGCCAACTCAAAGATCTTCCTCCCGAAGACGACAGCGCCACTCGCGATTACGCCGTCCTGAGCGAGGCACAAGCTCTGAACGAATGGCTCTCGAAGCGCCCCGCCGCCGCGCCGCTAGCCGTAACGCTCGATTTCACGAATGCGTTTGCGGGCTTATCGTATCGGACGGGCGAAGGCCGCGCCGCGCCTCTTTCGCTGCTCGAATCGCTGCGGCCGGTCCTCGAATCGCCCGAGGTTCCGAAAGTCGTTCACGACGCGAAAGCCTTTCTCACCGGGCTCGCGACGGCCGGCGTCGTCCCGCAAAACGTGGCGGAAGACGTGATGCTGTATGCTTTCCTCCTGCATGCCGATCCCGGTGGCTGCTCGCCGGAATCCCTCGCGGAACGTTTTCTCGACCGGAAACTGAACGCCGCCGCGGAACAGCAGGCCGAAGCCACTCTGGCCGCCGCTCAACTCCTGCGCCCGCAGGTGGAACAGCAGGAACTGCTTTCGGTTTATCACGAGATTGACCTCCCTCTCGCGCCCGTACTGGCGCACATGGAAACAACCGGCATTCGCATCGACACGCAAGTTTTGTCGGAGCTCTCCGTGCGTCTTACGGAACGCATTGAAGGCATCGCGCAACGCGTCTATGAGATGGCCGGACATCCCTTCAACATCAACTCGCCGCAGCAACTCGGCAAAGTACTGTTTGAGGAAATGATGCTCCCCTCGCCCGTCAAATACGGCAAAGGCAAAACCATCTCCACCGCGGCCGACATACTGGAAAGCCTGGCACCGGCCTTTCCGGTAGCGCAACAGGTCCTCGATTACCGGCAGCTTACCAAGTTAAAAGGCACTTACATTGACGCGCTGCCACTATTGCTTCGCCCATCGACACAGCGTCTCCACACGACCTTTAATCAAGCGGGAGCCGCTACCGGACGGCTCTCTTCCTCGAACCCCAACCTCCAGAACATCCCCATTCGTACCGAGGAAGGCCGTGAAATTCGCGCCGCCTTTATTCCGGAGCCAGGCTGGCACTTAGTCATCGCCGATTATTCGCAGATCGAACTGCGCCTGCTCGCGCACATGTCGAAGGATCCTGTGTTGGTGGACGCCTTCACGAACAACGAAGATATTCATACGCGCACGGCCGCCGAAGTTTTCAAAGTCAATCCGCTGATGGTCAACGCCGAGATGCGCCGCTCCGCCAAAGCGGTCAACTTCGGCATTGTATATGGGCAGACGCCTTTCGGACTCGCGCAGCAGCTCGGCATCGGCCGTAAAGAGGCCGAACTCTACATTAGCCGGTATTTCGAGCGCTATGCCGGCGTGCGGCTATTCATCGATAAAACCATTCAGGAGGTCCGGCAGAGCGGCGTGGCGAAAACGCTGCTGGGCCGCCGCCGGCCCATTCCCGACATGCAGAGCCGCAACCCCTCGGCGCGTTCCTTTGCCGAGCGCACCGCCGTCAACACGCCGCTGCAGGGCACCGCGGCAGACCTGATCAAGCTCGCTATGATTCGTATTGAACGCCTTCTGGAAAACCGGAAAATGCAGTCGCGCATGCTGTTACAGGTGCATGACGAGCTGGTTTTCGAAGCGCCGCCCTCTGAAACCGAAGACCTGCAAGAATTAGTAAAAAGAGAGATGGAAACTGTCTACGAAATCTGCGTGCCTTTGTCTGTCGACACGGGAATCGGCCCGAATTGGAGAGATGCGAAATGACGCATCGAAAGAATACAGGAGATGCGAAATGACGCGCCGTCAAGCGCTCCTGCTCGCCACCGCGGCCGTCTTCGCAATCGTGCCAACCGCTTGCGGCACAACACCCAAAGCGGCAGTCCGGCACGTTACCGCCCCGGCGGAATACAAGGTTTTGCTGCAAACGACCAAGGGCGACGTGGTCATTCTAGTGCATCGCGAATGGTCGCCCCTGGGAGCCGATCATTTCTACACGCTCATCAAGTCCGGCTACTACAACAACAACGCCTTCTTCCGGGCCATGAAAAATTTCGTGGTGCAATTCGGCATGAACGGCGACCCCAAAGTAACCGCCCGCTGGAATGCGCATCCCATCAAAGACGATCCGTCGCCCAAGGTTCCTAACAAAACCGGCTCAGTCGTCTTCGCCAAAACCAGCGCGCCCGATTCGCGCACCACGCACATTTTTATCAACATCAACGACAACAGCGAAACGCTGGACGCGACAGGCTTTACGCCTTTCGGCGAGGTCATCCAGGGCCTCGACAACGTCATGAATCTGTACATGGATTACGGAGACGGTCCCCCGAGCGGCGCAGGCCCCGATCAGGAAGCTTTGTCCTCGGGTGGGAATGCTTATTTGAAGGCGCAATTCCCGAAGCTGGACTATATTGTGAAAGCTTCCATCGTTGCTCCAGCACCGGCGGCCGCACCAGCGAAACCTGCTGTGCCGACGAAAACCGCCGCTCCCGCGAAACCGGCTAGTCCTAAATAAATAAGAACCGCCGCCTGTAAATTCGATTGCTTCTGAGTCTTGGCGGCGCCACGAACGTCTCTGCGACCTGGCGCTGGCTAGCCCCGATGCGAAACTAAAAATATCGAATGACTGGAAATGAAATCCGCGCGAAGTTCCTGGACTACTTCGGTGGAAATGCGCACCAGATTGTCCGCAGCTCCTCGCTTGTGCCTGCGAATGACCCGACTTTGCTGTTCACCAACGCCGGCATGAATCAGTTCAAGGAAGTCTTCCTTGGACTCGAAAAGCGCGCCTATAGCCGCGCGACCACGTCACAAAAATGCGTCCGGGCCGGGGGCAAGCATAACGATCTCGAAAACGTAGGCTACACCCGCCGCCATCATACGTTCTTCGAAATGCTCGGCAATTTCTCCTTTGGCGATTACTTTAAGAAGGACGCCATCGCCTTTGCCTGGGAGCTCATCACCAGCCCCAACTGGTACGGCATGCCGAAGGACAAGCTCTATGTCACAGTCTTTCGCGAGGACGACGAAGCCGAAGAACTCTGGCAGAAAGTCGCGGGCGTTCCCAAGGACCGCATCTTTCGCCTCGACGAGAAAGATAACTTCTGGCAGATGGGCGAAACCGGCCCATGCGGTCCGTGCTCGGAGATTCACTTCGATCTGGGCCCCGGCGCCGCTGAAAAAGGCCGCGAGCACGAGCAGTTTCCTCTCGATGCGGGCGGCCGCTTTGTCGAAATTTGGAATCTCGTTTTCATGCAGTTCGATCGCTCGGAAGACGGCACGTTTGCTCCCTTGCCGCGGCCGTCGATTGATACCGGCATGGGCCTGGAGCGCGTGGCCGCCGTCTTACAAGGCCATCTCTCGAATTACGAAACAGATCTGATTCAACCCATCGTTCAACGCGCCGCCGAGCTATTGCACGTCACGCGCGGAGCCAGCGAACGCTCCGAGACCGCACTGCGCATTAACGCCGATCACGCCCGCGCCACCACGTTTCTGATTCACGATGGCGTCGTTCCGTCCAATGAAGGCCGCGGCTATGTGCTGCGGAAAATCATGCGGCGCGCCCTACGCAACGCACGCCTGGCCGGCTCGTCCGAACCCTATTTGCACAAGCTCACAGGCTTTGTCGCCGACCTGATGAAGCCCGCCTACCCGGAACTGCAGGAGAGCGTGGAGCGTGTCGCCCGCATCGTGCGCGAGGAAGAAGGCCGCTACGTCACCACGTTCCAGGTCGCCGAGCGCTTTTTTCATGACGAAGCCAAATCCGCGGTGAACGGAATTCTCCCCGGTGCAGCGGCGTTCAAGCTCTATGACACCTTCGGGCTCGCCTTGGACGAGCAGGAGGAAATGGCGCGTGAATTCGGCCTTGGCATCGATCATGAAACGTTTGCCGCGGAGATGGAAAAGCAGCGCGTGCGGGCGCGCGCCAGTTGGAGAGGGGCCGACAAGACCCACATCGCCGAGGTGTACAAGGAACTCGCCCCGGTTGAATTCATCGGACGAGAAACGCTGGAAGCGCCCGTTGAGGTGGTCCAGCTCATCGTGGATAAGTCTCCCGCCAATATCGTCGATTCAGGCGCCGCCGAAGTAATTTTTGCGAAGACGCCATTTTACGCCGAGTCGGGAGGCCAAGTGGGCGATACGGGCCTGCTCCTCGACGCGGAAACACGCGAACGCGTCGCCATTGTCGAAGGCGCTTACAAGCCGACGCCTACGGCCATGGTGCAAAAAATTGATGTGCTCCGGCGCATCCATACCGGCGACAAGTTCATCGGCGTTGTAGACAAGCCCGCGCGCGGCGCCACCATGCGCAACCACACCGCCACGCATTTGTTGCAAGCAGCCTTGCGCCAGGTGCTCGGCACGCACGTCAAGCAGGAAGGAAGCGTGGTCGAACCCGGCCGCTTGCGATTCGACTTCAGCCACTACGCTGCCATGAGTGAAGACGAACTGCGCGAGATCGAGTTGCTGGTCAACCAGCAAATTCTCGCTAACACCGAAGTGACCACGGACGTTATGGATCTCGACCAGGCCCTGGCCACCGGAGCGATGGCGCTGTTCGGCGAAAAGTATGGCGATAGTGTCCGCGTGGTCAGCATCCCTGGCTTCAGCCGTGAACTGTGCGGCGGCACGCACGTCCGGCGCACGGGCGACATCGGCATCCTGAAGATTATCTACGAAGGCAGCATCTCGGCCGGCGTTCGCCGCATTGAAGCCATTACCGGAGAAGGCGCATTGGAGCGTTTCCAATCCGCCACGGCGCAATTGCTGAAAGCGGGCCAACTGCTGCACACCTCCGAGAGCAGCGTTTTAGAGCAGATGGAAAAGCTGCTGGAACAACAGAAAACGCTCGAACGGCAAGTGGAGCAGCTCAAGACACAGGTCGCCCATCAACAAATTGCAAAGTTGGAAGGCCGTCAAATCAAGGGGACCACCGTGCTTTCGGCAAAGCTCGAGGGCCTCGATTCAAAACAACTGCGCACAGTGGTCGACGAGCTTCGTAACAAGTGGGGCAGCGCGGTCATCGTCATCGCCTCGGTAAACGGAACGAACGTCCCCATCGTCGCGACAGTGAGTAAAGATCTGACCGGCAAAGTGCAGGCCGGCAAACTGGTGGGCGAACTCGCCAAAGCGCTTGGCGGCAAGGGCGGCGGCCGTCCTGACATGGCCGAAGGTGCAGGTAAAGATGCCGGCGCATTACCGGCTGCCCTCAACGGCGTGTACGAACGGGTGGAATCGCTTCTCTAATGGATAAGTTCGACGTAATTATTGTGGGCGCGGGCCCTACTGGTCTGGCTTGCGGCATTGAACTGCAAAAGCGCGGCGTTCGATCAGCGTTGTTCGATAAGGGCTGCGTGGTGAACTCCATCTACCACTACCCCATTAATCTGGTCTTTTTCACCACGCCCGAACTGCTCGAGATCGGCGACATCCCGATGACGTCGCTGAATGAGAAGCCCGGGCGCACCGAAGCGCTGAAATATTACCGGCGCGTGGCCGATCTTTACAAGCTGGATATCCATCAATATGAGCGCGTTCTCGATTTCGATGGCGAGGATGGAAATTTCACCGTCCGCACCGAAACCGGCGACGGCGCTTCCCAATGCTACGGCGCGCGCAAAATCATCCTGGCCAGCGGCTATTACGACATTCCGAACAAGCTCGACGTGCCCGGCGAAGATCTGCCCAAGGTCATTCACTACTATCGCGAGGCGCATCCTTACTACAACCAGGACGTGCTTATCGTTGGAGCAAAGAACTCGGCGTGCATCGGCGCGTTAGAGCTCTTCTGGACCGGCGCTCGCGTCACCATGGTCGTGCGCGGCGGCCACATCCATTCCAATGTCAAATATTGGATCAAGCCCAACATCGAGAACCGGATCAAGAACGGGGAAATTGCATCGTTCTTTCACAGCACCATCAAAGAAATTCTCCCTCACCACGTGGTCCTGAACACGCCCGATGGCGAGGTCACTATCAAGAACGACTTTGTCTTCGCCATGACCGGCTACCGTCCGGACTTTGAGTTCATGGCCGCTCACGGCATCCATCTCGATCCTGTCACGTCCAAACCGATCACCGACGCCGCCACACTGGAAAGCGAGCGCACTGGGGTTTTTCTGGCGGGCGTGATCGTGGCAGGCACGCACACCAACGAGATTTTTATCGAGAATGGCCGCTTCCATGGGAAGCAAATTGCCGAAGCAATCCAGCGCAGCCTAGAATAGCCGCTTCCAACCTATTCCTTCTAGGGTTGGCTGAAAAACGTCCGGGTGTAGCATCTGGGCGAAAATCTCCAGAGACTCCACCAGTCTGGGACCCGGCCGGTTCATGAATTGATTTCCATCACACAGAAAGACTCGCCCGGCGCGGACGGCCCTCAATTCGGACCAGCCCGGCCGTTCCTTGAGCCAGTGCAGTTCGCCGTGCGTACGCGCCAGGTCGAATCCGCAAGGCAGGGCCACAATCACATCCGGATCGGCCAAAACCACCTGCTCCCAATCCATCCAGGGCGAATGGCTGCCCGCCACGCCGAACAGATTTTGACCGCCCGCCATCTCAATCAACTCCGGCACCCAGTTTCCAGCAGCCATTAACGGTTCCAGCCACTCGATGGCCGCCACCGTAGGACGCCCGTTCGCTCCGGCGGCGCGTGTTGCCACGGATTCCATCCGGCTGCACAAAGAGCTAACCAGGGACTCCGCCACTCCGGCGCACCCGCAGGCTTCCCCCACACGCCGCAGGTCCGCCCAAACATCCCGCAATGCGTACGGCTCTACCGCGATCAATTTGGTTTCCGTGGAGGTTGCGTCTTGCAGAGCGCGCTCCACATCCTCCAAGCTCACGGCGCAAACTTTGCACTGGGTTTGCGTGATGATGTGCGTGGGCCGCAGTTTCCGGATGAGGTCGGCGTCGACCTGGTAAATACTTAATGCGCTCGCCAGCTGGTCTTTTACCAGCTGATCGATTTCCGCGCTGGAGCCGTCCACTGCAATGGCGGGCCAGGTGCAAACCGGCAAGCTGGCCACTTGCGGCGGATAATCGCATTCGTGCGACCGTCCTATCTGAAAAGAACCTAGCCCCAGAGCATGGACCATTTCGGTTGCACTGGAGAGCAGCGGCAGCAGCCGCAGGTGCTGTTTGGATTGAGTTTGCACACCCTTACTATACGGGAGAAAAACCAGGATCGAAAGAACTCAGGGAATCTGGCCGGGTGGGAAATTGGGATTATCTGAGGGGGTTGTTTTGGGTTAAGAGGTGGGGCGTAACTAGCGGAGCGGCCATCATTCCCTGAGTTATGATTCGAGTCCTTATGGAGCAACTGCCGTGCCAAACCCCACGCAAGGTATTTCAAACACTTACGCCGGCCGCGACGCGCATTTTTTACGCGCATAGAACGTTTTTGCTAAACAGATGGATCGGTTTGGATAAGGCTCGCGGCTATGGGTGCGAAGGAAGCACCGCCGGCAACGCTGACGGCTTGTTGACTGCGCCATTCTGGGCTTCCGCTAATGAAATATGATTATTTTTGAGCGTCAACCCCAAAATTTGATCGAGCGATACACGCGCATTGCTATAGGCAACAAGCGACGCGACCTCCGACGATTGCGCCGTAGCCAAATCACGTTGTTGCTGCACCACCAAGAATGATGTGGATGCGCCCAGCGAAAACTTCCGCTGCTCGGCTTGCAGCAGTTGCTCCTGCAGAACCCGATTCTTTGTGGCCGACTGATACTTTGCGCGCGCCTGTTGAAGCGCAATGGCTTCATTGGAAGCATCAACCGCCACCTGGTTGATGGTGCGTTGATTCTGCAATGAAGTCTGCCGCATTTGAAAGCGGTCAATGGCGTCGTCTGCTTGTGCTTGCCGGTTTTTCAACGTCGGCGAAAAAGATGCGGCGGCGCTTTGAGTAGGAAAGTCGCGACGCAAAACCTGTCCCAGCGCGGTACCGATGTTGCCCAGCAATTGGTCGGGCGGCACCGAACAAACCCGGCCAGACCCTCCGAGTGCTGGGGGGCACGGGATGAAACCGGGTGGAAGCGTTGTACCGGGAACTATCCCGCTCACGCCGGGAAACTGAACGGTTCTGCCCGTTCCGGCCAAACCTTGATTCTGTGCTGAGACTTGCCCTGTCAATGTGGGCAATAGACCATTCTTCGTGCCCAGGGCCGATATCTCTGCGGCTTGGTAGTTCAGTTTGTCCGATGCCAACTCGACCCGATTCGCCATTGCCGTCGCGATCAGTTCCTTCGACGTGGGCAGATTATCATTTTCCGGTACATCGATTTTGTCGAGTGGGATCACTTCAACATTTTCTAGCAGTGGATCAGCAAGTCCATTGCGGCTCAGAGCATTTTTCAGCTGCACTTGCTGCTGTTCCAGCGTAGTCTCAGCCGCCACCAACTCCTGTTCGCTCGTTGCCGCCTGCGCTTCCGCCGTAGTCACATCCAGAGGCGCCATAGCGCCTAACTCCACCTGCTTTTTATTGTCCGCATAAAACTGTTGCGCAACCTTAAGCGCCTCTCCCTTGGCCTTCACGTCCTGATAGTCAGCTACCAGTGCGTAGTAGTAATTCAGGACGTTCACCACAACCGAAATCACCTGGGTTTGAAAAGTTAAATCGTTGACTCTAACGGCAATCTTCTGAATGTTGATATTACGGCTGTTCACGGCGACACCGAATCCGAACAAAAAATTTTGCCGGACAGTAAGACCTACACTAACTGTATTGATTGGGTTCAGGGTATTAGTGGGCGCATTCTCACCTAAGTACGCATCGGTATACGTGAGGGTTGCATTGCCGCCGGTCAAAAAACCCGTACTTATGCTCTCATTGTAATTACGCTTGTTATCAATTAGGTTCGTGATGCCGCTCAGAGTTAGGTTGGACTGTGGCTGCGACAAGTGCGAATACGTCTGGATGTCCTGAAAAACTGGATCGAGCGCAGGTGTCACCGAACCAATCTGCCGAATCGTTGTGTTTGAAGATCCATTGCTACCGTTAGCCGCGGATATATTAATTCCAGCCGCTTGTTGGCTGCCCGCCACGCCCTGTCCAGATGTCACGGCATTCACTTGCGAGGATGGGCTCGGCACACCTGCCAACGTACCGCCAGCCTGCGCACGCCTCAAGCTGTTCTGCGCGAGTAAAGCATTGTACCGGTTGCTCTCAATGTCGAGATTGTTTTCAAGGGCCAGCGCGATTGCATCTTGCGCGGTAAGGTATAGCTTGCCTCCTTGTACCAAGCTCCGCAAACGCGCCCCATTTCCCAGGCGCACGGGCGGCACCATCGGCGCGGAGTAGTCACGAAGAAATATACTCCCGGTCATCTGGGGCGCAAGCCCCTGTTGCCCCCAACTGAGCGGGCCGAGACAACTTGCACTGAGCGTCACGGCTAGAAACTTTCGAAAAGGCGCGCCAATCATTGTTTTTGCTCCGGTTGTGGTTGCGCCTGCACAGCCGCCGGCAGATTGGTGGGCAGTCCCGATTTCCGCGAGACCGTTCCCAACAGGGCCTCATCAATCGAAATCTGATTGACATCCAGCGTGGTTCCCATGGCTTGGTCGAAAGAAATGCGCGCATGGCTGTAGTTGGCTAGCGCCTGTTGCTCCGTGCTAATTGCCGCTGATAGCGTCTGCTGATCGGTCACGACCTGAAACACCGTCCCCGCGCCCAGCGTGTATTTCTTCTTGTCCGCGTCCAGCGTTTGTTGCTGCAAAATCCGAGCCTTCACCGAAGATTCATACCGTACGCGGGCTTGCCGCACGCTGATCACCGCGTTCTGTACATCCACGCGAACCTGATTACGGTCTTTCTGCATGGCGAGTTCCGATTGCCGGAGCCCCAACGCAGTCGTCACGTAGTCAGATTGGGCTTGCCGGTTCCGCAGCGGAATACTCAACGAAAGCCCCGCTGAATAGTTGGGAAAGTTGCGCCTGGCAATCTGCCCCAGCAAGTTGCCATACCCACCGGTCAAATACGGCAGTTCCGCCGGGGCGCCCGGCGTGAGGTAATTTTGGCTTCCGCTTAAGCCATTGTTGGTCAGTTCCGCAAACACCTGCAAACTCGGCTTCAACCCGCTCTTAACCGCTCTCAGATTGATACTGGTACTGTCCAAATTAAGCTGATCCTGCGCGATCTCCAGGCGCTTTTTTAATGCGGCATCCACCAGCTCATCAAGAGGCTTCAGTTCTTCTTTCGGCGGCACTTGCACCGTATCGATCGGGACGATGCGCACACCGGCCAATACCGGATTCTCCACCCCTTTACGGCTGAGAGCATTCTTCAATACCGTCTCCTGCTGCAACAGATTTGTTTGCGAGATCAGCAGATCCTGCTGGCTGGAATACACCTGTGCTTCGGCGCGCGTGACTTCTATAGGCGCCAATGTTCCAATCTGCACCTGTTTTTTGTTGTCTTCAAACAACTGTTGCGCGGTCGCCAGTTCATCCTTTCTGGCTTTCAAATCTTCATTAAAACTCACTAGATCCCAATAGAGATTCAGCACTGCTGACACCGTGGTGATCACTTGTTGTTTAAACTGCAGATCCGAAATTTTTTCGTTATTTTTTGCAACGCGAATGTAGCGGCCCAATACCGGACGGCCGAAGCCTTGCAACAGGTTTTGGCTAAACTGAAAATCAATGTTCGCGGAAGTGAAGGGATTCAGTGTATACGATTGGCTATTGTACTTTTGATAAGTACTTGTGTATTGAACTTGATAAAATGCGCCATAGTCAGTGTTTTTGCTGATTCCGGCATTATAAAATCGGGAATCCACCACCAACGCCGCGGTTCCGGTCAAAACCAAGTTGCTCAACGGAGTGGTGCTGTGTTGGAATTGCGTCACCGCGAAGAAGTTTGGATCCAGACTCTGAGGGCTTGGCCCCACGGCGGTCAGCACGGCAGTGGTGCTAAGATTCGAAGCACCATTGGAAGTGCCTCCGCTGTTCAAACTGACGCCCGTCAAACTCACGCTGGTGGGCCCTTGCGCGATACCTACGCCCACTGAGCGAAGCAGTCCGCCGCCTTCCGCGCGCCGGGTCAGTTCTTTCGACAGCAACGGCTGATAGCGCTGTATTTCAATGTCCAGGTTATTTTCGAGCGCCAGCGCGATCACATCCTGGGCCGACAAGTAGAGATTGCCATCGCGTATCAACGACTCCAGCCTGTCGGTATTATTCAGATTGACAGGCGGAATGTAACGCTGCCGGTACGGCGCCGTAATCCGGCTGAAGCCGCCTTGCACCGGTTCGATCCGAACCGCGCTCTGCGCCGCTGCGCTCTGCCCCAATACCGAACTCACCGCTAGTAGAAAACTGCATAGACAGCACACTGGTGCTTTGAATCGTCTCATCGAATAGCCTAGAACCCCTCATCTATTACCGAAGCAGATCCAACCTGCAAGAAACTGGCCCGCTTTGATAGGAAACGTTTCTACTGCAAGCCGAGTTCCGTGCTTTTTGCCCCGCCAACCCTTCTAGTAAGTTACCAACCGGACGTCTCTTGCCCGTGACTGTTCACTATTGGGACCGAACCCTCCCGCTTTCGGCAATGCGCGGCCCGTTGCTGCTATCCTGTCGGCTGAAATGGCATCGCCGATCATGGCCCTCTTTACGCAGACCGGAGCCTACCTGCACGGTCATTTTCGCCTCACCAGCGGGCTGCACAGCGCCGAATATCTGCAGTGCGCCAAGGTGCTGGCTTATCCGGACTTCGCCGGACGCCTGGGGCAAGAACTGGCGGACCTGATCAAAACCATCGCGCCTGAAATCGACATAGACGTCGTAGTAGCTCCCGCCATGGGTGGAATCGTGATTGGCCATGAAGTGGCCCGCGCTTTGCATGCACGCTCCCTTTTCACCGAACGCGACGCCGCCACCAACACCATGTCCCTCCGCCGCGGCTTCGAAATCGAGCCCGGTGAGACTGCGGTTGTGATTGAAGACGTCATCACTACGGGCGGCAGCACTCAGGAAGTAGTACGGGTCTTGCAGGCAGCCGGAGCGGAAGTTGTGGCGGCTGGCTCTATCATCGATCGCAGCGGCGGACGCGCCGATGTGGGAGTGCCGCGAGTGTCCCTGCAGACCATCGAACCCTTAACGTACAAGCCGGAAGACTGCCCGCTGTGCAGCGCCGGCCAGCCCATTGTCAAGCCCGGATCACGCCGCGCCTGACCTTCGCTCCGCCATGCGAAGGCTGCGTTTCGAAGTCGCCTACGACGGCGCCGATTTCAACGGCTGGCAAATGCAACCCGGTCTCCCGACCATTCAGGGCATTTTAGAGCAAATCATCGGCGACATGGAGGGCAAGCGTGTCCATGTTGCCGGGTCTGGCCGCACCGACGCCGGCGTCCACGCTCTGGCTCAAGTAGCCGCAGTATCGCTGGAAAATCCCATTCCGCCCGAAAATTTCCGGCGCGCGGTCAATCGCCTGCTGCCGCCATCGATTCGCATCGGCCGCGTCACCGAAGCCGCGCTCGACTTTCATCCGCGCTTCGACGCGCTCCAGAAAACTTACGAGTACCGGCTCTATCGCGGCGAAGTCTGCCCGCCTTTCGTACGCCGCTACGTCGGCCATTATCCCTACCCGCTGGACGAATCCGCCATGTGCGCCGCCGCGCCGCTGCTGAAAGGCGAGCACGATTTCACGGCCTTCGCCGCCTCCGATGGCCGGGACGCCCCCGAACGGTCGAAAGTCCGGACTATCTTCGACTCGAACCTTACCCGCCAGGACGAACTGCTGGTTTACCGGGTCACCGGCTCCGGCTTTCTGAAACACATGGTGCGTAACATTGTGGGCGTATTGCTGGAGGTGGGCAAAGGCAATCTCACCAATGACGACATCCTTGCCCGCTTTGTCCCCCGCTGCGGGATTCCGGCCGGACCCACGGCCCTACCCAGCGGCCTGTTTCTGGTCTCCGTGCTGTACGACTAGGATCTAACCCCTATTTGGATTTATTGATTGTGCGCCAACCAACGGCTAGCACAACCAGGCCAAGTCCTATCAGGCCAATGCTCTCCGGCTCAGGCGTTGACGTTATTTCGAACACCGCGCGGTAGGTTCCGTCACGCCGGAACCTTGGAACCGTAATCTCGATTTGATCCCCCACCAGATCGTAAGTCAGGTCCCGCCGGAACGTGCTCGATATGAGAGAGATACCGGCGAAAACAGGATTGGTAAAGGTCAGCGTGTAAGAAACGCTGCCGGCGCCGCCCATCGCCCGGTCCCTGATCACGAGCCGCCCGTCCTGGAAATTGGCAGTATCTCTATTAGAGCCATCATTGAAGCCGAATTCGACGGCATCCGCGTCAATAGCGACAGTAGGCCCGCTGGCATTCTCAAAGCGCGCCGGCACAAATCCATTGGCCGGATCAAAGAAGTTATTCGGGTTCTCGTTAAAATTGAGCGAGCCGGTAACCGAAGTACCAATCAAGGCTCCCCACGACAGGGGGGCTAGACCAAGAAATGCAATGACCGCAACAAAACGCACGAGCATGACCTCCGAGTACGCTCAGATCTGTTCCGGCATACCTCTCTTTGTGCAGTGTAGTAGAACTAGGCGGAAAGAGATAGGCGAAGAGTCTTGAATATGTCCAAACCAGTAAATTTCGCGGGGGCGAAACAGCGCCGGCCGTGTTCTTGCCGCGCCATTTGGTACAAGGGATGCTGAGCCTCGACTGTTCCATTGTTCCGTAAAGTCTTAGTTGCCAACCGCGGCGAAATCGCTGTCCGCGTCATCCGCGCCCTGCGCGAAATGAACATCGCCAGTGTTGCCGTCTTTTCCGAGGCTGACCGCCGTGCGCTGCACGTGCAAATGGCCGAGGAAGCCATTTGCATCGGCCCGGCGCCCTCCGCGCAGAGCTATCTGGATGCCGGTAAGGTAATCGTGGCTGCGCACGCCACCGGAGCCGAAGCCATACATCCCGGCTATGGATTCCTGAGCGAAAACGCCGCTTTCGCCCGAGCCTGCACGGAAGCGAGACTCAAGTTCATCGGTCCGTCCTGGCAATCCATCGAGCAGATGGGCTCGAAGACCAATGCCCGCCGCGTCGCCATGACCGCCGGCGCGCCGGTCGTTCCCGGAACGGAAGAAGGTATCGCCAATTACCAGGAAGCGCGCCGCACCGCCAGCCAGATCGGCTATCCAGTCCTGTTGAAAGCTGCGGCCGGGGGTGGCGGTAAAGGTATGCGCCGTGTGGATGACGAAGGCGGCCTGCAGGCCGCCTTGCGCGCCACGGCGAGCGAGGCCGAACGGGCCTTCGGCTCCGGCGAGGTCTACCTCGAAAAACTCATCGAACGCCCGCGCCACATCGAAATACAGGTTCTGGGCGATGAACACGGCCACCTCATCCACCTCGGCGAGCGCGAGTGTTCCATCCAGCGCCGGCATCAAAAGGTGATCGAGGAATGCCCTTCACCGCTGGTGACGGCTCATCCGGAACTGCGGCTGAAAATCGGCGAAGCCGCGCTGCGCATCGCCCGCGCCGGAAACTACGCCAACGCGGGAACGCTTGAATTTCTGGCAGACCAGCAGGGCAATTTCTTTTTCCTGGAGATGAACACGCGCCTGCAAGTGGAGCATCCCGTCACCGAATGGGTTACAGGGATCGACTTGGTGCGCTGGCAAATCCGCATCGCCGCCGGTGAGCCGCTGACGCTGCGGCAGGAGGATATCCATTGGAACGGCTCGGCCATCGAGTGCCGCGTCTACGCGGAAGATCCCGCCAACAATTTTTTCCCCAGCCCCGGCCGCATCAGTCATTATGTGGAGCCCGCCGGACCCGGCGTCCGCGTGGACAGTGGAGTTTACTCAGGTTGGAACGTCCCCATCGAATACGATCCGCTTCTCGCCAAGCTGGCCGTTTGGAGCGATACCCGCAGCACCGCTACTGGACGCATGCGCCGTGCCATCTCCGAATACCGGGTGCTCGGCATCACGACCAATTTGAACTTGTTTACTCAGCTATTGGCCGATCCGCAGTGGGCGGCTGGCGATCTGCATACCGGATTTTTGGATGACTTCATGCAGCGTTATGCGCCGCCCCAATCCCAAGGCGAAGCGTTGACTGCATCCATCCTGGCCGCCGCGGCAACCGCCTCCCAGGGAACATCCGCCGATCCGGTCCAAAGGCCGGCAAGCGCTTGGCGCACGGAAGCGAAAAAAGGATTATTCCGTTGAAACTCCTCCTCGACGTCGACGGCCGGAGCTATTCGCTCGATTGGAAAACCTCTAGCGGTCAAGCCGAGTACATGCTCAGCGGCGAGGATTCGGCGGCAGGCAGCGCCTCCGTGCTCGAAGTCATGCCCGGGGTCTTCTCTATCCTGCTTGGCACGCGCAGCTTTACAGTCCACTTAGCCCCCAACAGGGAGGGAACCGAAACCTTTACAGCCGGGCATCGTCATCACATCTCCATTTCCGATCCGCGCGACCGCTCCCCGCGGCCGGATAAGGCAGGTCACGCCGGTCCCGTGGACCTGCGCGCCCAAATGCCTGGAAAAGTCGTCAAAGTCCTAGTAGCGGTCGGCGACGTTGTGGATGCCGGTGATGGGCTTGTGGTGGTGGAAGCGATGAAGATGCAAAACGAATTGAAGGCGCCCAAGGCCGGGACCGTGTCTAGAATCCACGCAATAGAAGGCGCAACCGTAGCCGCGGGCGAGTCATTGGTCATAGTAGAGTAAGACGCGTTCATGGCAAGAGTGGATTGTAAAGAGTGTGGCGGCACCGGCTGGCTGGTTACCGAAAGAGAAGGCTATTCTTCGGCGGACCGCTGCCCTTGCGTTGCGGAGACCCGTTCAGAAGCGCTCGAGGGGCGAGCGCGCATTCCCGCCAATTACGAGCAAGCGTCTTTCGAGACCTTTCATCTTCCACAGGACAACCCGACCGCGCAGCGCGGCTTGGCAGACGTGATGCTGGCAGTGGCAGCCTTCACTCGGAGCTATCCAAAGAACGCCAAACCCGGCCTTTTGCTGGTGGGCGGCCCGGGGACGGGCAAAACGCACCTGGCGGTGGCCGCCCTGCGCCTGCTGATCTCGCAAGGCCACGAAGGGATATTTTTCGACTACCAGAATTTGTTGGAACTGATCCGTTCAGGCTATAGCCAAACGACGGGGACCAGCGATCGCGAAGCCTACCGGATCGCGCTCGAGAGCGAGATCCTGCTGCTGGACGACTTAGGCGCGCATCGCGTCACCGATTGGGTACAAGATACCGTCACGGCCATCGTGACGCATCGGTGCAACCACAAAAAGACGCTGATCGCCACCACAAATCTTCCTGATCCCGACATGGGCGGGGCCTTAGTGGAAAAATCGGCGCAGCCCGTCGGCCACAATTTCCGCACCACGCTGGAAGACCGGGTGGGTGAACGTGCACGATCGCGCCTGTTCGAAATGTGCCGCGTGATTCGCATGCCGAACGTGACTGATTATCGCGTCCGGCCGTATAACACTTAGTGTTCGAAGCTAAGCGGCGGCTCCGGCGCTGAAACTGGCGACGGCTGCTTTTTCATCCTCGAACGTAGCAAAAATCGTGTGCAGCTTGGTGATCTGCATCAGGTCTTTCATTTTTCCCTGCAAATTCAATAGCTTCACCGCGCCGCCGCTGTTGGTGGCGGTTGTGTAAACGCCCACCAGTTCGCCCAATCCGGCGCTGTCTACGTAGGTGACACCCGCCATATTCAGAAGAATGTTCTTGTTGCCCTCGGCCAGCAGGACCTTGAACTCATCCCTCAAAATGCCCGTATTTTCACCCATGGTAATTTTGCCGGTGAGGTCTAATATCGCTACGTTTCCCACTTGCCGTGCTTTTGCGCCTAACGCCATTTGAAATCTCTTTTCTCGCTTTCAGTTCGAATCCCCAGTGTACCGTGTTAGAGCGAACCTAGTAATACTATCCGGTTAGATACTATTCACGCCTGGGCGAGCCAGTGCTCCAGCATGCCGCTGAGGATCTCGCGCTTGACGGGCTTCGCAAGAAAGTCATTCATGCCGGCGGCAATACAGCGTTGGCGCTGCGTATCCAGGACGTCGGCAGTCATGGCGATGATGGGGACGTAGCGCCCGGATATGCCACAAGAGCGTATCCTTTGGGTCGCGGCATACCCATCCATCACCGGCATATGGCAATCCATCAGGATGAGATCGAATTGCCGCCGCTGGAAAGCATCGATCGCCTTTAAACCGTTCGAGGCAATTTCAACGCTATACCCGAGCTTGAGAAGCGAGTGAGAGGCCACTTTTTGATTCACCAAGTTGTCCTCCACTAGCAAAATGGCCGCGGGACCGCCGCTTCGCCCCAGCGGCGCGGCATTTTTGCCGGCGGATTCCGCGGTCAAGGAACCCGCGCGGCTGAGCGCGCTGGCCAGTCTACTCTTGCGCAGTGGTCTGACTAAAAAACCGTTGATCCCGATTTTCTGCCCTTCGGCGGCTTGCTCTGGGGTCCAGCGCGCCACAGTCATCACGATCCGGGTTTTTTCCCCATATGGCTGCTCGCGTAGAATGCGCGCGAATTCCATGCCGTCGATCAGGGGCAAGCTCGAATCCACCAGGCAAAAAGCAAACCGTGACGAGCCATCTCCACGCGCCGAGCACAAGGAGAGCGCCTGGGAAGCATCCCCTGCCTCCGTGACCTGCATGCCCATCTCTTCGAGCAGGAGGCGCGTAACGTCCCGGTCTTCCGTATTCGTTTGCACGACCAGTATCTCGGCGCCTTTCAGCAGGTCCAGTTTAGGCCGTGCCCAGACTACCTTCGATCCCGGCAGAAACCGCGCCGTGAACCAAAAGGTGCTGCCTTCCCCTGGCTGGCTCGTAACTCCAATGTCGCCATCCATGATCGCGACCAGCCGTTGTGAGATTGCCAGCCCGAGAGCGCCTCCGCCGAAACTTTGAAACAGCCGAGCTTTCTGTTGTTCCCTGAGACCAATGCCCGTATCCTGTACTTCAAAGAGCAGCTTGGGCGATTTCGCTCCTTCAGCGGTTCGAATCGAGAGACTTACCCAGCCGCATTCGGTGAACTTCACCGCGTTGGCCAGCAGGTTTATCAGAATCTGCCTTAACCGTCCGCCGTCGCCGGTCAGATGCAACGGCACGTCCGGAGCGATGAACGTTCTGACGCCAAGTCTCTTCTGGTGGGCTGCCACTTCGATGACGTCCATGACATCTTCCACGATGAAGGCGAGATCAAAGTCGAGCACTTCCAAAGCCAGTTCGTTCTGCCCGGCTTTGGTGAAGTCCAGAATGCCGTCAATGGCCGTAAGCAGCAATTCGCCGCAGGATTTGATCGTGCCGACGAAATCGCGCTGCTCGCGGCTCAGCTTCGTTTCCGCCAGCATGCCAGCCATTCCCATCACGCCGTTCATGGGGGTCCGAATCCCGTGGCTCACGGCGGACAGAAGACCGGCCCGTGCTTGCAGGGCGCCTTCCGCCTTCTGCAGTGCATCCAGCAGCCGCTGCTGTGACAGCACGCTTTCTGTCTTGTCCAGAACGAATAGCAGATAGGCATCTTTGCCCTCCCATTTGAGGGAATGCAAAGTGGTTTCGACCAGGATCTCGCGGCCGTCTTTGCACTGATGCGCCCACGGCTCCGCCCTGTTTAGAAACATCGCCCTAAGTTCAAAATCTGCCGGCCCGAACGGAGCGCCCGTGGGCTTACTTACAAGGTCCAGCAGCGACATCCCCGAAAATTCGCTGGAACGATAGGCGTACAGCCTGCAGGCGGCGGGATTTGCCGTCAAGATACGCCAAGTGGCTTTTTCAAACACTATCGTTGCGATCGGGTTATGCAGGAACAGCGGAGCGGTAGCGCTCCAGTCCTCTGCAGGAGCGGCGAGGCTGACAGTGTTAGAGACTAAACTGTCGATCACGGAGACAGGCTTTCCTTACTGACTAACGACACCGACCTAACAACGGAAATCCGCTGTCAAATCAATTCGCCATTAAGAAATGTTACTTGAGAAGCCGCGTCCTGGGCTGGAATTCTCGCCGGTTTTGCATTTATCGTGGATTTGCTGCGATTCTAGTGCAACTTAGATCACATTTTAGCTGGTGGCATAAACTGCCTTCGTTAGATATTTAACCTAAGGGGTAGGGCGCGTCCAATTCGCCGCTGGAACAGGTAAGCTTTCCAGCGGCGAAAAGAAACACTGTCGCACTCAAAAGAACACGGCACACTCAAATGCTAGCGGTTTTGCCGACCAGTCTGTCTTCCGTCTCGACAAGCATGCCGGCGGGACGGCCGGCCGCCGAAATCAAATACTCCGGATAGGCCGAGATTCCGTGCTCGTGGATATCCAATCCTTCGATTTCGCCATCCGCCGACACCCGCAATAACTTGAAGGCGTTGATGGCATACATAACCGCCAGCGCCACGCCGAAAGTAGCGAGCGTGACGATGAGGCTTCCGGCAATTTGTGCGAATAGGACTGTCGTGCCGCCGCCGTAAAACAGGCCTTTCAGCGGAGTCGAGTTATCGGGAGCGAAAGGACCGCTGGCGCCGAATTCACCGGTCGCAAAGAGTCCGAGCGATAGAGTGCCCCAAATACCGCAGAAACCATGGACCGGTACCGCGCCGATCGGATCGTCGATGCGCAGCCACTCCAGAACTTCCACACCAATCACAACGATGACGCCGGCGACGCCACCCAGGATAATAGCGCCGGTGGGACTAACCCAATAGCAGGGGCAGGTAATCGCCACCAGGCCGGCCAGGAAGCCGTTCACAGTGAAGCCGACATCCCACTTTTTGAGGCTCATGTAGGAGTAGAGCATGGCCGTGAGACCGGCTGCGCAGGCCGCCAGAGTGGTATTTGCCGCGACACGCCCGATGCCGATGAAATCCATGGCGGAGAGCGTGCTGCCCGGATTGAAGCCGTACCAACCGAACCACAACAGCAGGCCGCCTGCCGCCGCGATGGTCAAATCGTGAGGCAGCATAGGTCCGCCACCGTCACGCTTGAACTTGCGGCCGATGCGCGGCCCAAGCACGATGGCGCCGGCCAGCGCGATAAAGCCGCCTATGGTGTGGACGACGGTAGATCCCGCGAAATCGTGGAAGCCTGTTCCAAGCGTCGGCAGGAAGAAGCCTTTCGAGCCCATAGTGGCAAGAAACCCATCCGGACCCCAGGCCCAGTGCCCGATAATCGGATAGATGAAGCCGGAAACGGCCAGACTATAAAGCAGATCGCCGGCAAAGGCGGTGCGTCCGATCATGGCTCCCGAAGTAATGGTAGAGCAAGTGTCGGCAAAAGCGAACTGGAAGAGCCAAAAGGCGAGAAATGCCACGCCGGTCCCTTCATAAGTGGCAGGCGTGCCCTGCAGCAGGAACCAGTTCATGCCTATGAAGCCATTGCCGTGGCTGAACATGAAAGCGAAGCCGAACGCATAGAAGAGAATGCCGCAGAGACAGGTATCCACGATGCACTCCATCAAAACGTTAACGGTTTCGCGCGAACGGCAGAAACCCGCCTCGAGCATGGTGAAGCCGACCTGCATGCCGAAAACGAGGAACGCGGCAATCAGTGTCCAGACCGTATTGATAGGGTTGACGATATCGTTGCCCTTAAGTACCGGGTCGGCAGCCAGGACCTTCAAACCAAACAGGTTCGGATTGAAAAAGTAGGTGGCGATGAGGAGCAGCGCGATGCCGGACGCCTTGCCCGCAAACAGCAGAGCACCATACCGGCGCCATTCCGGCGTCTTTAGGCGGTCTCGTAAACGCGCAAGCTTTCCGGCCGGGTGTTTCTTCTTTCCGCTCATTCGGCGCACGGTCAGCATCAGAAACGTGACGGCAAAAATGCCTAGAAAGACACTTAGAATAGGGAAGGATCCCATAGCTTTCACCTCACAAGATTTTATGGTCGACGTGCCCCTACGGCGGCAATCACGAACTTGGTGGTGTTACGGATAGGGTCCGGCTAGTATTTTGCTAGTGTTACAGCAACCCCTAGCGTTGTCTAACTATCTTTTGGTCACAATAACTAACTTTCGGTCAGCATGATTACCTATTGCCTCCAGGCAGGAAGGACCAAGGTTCTAGCGGCGGCGGCCTGCTTAGTGCTGGTTATCCTGATGTCGGACCGGGGAGTCGGCAACAGCGTCTCCCTCGGCGTGCTCTACATTCTGCCAGTGATGTTAGCCGCAGTCGTCCTGACGCCGGTGGAGACGGCCTTTTTCGCGGTGGTTTGTTCGCTGCTGCGGGCCTGGTTCGATACTCCCGGCTCCCGCGCGGAGGTTGTGCTTCGATTCGTGTTCGCAACGTTAGGTTACTTCGCTTCGGGCCTCTTTGTTACGGGCCTGGTGCGCAACCGGGAGTTAGTAGTCCGGCACCTCCATACTGTCCAGCAGGAACAGCATCTGCGGCATAACGCGGAGGAGCAACTAAAACTGCTGGTGGAAAGCAGCCCCGCGGCCATTCTCATGATCAATGGGGCAGGCGCCATCTTAGCCGCGAATGCCGCGGCTAACGCGATGTTCGATCCACGCGAGGCCCGCAGCCTGGAAGGGAAGGATATTCGCGGCTATCTTCCGGTACTGTCGGACGCGGTGCGGTTTCAGATCGGGCCGGAGGCTTTCCGGACGGCTGCTCAATGCCAGGGGCGGCGCGAGAATGGCGATATCTTTCTGGCGCATACCTGGTTCTCCTCCTATCTCGCCTCCGAGGGGACGCGGCTGGCCGCGATCGTGGTGGATTCCTCTGAAGAAATGCGCGCGCGCGAAGAGCAAAACCTGCAGCAGCTCCAGGAACATAACCGGATCGCGGCGGCTGCGCTTTCACATGAAGTGCGGAATGTCTGCGCGGCCATCAACCTGCTTTCGTTAAACCTGAGAGACAAACACGGGCTGGCGCCCGACGCCGATTATCAAGGGTTGACCAATCTGGTGGGCGGCCTGGAGAAAGTGGCGGCTCTGCATCTTCATTCGCGCCGCGGCCATGCGGTAGAGGAAATTTCCTTGCAGGCGGTTCTGGACAACCTGCGGATCATCGTGGAAGCGGAATGGCGCGAGGCGGGCGCGGTAATCCATTGGCCCTGTGTCCGGCTCTTGCCGGGAGTCTGCGCGGATGCCCATGGCTTGTTGCAGGTATTTCTCAATCTCGTCCAGAACAGCTATCGCGCGGTGCAGGAGTGCGCCGTCAGGGAACTCACGGTAAACATCCTTGTGAAGGGCGAGCGGGTCTGCGTGCAACTCCAGGATTCAGGCCCTGGAATTCTTTCCCCCGAGCACTTGTTTCAACCTTTCCGGACGGGCGCCGACGGCAGCGGCTTGGGTCTTTATATCTCGCGCGCCATGGTGAGAAGCTATGGCGGCGATCTACGATTTGAACCGGTTGCCGCGGGCGCCTGCTTTACGATCGAATTGCAAGTGGTGTAATACACACTGGAATAAAGGCTTGGAAACCGCCGCGCCGCTTGCCGTCCCGCCGCCAGCCATTAAGGTGCTGCTGGTGGACGATCACGCCATGTTCCGCGATGGCATGGCCCGCCTGCTGGAGCAGCCGCCGGCCGTGACAATTGTGGGCCAGTGCAGTTCTTCGTCGGAAGCGCTGGCGGTGCTGCAACCCTGCGGCGCGAACCTGGTGCTGCTGGACGTGGATCTAGGCTCGGAGCGAGCACTGGATTTTGTGGTCGAAGCCCGGAAGCGCGGCTTTGACGGACAGGTGCTGGTGGTCACCGCCGGAGTTAACGGACAGGAAGCCGTGCAACTGGTTCGTTCCGGCGTGGCAGGCATTCTGCACAAACAGCATTCCGGCGAAGCGCTGCGTGAAGCCGTGGTGAAAGTGGCCGGCGGCGGTGTCTGGCTGGAAGGCGACTACCTGCAGCCGCTCTTCCGGTCAGTCGATTCATCAAAGGCGCATGGCCGTCCGAAGCTCGCCGAGCGCGAAAAGGACATCCTCCGCTTTATCTTTCAAGGTCTGACGAATAAAGAAATCGGCGGACGGATTCAGCTTTCCGAAAGTGCCGTTAAGGCCTCATTGCGGCAGCTGTTCGACAAGCTCGGCGCGCGCACTCGGGCGCAACTCGTGAAAGTAGCGCTGGAGCAATACCGGGAACAGCTATAGCGCTTACTTTTTCGTCTGCTCGCGGTAGATCACTTCCGCGAAGCTCGCGAAACCGGGCCGGCCGGCAACCGGAGCGGGATCGCCTACGGCAGTCTTGACTTCTTCGAGCGACTTGCCCTGCGCAATCAGGTCTTTGGTCTTTGCCAGCTTCGCTTCGGCGTCGGAAAGCTTCTTCTGCACATCGGCCTTCGTCATCGGATCGCCGTGCCCCGGAATGAAAACGTCGGCATCCAGCGCGATGATGCCCTTGGCTGTTTCTACCCAACCCGCGGTGGAGCCGTTTTTCTCAAGATGAATGAGCGGCTCCTGACGGGACGTAATGATGTCTCCGGTGAATACGATTTTCTGCTTCGGCAGAAAAACCACGAGATCGCCGGAAGTATGCGCGGGCGCCCAATGGAGCAGCTCGATTGTAACTCCATCTACTTTCAAGCGGTCGTCGTTCTTGCTGATGAGCTTGTTTGGAGGATGGTCGGCGGGCGGGGCGCCGCGTCCACCAGCGGCTAGCGCGGCATCCTGCTCTTTCTTATCGTTTTGCTGCGCGACAATAGAGATGCCCATTGGGAAGGCCGCCAGGCCGTTGACGTGGTCTCCATCGCTGTGTGTGAGGATCACGGTGGTTACCGGCTCCGGGGTGAGTTTTGCGATATCCCCGATCAGCTCTTTCCCGCCGGCAGGCGTCGTTTTGGCGTCGATGACGATCACGCCTTTCTTGCCGACAATGACCCCGCTATTCCCTCCGCCGCCTTCCACATAAGAGACGTTGTCCTTGATGGAGTGAGTCACAAAGGGGGCGGCCGCCGGGCTTTGAGCCGCCGCGAATGGGGCGAACGCGCTCAGGCTCGACAGCAATACAAATCCGGAGACCAAACTTTTTGGGGAAAGCATATGGAACATCATCCCATCTGAGAGCCGCCGTGCAAGAGCGCCACTTATCATTGAGTTTGCAGCCTTCCTCTTCTTACGACGAAATCGCGAGTATGTACGACGACCTATGGTCCGACTGGTATTTACCGGCCGCGATGCCCGCGCTGGAGCGGCTGTTCTTTTCAAGAGTTGCGCCCGGGTCACACGTGCTCGATTTGTGTTGCGGCTCGGGGCATGTCACCAAGGAATTAGTACGGCGCGGTTACGACGTAACGGGCGTGGACAACTCAGCTGAGTTGATTGCGCTGGCGCGCCGCCAGATGCCGGGCGTCGATCTGCGCGTACAAGACGCCCGGCATCTCGCGCTTGACCAGGATTTCGACGCAGTGCTTTCGACTTTCGATTCGCTGAACCATATCTTAAGCTTGGAAGAACTGGAACAGGTATTCACCGGTGTATATGGCGTGCTGCGATACGGCGGCCGCTTCGTCTTCGACATGAACGTGGAAGAAGCATATTCACTCGACCTGAAGCAATGGTCGGTGCACATCAAAGAGACCAGCGTGGGCATGGTGCGCGGGCGCTACGACCCGTTCAGCCAAAAGGCTCGTACCGAGCTGATGTGGTTTGTCAGGGCCGGAGACGGCAATTGCTGGCGGCAGCACCGGAGTGTAGTAGAGCAGCGCTGTTATACCCAAAATGAGATCCTGCATGTCATGCGCTCGGCCGGCTTTCACGATGCGGAAGTATTCACTTCAGCCGAGGCCGGCATTACGTCCGATTTAGGTTTCGGGCGGCTGTTCTTCGTGGCGCGTTGCTTGAATAGACCAGCCGCGTAGCTCAGAAGAACTGAGCGGCGCAGCTCCAATACGAAATCGTGGTAGCGGTATTCATCTCCATGAGCCGGTCGAGTTCGGCCCGCGAAAGGCGCCCGAGCCTACGTTCTCCATCGGATAACCTTCGGTGTATTGAAGGAGAAAGTATTCGGCGAAACCGCCCCACGGCGACGGGGCCATCAACGGTCACCATCTCCCGTCCGGGCGTCGCCGCCACAGTCGCGGGTGCCGACAGTAAGCTTTTCTTCGAGTGATCGCAATCGTGCCCCTCACAATCGAGCCGCGCGCCCAGACGCCCTAAATGGCGTTGGCCAGCTTGGCATGGTCCGCTTGGCCGCGTACCGCGCCCGGACCGAAGAGCGGATTGATTTGCCCTGTGGGTTTCACGTGGAACTGCGGCTGGCAGGCAAGCTTCGCCTCTGGTCTCGCTATTCAGAGGAGCGCGAACGCCGTGGCGGCTGAGGACCACCACCGCGCGAATCTCGTCACCTGCATCCGGCTTCTCCGCTTGCGAGAAAACCGGGAGCGTGACTGCAAACAGAGCAATAAGATATCGAAACATCATCTATCTAGAATCGGCACCGGACCGCCAGCTGCATGATGCGCGGATTACCGGCCGTCGAAATAACTCCGAAGGTGGAACTACCGAACGACGTACCCGGATTTCCGAAATTGACCGTGTTGAACGAGTTAAACGCGTCCGCCCGGATATCGATGGCGGAACGCTCATTAACCGCAAAGCGTTTTACCAGGCTCACGTCGAGGTTGAACAGACCCGGCCCCAGCGCAACGTTCCGGCTGGCGTCACCAGGTGTGTTGAGATCTTGCACAACAAACGCCGATGAGCTGAGGAAGTGGTTACGGTCGACCTCGGGACTGATCCCGGTATTTGGATCGCCGACAAGATCGGGCCGCAGAGATCCTCCATTCGTGTTGAGGAACTTGTATTGCTGATTCGTGGCGGGATTGACGCCCGTGGCCGCCAGCGTGACGTTGAGCGGCAGGCCGGTGCGAACGGTGAGGATGTTTGAGAGCTGCCAGCCGCCCAGGAAACCGTCAACCGCCCGGTTCCAGTTAGAGCCGAAACGCCGCCCACGCCCGACGGGCAATTCGTAAACATCGGAAAGCGTGAAGTTATGCCGCGGCGTTTGCGATTGCGGTCCATTTTCAGCGGCGAAGTTATTCCGGAACTGCGGCGAAGAACCGGCGCCCCAAGCTCCGGCTTGGTCAATAGCGCTGGCAAAGGTGTAGGAAGCCAATGTGTACCAGCCCGCGGTCAGGCGCTTTTCAAACTTGAGCTGCAGCGAGTTGTACCAGGAACGCGCGGTAGTGGTGCCGACTTGCACTGTGTTCCACGAGGAATAGGGGCGATTGGCCGGTACGCTGCCATCCAAGCCGTAAGCAACCTGGTTTCCGGAATATTCAGCAAGCTCGTTATATCCACGATTTCCCACATAAGCCATTTCAAAAGTAGATTGCTTGGGCAGCTGGTATTGCAGCGCTACGTTGAACTGGTGAATGCGGGCAGCATGATAGTTTTGCTCGCGCGCGGTAACCGACAGCAGACTCGTGCTGCTGCTGAGGATACTGGCCGGTACAGGTTGAGAGAGAACCAGGGCGGGCGGTCCATTGGCGGTTTGGGTTAGCGTCACAGGCGTAACATTTGGCGGATTGGCGGCCAAGTCGATATCAGACCCCGACATATCCTCGCCCGAGTAAAAAAGGCCGTATCCGGCGCGCAGAACCAGTTTATTGGGCATGATCTGCCAAGCGGCGCCAACACGCGGACCGAAGTTCAAATGATCGGGATTCACCAGGTAATCTGTCGGACCGTTGCCGTGGATGAGTTGCCCAGTTTGAAAATTGAAGTTGATGTTCTCGTTTGGAGCGGCGCCGTAATAGGGCGTTTCGTATTCCCAACGCAGTCCTAAATTAAGCGTCAGATTTGGCGCGACTTTCCAATCGTCCTGGAAATAGACGGCATATGCCTTTTGCAGGACGTTCTCCACTTCCTGCGTGTTGGCGACGAACTGATACACCTGGCCGGTCAGCATGTCCGCCAAGGCTTCGCCGGTGAAGTTGCCGTTGAAATCATATTCCGGGACAGTGCGGTTGGAGTTCAGATTAACGTTGCTTTTCTGCCGCGTTTCGAAACCAGTCTTCATGTTGTGCTTCCCGCGCACGATGGAGACGCTATCGAGGAATTGGTAGAGAGTGGGCTTTTGATATTGCGGCCGGAAACCACGCGTGCCGAGATTGTTGTAGTTGCTGGGATTGATGAGCGGCAACCCGCCGTTGCCTGCCAGAATGACCGAGTCCGGTATACCTTGGAATCCGAACGCAGCCGCACCTGGCCCATTGACGGTGTTGTTCGCAAAGCTCGCGTTCGTCGAGGTATATCCGAAGCGGAAGGCATTGACGATGTTAGGCGAAAGCGTACGGGTCCAAGTACCGCCGTAACTCTGATTCATGTTGAACTGGCTGCCCTGATTTCCAACGCCATCGGCGATACCCGGAAAGACGGCGTTGTTGTAGATGCTTTGCCGCAGGAAGCTAAAACGAAGCGACAAGATATCTTTGCCGGTGACGTAGTAGTCGGCTTTCGCGTCACCCTTATTGTCGTTCTCCGTACCGGCCGGCTGCACTCCGTAATTATTGATATTCTGGCCGGTCCCGGAGATCGTTCCAGTCAGATTTGCGGCGGGGTAGAGGGCGAGCAGTTTCGCTCCCAGCGGGTCATACATCGAGGTGGGAATCTGGTTGCCAGGAATGGGAGTCTTCGTTCCCGGATAAGTCAGGTTGCGATAGAAGACGCCGTTGTGCTCGGCTGCGGTGGGCACCGTGACCACTAATGGCGTGCTGTAGCTTTCTTTGAAGCCTTCGTAATCGCCAAAGTAGAAGAGCTTGTTTTTAATAATGGGGCCGCCGATGGTGCCTCCAAACTGATTCCACTGTAGGTCTGGCTTAGCCGCTCCAATGAGGTTTGAGGCCCACGGCGTGGCGGCAAGAACCTTGTTGCGGTTGTAATACCAGGCTGAGCCGTGCAGCGCGTTCGAACCCGACTTGAGAACGACGTTGACGACCGCTCCGGCGGACCGTCCAAACTCGGCGGAGTAGCTATTGGTCTGGACCTTAAACTCGGCGAGGGCGTCGGGTGAAGGCGAAATCACTTGCGCGGAGAGCGATTGCGCGTTATTGGTGCCCTGGTTGTTATCGACGCCTTCCAGAATGAAGTTGTTCTGGGTTTGATAGTTTCCGTTAACCCCGAACCAGCCGACGCCGCGCGTGGTGCTGTTGTCCAAGGTGCTGTCTGTCGCGCCCGGAACCAGCAACGCAAGCTGCGTGTAGCGGCGAGCAGCCAGCGGCAGTTCAACCGCCACGCCGCCTTGAATCACTTGGCCGAGTGAACTCTGTTCGGACTGAATGATGTTAGCCGAATCGGACACCTCTACGGTCGAGCTTACGGAGGCAACCTGCAAGTTCACGCGAACCAGCTTGTTTTCGTCGACGTTGAGAGATAGATCCGTCACGTGCGTTTGCTGAAAGCCTGGCTTCGCCAGGTCAATGACGTAGTTTCCGCGCGTAATGGGGGTAAAGCTGGCGTAGCCGTCTGAAGCGCTCACGCGGGACGTCATCACGCCAGTGGCGATATTGGTCAATTTGATGACAGCCTCGCCGATAGGCGCGGAGCTGGCATCCTCCACGAGGATGCGAATGGTTCCCGAGTCGGTTTGCCCCAAAAGAGCGGAACAGTATACGGCGAACAGAACAGGCAGCAGGCGTTTGATCACCGGTAGTTGTTTTCCTTCATGAAACCCGCGAGGTCTTCGTATTGATCCGTCGCGATCAGGTTGACGCCTGCATGGAGGGCGGCCTTCCAGCGCACCATCGCTTTCTCTTTTGAACCGAAATTATAGCCCGCACCCCAGCCTTTGCCTCCATCCGGTTCGAAGCCATCCAGCGTATAGAACCGAATCCAATAGCCCAGGTGATGCGCGTGATCGACCAACGCCCGGAGCCTTGCATCATCCGCCGGTGTCCAGTCTCCGGCCTTGCGCTGTCCACCTTCTTCCACTTCGTCCCAGCCGTTGTTCCACCAGCGGCGGAAGTTGGTCGGCCGCTCCGTCAAAAGCTGTTCCGGTGGAACGGTGGCAACCAGGTGCTGGCGCTCTTCCCTCGACTTGCCTTTGAATTCCGTGGTGTGAGCCGAGCCGAAGAGCCGAAGTCGCGCGCTCTTGGGAATTTCGCGGAAGAACACCTGCTCCTGTATGTCTGCGTCCTCCGTCAGGACCAGCAGCGGCTTGGGTTCGAAGGGCGCAAGCTGATGCGGATCCGACGTCTGCGCTGCGGTGGTGATCCAAGGCTCATATTCACCGAGCAGATCCCACACCGCGCGCAGCAAAGCCGGGTCCAGCGATTTGAAGTCGAAATGCACCACAATCAGCGGCCAGTGCGCGCGATCGTTTTCGGCGAGGGCCTTTTCAACAATGGGGCGTACGTGTTCAAAGAAATAGTCGCGGAGCGCGGGTTCGACGCCGGTGGTCTTGGGCGTGTGCGTTACAACAGGCCGCCCTTTTCCCGTAGCCGGATCAACAGCCCAGGCGACATCCTGCTCGATACCGACCGGGAAGCCGGTCTTGAGAGCACGGTCAATACGGTCGGCCCACTGGCCGTTATAGGGATAGCAGTTGTGCGCGTCGAGGAGCGGCCGGTTATGGTTCAAATAGTCGGGCGGCCCCTGCTGGGCGGACACGAGTGCCACACCCGCAAGAAGGCAGAAAAAGAGTTT
This sequence comes from Bryobacteraceae bacterium, assembly GCA_035316385.1. Taxonomy (GTDB): domain Bacteria; phylum Acidobacteriota; class Terriglobia; order Bryobacterales; family Bryobacteraceae; genus Bog-105. The sequence goes on along the minus strand of DATHIZ010000466.1, from coordinate 5,018 downwards.
CATAGAAGAGACCTACCATGTTATGCAGGTAGGTAAAACTACGAAATGACGCCCGTGTTACGGATTGGATAATTCGTGACTTGGCGACGTTACGAATGTGGGAAGACGCGGATATCGATGCCTTCGGCCGCCTGAATGAGACGGTCAAGATCACTGCCGAAGGCACGTTCCCACCAGCTGTCGTGACCTTTGTGGCCAATGTAAATTTGCGTCACGCCGCGTTGGCGCGCAAATTCGAGGATGGTTGCCATTGCATCTTCGCCGTCCAGTTCAACGATCTCCGAACCATTCTGTTCAGCGAGCGCGACTCCATTCTCGACGATCTTGCGTTGATCCGGCGACCACTCCGGCCGGTTTAGATGGACCGTGATCATTTCACCGTGAAAACGGTCGCGATTGCGGACGCCTGTCTCCACCATGCGCTTGAAGTTGGCGCGCGGCGAAAGACAAACCAGAATCCGCTCTTGCGTGCCCCAACTCTGCTCAATGTGATGGCGTGTTAAATAGCGTTCAAGCTGCTTATCAACCACGTCCGCGGCTAGCAGCAGCACAATTTCGCGCAGCTCCGATAATTGGTGCTGCGTCAACTTGCGACCTGACGACTTTCCTTCGCTCGAAGTCATGCAGGTGTCGGCGGGAGCATCGACAATCACGATTTCGTCGGCAGTCTGCAAAAAGCTGAGTGGGACCGTCTCGGATACGTGCTTGCCCGTGATGCGTTCCACTAACTCGCGCTTCTCTTCAATGTGCTGGAGATTGACCGAAGTGATTACCGAGATACCGGCAGTCAGCAAATGCGCAACATCCTGCCAGCGCTTTTGGTGAAGAGAGCCAGGAGGATTGTCATAAGCAAGACCATCCACCAGACAGACCTTTGGCGCGCGCTGGAGGATCGCCGGGACATCCATCGTGGCGTTGCCGTTCGACTGCTTAAGCGGGATGATCTCGAGCGCGGAGACAGTGTGGGCAATGTCGGAGGAGAGCGAGGGCTGAACCGCTCCGACGATAACATCCTGACCGCGTTCACGCCGGCGCCTGCCTTCATCCAGCATGCGAAAGCTCTTGCCCACTCCGGAAGCGTAACCGAGGAAGATTTTCAGCCGGCCGATGGATTGATATTCTTCGTCGGTCTGCAATTTTTGCAGCAGTTCATCCGGGCTGGGCCGGTGTTGGGTAGTTGCGCTCACGTCTCTATTATCCCGTTAATAGTACCCCATTGGCACTACCGGGCAAACTGCCCATCGAGTTGCAGGTTCAATCGAAGAACGTTGACGCGCGCTTCACCCAGTACGCCAAGGTCGCGATTTTCGGTAGCGGCGGCGATAGCGGTTTCAATGACGGCGCGGTCCACGCCGCGGGCTTTGGCCACGCGGGAGGCTTGTGCGTTGGCGTTCGCCACGCTGATGTGCGGATCGAGCCCGCTGCCCGACGTGGTGAGCGCATCCGCCGGAATGGGGCCGCTATAGTCCGGGTTTTCTTTGCGGAACTGGCCGGCGGAGGCCTTCATGCGGTCGGCCAGCTTTTGGCTGGTTGTGCCTAAATTCGACCCGCCGGAGGCGCTTGCATCGTAACCATCACTGCCCGCCGCCGAGGGACGCGGATGAAAATACCCGGGCTTGGCAAAGTTCTGGCCAAGCAGGGAAGAGCCGATGACCTGGCCGTTGTGCACGATGAGGCTTCCGTTCGCTTTGTCGTGAAAGAGCACCTGGCAGACACCGGTGACCACGCCGGGGTACAGCAGGCCCGTAACGATAGTCAGCAGCAAAGTCATTCTAAGAGCGGGACTCAATTGTTGAAGCATGTTTTTCTCGAGTACGTGTAACTAGTTAGGGCCAAGGTTCAAGCAAGGCGCAGGAAGTGTAAAATCTGATCCAGAATCCAGATGCCGGGGAAGGGCACCAGTATGCCGCCCAGGCCGTAGACCAGAATATTGCGGCGCAGCAAAGCGGCGGCGCCCACGGGACGATACTTGACGCCGCGCAGCGCCAGTGGGACCAGCGCAATGATGATCAGCGCGTTAAAAATAACGGCTGACAGGACCGCGCTCTCGGGCGTGTGCAGATGCATGATATTGAAGCGCCCGAGAGCCGGATAAATGGTCATGAACATGGCCGGGATAATGGCGAAGTATTTGGCCACATCGTTCGCAATGGAGAAGGTAGTCAGCGCACCGCGCGTGATGAGCAACTGCTTCCCGATGGCGACCACCTCAATGAGCTTCGTGGGGTTGCTATCGAGATCGACCATGTTGCCGGCTTCCTTGGCGGCCATGGTGCCGGTGTTCATGGCAAGGCCCACGTCGGCTTGGGCTAGCGCGGGGGCATCATTGGTGCCATCGCCGGTCATGGCAACCAGGCGGCCTTCGCTCTGTTCTTTCTTGATGTACGCCAGCTTATCTGCGGGAGTGGCCTGCGCCATAAAGTCGTCGACGCCCGCTTCCTGGGCAATGGCAGCGGCGGTCAGCGGGTTATCGCCCGTGATCATCACAGACCGGATGCCCATGGCGCGAAGCTGCGCGATGCGTTCGCTCATGCCGCCCTTGACAATATCCTTCAGATAAATGACGCCCAGAGCGCGCGGCCCGTCGGCTACCGCCAGAGGCGTGCCGCCTTTGCGCGAGATCGTATCGGCGGTCTGCTCAAAGATCGGCGGAACAGTGCCGCCGAGTTCCTTGACGAACGTAGCGATGGAGCCGCTGGCGCCTTTGCGCAGCATGCGGCCGTCTATATCGACGCCGCTCATGCGGGTGTAGGCGGAGAAGGGAATGAAGTGCGCTTCGTGCGCGGCCACTTCGCGTCCGCGCAGTCCATGTTTCTCTTTGGCGAGGACCACGATGGAGCGGCCTTCCGGCGTTTCGTCAGCCAGGCTGGAGAGTTGCGCCGCGTCGGCCAGCTCCTGCTCGGTGACACCGGGAAAGTTGATAAATTCAACCGCCTGCCGGTTGCCCAGCGTGATGGTGCCGGTTTTATCCAACAGCAGGGTATTGATGTCGCCCGAAGCTTCCACCGCCTTGCCGCTCATGGCCAGCACGTTGTGCTGCATCACGCGGTCCATACCGGCAATGCCTATGGCCGAGAGCAATCCGCCGATGGTGGTGGGAATCAAACAGACCAATAGGGACACGAGCACGGCGATGGTCGGCACGTGGCCGGTGCCGCTGGCGTTCGCGGCATACAGCGCGAACGGGTGCAAGGAGGCAACCGCCAGCAGGAAGACGAGGGTCAGGCCGGCGATGAGCACGTTCAAGGCAATCTCATTCGGCGTCTTTTGCCGCTCCGCGCCCTCGACGAGCGCGATCATCTTGTCCAGAAACGTCTCGCCGGGATTCGATGTAATACGGATCTTGACTTGATCGGAGAGAACACGCGTGCCGCCGGTAACAGCGCTGCGGTCGCCGCCGGATTCGCGGATGACCGGCGCGCTCTCACCGGTGATGACGGATTCGTCAACGGTGGCAATGCCGTCGATCACATCGCCATCACCGGGAATCAAGTCGCCGGTTTCGGCGATTACGATGTCGCCGGCGCGCAGCTTGGAGGCGGAAACGGTCTCGATCCCGCCTTTCACCACACGCTTTGCGACCGAGTCGGTTTTCGTCTTCCGCAGCGTGTCGGCTTGCGCCTTACCGCGCGCTTCGGCCATAGCTTCGGCAAAGTTCGCGAACAGCACGGTAAACCACAGCCAGAGCGAGATCTGAACCTGAAAAGCGATGTCAGTCCCGTGCGTGAACAAATCACGGATGAGGAAGAGCGTCGTCAGCGCGGCGCCTACCTCCACTACGAAGATGACTGGGTTCTTCAAAAGACCTATCGGATTCAGCTTCAACAGCGAATCTTTAGTGGCGCGCCGCACGATCTCGGGATCGAAGAGTGGCCTGGAGCGGGAGAGTTTTGAGGGCAGCAACGAGCCGGCTTCCGGGGCTGCGGACGAAGTGGGCGGATGTGCAACAGTGGTGGGCACGGTTTTAGCTCCAGACGGTTTAGGTTCAAACATGGAACAGCAGCATGGAGAACAGCTTGCCGTCCTGCATTAAGAAGTGTTCGACGATTGGGCCAAGCGCCAAACCTGGGAAGAAAGTGAGCGCTCCGACCAAAATCACGGTACCCACCAGCAACCCGACGAATAAGGGCCCGTGGGTGGGGAAGGTGCCGCTGCTGGCCGGAATTTTCCGCTTACGCGCCAGGCTGCCGGCAGCCGCCAGCAGAGGAATCAGGAACAAAAAGCGGCCGATCAGCATGCCCAGGCCGAGTGTCAGGTTGTACCAGGGCGTGTTAGTGTTGAGACCGGCGAAAGCGCTGCCGTTATTCGCCGCGGCGCTGCTGTGCGCATATAGCAATTCGCTGAAGCCGTGCGGACCGCTATTGGTGAAGTTGGCGGTGGCGGCTCCGGGCGGATTCCAGTAGCTCTGCGCGACCGGGGCGCCTTTGGCATCCTTGCCGGGCGAGGGGAACTGGACCACCGAAGAGACAGCGGCGAAAACCAGAACGCTGAAGGCGGTGGCGATGAGCGCCAGCATGGCCATCTTGACCTCCTTCGCTTCGATCTTCTTGCCCACATACTCCGGCGTGCGGCCCACCATGAGGCCGGCGATGAAGACGGCCAGGATCGCGTAAAGCAAAATGCCATATAAGCCCGCGCCGACTCCGCCGAAAATCACCTCGCCGGTTTGCATGTTGAACAACGGAACCAAGCCGCCCAGGGGCGTAAAGCTGTCATGCATGCCGTTGACCGCACCGCAACTGGCGTCGGTGGTAATGGTGGCGAACAACGCCGTTGCGGCGATACCGAAGCGAGCCTCCTTGCCCTCCATGTTCCCGCCCATTTGGGTGGCGGTGGCATGGGTTTGGACGCCGACCTTGGCAAAGCCGGGATTGCCGTTCTGCTCAGCCCAATAGCAGACGAATACACCGGCCAGGAACATGACGGAACACGCGGCAAACACGGCCCAGCCCTGCCTCTTGTCCCCGACCAGCGAGCCGAACGTATAGGTCAGCCCGGCGGGAATCAGGAAGATCAAG
>DATHIZ010000465.1:0-4034 GCA_035316385.1 Bryobacteraceae bacterium | reverse complement strand
TCGTCCCGTCCTCTTCCGCGACGAAGACCGCGTTCTCAGAAGACAGCCAGTACACGAGTGCTTGTTCCCGGTCTAAATTCCGGGGCAGAGTATAGGTCTCACCGGCACGGATAACTGGCTCCAGAATGGCCCAGATTGCGTTCGTGTCCGCGGTATTCGCCGAACGGACGGTAATCATTTAACGAGCTTACTGAACCGGGCGCGCGATTCCCGCGAAGCGTTTAGCGAAGGCCGCCCGAAGCGAGCAGCATCTCTCCGGTTAGCCAGCCCGAATCCGCTGAAGCAAGAAACACGGCGATGGGCGCGATGTCTTCCGGCTGCGCGATGCGGCCCAGCGGCGTCTGCGCCTCGAAGGTCTTTTGGAAGTCGCTTCCCATAAACCCCAGCGTATGAACTCCCTCGGTCTCCACCATTCCCGGATTGATGGAGTTGACCCGAATGTTCTTCGATCCCAACTCCTTCGCGAGCACATGAGTCACTGCGTCCACAGCGCCTTTGGTAGCCGTGTAAACGGCGGTCGTCGGCGGCGTGAGGGAACTAGCGGTCGAGCCGATATTGATAACGCTTCCGCCCTCCGCTCCAAAGTGTTTCACCGCTTCCTGCGTTGCCAGAATGAGTCCAAGAACATTCGTATTGAACTGCCGGTGGAAGTGCTCTTCGGTGATCGACTCAAGCGGGGCGAACTGATAGACTCCCGCGTTATTTACGAGCACGTCCAGTTTTCCGTAAGCGTGCTTGGCCGCCGCAAAGATACGCTGTACGTCGTCTGCTTTCGCCACGTCGCCGTGGACGGCGATTGCCTTGCCGCCTCTGCCCGTAATCTCCGCCACGACGCGGTCCGCGCCTTCCTTGCTGGAGGAGTAATTGACGACTACTGAAGCGCCCTCCGCAGCCAAACCCTTCGCGATACCCGCGCCAATGCCCTTCGATGCTCCCGTTACAATGGCCACCTTACCTGTCAGCTTACTCATCGCTTTACGTTCCTCAATTTCAGTTTGATATTTTGACAACCGTCTAAATGATGAGAAGGACTGAGAAACGATTCAAGTGAGGCAAGAAAGTTTGCGGACCTAATTCTGAGACCAGATGAGCGTCTGGGGCGGCAGATTGGAGCCCGGTGAATTGAGCGTAACTACAACGGAGACTTTCGCGCCTTGCCGTTCGTAGTCCACTTCTCCCACTTTCAACTCATCGGGCGCCAGGATCATCTCGCGGTGGCTGGAGCCGTCGTCGATGGTCAGCAGCGCGCTCTTCGCGTTCAAAACGAAGGGTGCGTTGTGGTCCCAGGTGATCTGCAGAACATTTGCCTTGGAGACTGCGACGAGATTCAGTTTATTCGACTCAGGACGAAAGTAGCGCGTAATGGCGCCGGAGAAGACGATGAGCGCGCCCAACACCAGGAGTGCCGCCATGCTCAGACCGGCGATCCAGCGATGCCCCCGCTGCTTCGATTCCGCTGCAACGGCAATGGGCTTGGGCGGGAGCACCTGTTCCACCGGCACCTCCGGGAGGCGCTTGAACTCGGTAGCATCGAAAAAGAACTTCCTGACCGAGGGCTGGTCCGGCAATTGGCCTTCGACCGCCAGAAAGAAACCGGCCGTCCGCGGCTCCTGACTTTGTACCAGCAACAGGGCATAATCGCCCCGCGGGAACTGCTCAGCCAGCAGAGTCTTATCGGCGATCGAAGGCAACAAAGGCCCGGGCCGGAGATGGCTCCTAAAGAATCCGACAGGTTGCCTGTTCTGCAGCCTGGCAGTCTGTTTGATCTCGGTGAGCTGGAAAGCCTGTTCGGGATCGAGCATATAAATCGGCCCGTCTTCGACGCGCCTCGCAACAATGGTCATGTCATCCACGCGCAAGACCGGAGACTCGCGAGCCGGCAACTCACCGATGAGCATCCCGCCGATTTCGATACCAAGGCTCTCGGCTTGAGCCAGATCGGCAGTGACGCGCGCGACGAGATCTAACCGCATCTCCAACGCATAGGGATAACGCTCGGGAGTCCATCGGACGTAAAGCGGAATCTGGTCCACGCTAATCTGCTGGGACTCGATTTGCGATTCTTTGCTCAATTTGCTGAGACTACTCCCATACTTAAAATACAGCGAGCGCTACACTGCTTAGTGTTTGGCAGGTACGCTTTATCTCGTCGCAACGCCGATCGGCAATCTGGAGGACATCACATTGCGGGCTTTGCGCATACTGCGCGAAGAAGTGTCGGTGATTGCCTGCGAAGATACCCGCCAGACGCAGAAGCTGCTTCATCATTTCGACATCCGCAAACCGCTGATCGCTTATCACGAACATAACGAAGCCAGCCGCAGCGCGGAGATCGTGCAAATATTGCAGCGGGAAGACTCCGTGGCGCTGGTGACCGATGCGGGGACGCCCCTGGTTTCAGACCCGGGATACCGGGTTGTCGCGGCGGCGGTGGCGGCCGGAATGACTGTTGTCCCCATACCCGGCGCTTCCGCCGTACTGGCGGCACTGGCGGCCTCGGGGCTACCCACGAATGAATTTCGCTTCATCGGCTTCTTGCCGCCGAAAACGTTCGCCAGGAAGAAAGCGCTGGAGGAACTCAGGGCGGAAACCGCCACGCTGGTAGCTTATGAAAGTCCGCATCGCATTCTGGACACGTTAGCCGATATACAGGAAGTGCTAGGCAACAGGCCGCTGGTTCTGGCTCGCGAGTTGACCAAACTACATGAAGAATTTCTGCGCGGGCCGGCGGAGGCAATTCGCGAACAGCTGCAAGCCAGAAGCAGCGTGAAAGGCGAAATTACGCTTGTGATCGGATGCGCGGCAAAACAGGGCGCGATATTAGGCGATCCGCTTTTGCATGATCCAGTTTTGAACAACCCCGCGGAAGCAATTGCGCAATTGCAAAGCGCGGGCGTTGAACGGATGGAAGCGATCAAGGCCGTGGCGAAGCGGCTGGGGCTTCCGAAGCGGGAGGTTTACCGGCTCGCGATGGCGCAGGGCAGCAGTTCGCCGGACAAACATCGTGGTTAGGGCCATAGCAGCCGGTGGCGAGCCTGGCTGCCTGCGGCTCCGGGCCTGAAAGGCGTTCCTGGATCAACTGCCGCAGCATCCGGATGAACGCAGGGTGAGTGCCGGCTGTTCCGGCGCGCACCATCTTTATGTCCAGTTCCCGCGCGAGCGCTTGTGCCTCGTGATCCAAATCGTAAAGAACCTCCAGGTGGTCGGAGATAAACCCTAGCGGGGCCACGAGCACGTTCTTGATCCCTTCGGCATGCAGTTTGCGCAGGTGATCGAGAATGTCAGGCTCGAGCCAGGGCTGCGCCGGAGGGCCGCTGCGGCTTTGAAACACCAGGTCCCAAGCGTTGAACCCACCGGCTTCCGCCACCAGGCGCGTCGTCTCGCGCAGCTGCTTTTCGTAATCACTGGTTTGCGCCATGGAGCATGGAATGCTGTGCGCCGTGGCCACGAACCGGACACGGGAACGCTCCTCATCCGCAAATTCGGCCAGCGCAGTTTGCACACGGTCGACCAGCGTTTCGATGAAGCCAGGATGGTTATAAAAAACGCGCAGCTTATCGGCTTGTGGTGCGTCCTTACCAAGTTCCGCCTGCGCGGCGGCGACATTTTCGCGATATTGGCGGCAGCCAGAGTAAGAGCTATACGCGGACGTCACCAGGGCAAGCGCGCGCTTCACGCCGGCAGTGCGCATTTGGCGAAAGACATCAGGCAGGAAGGGCTGCCAGTTCCGGTTGCCCCAATAGATGGGGAGCTCGATGCGATGCTCGTCGAGTTCTTTACGCAGAGCGGCAATCAGCTGGCGGCACTGATCGTTAATGGGACTCTTGCCGCCGAAGTGATAATAGTGCTCCGCCACATCCAGCAAACGCTCCCTTGGGATATTGCGGCCGCGCGTCACGGTTTCAAGGAACGGCATGACGTCTTCCGTTTTTTCCGGTCCACCGAAGGAGACCAGCAATATTGCGTCGTACATTCCCGGCTAGCGAACTCCGCCGACGCGGTGCAACTTCAGCATGTTTGTGGAGCCGCGCAAG
>DATHIZ010000464.1:0-4386 GCA_035316385.1 Bryobacteraceae bacterium | reverse complement strand
GCATCGCCAGATCCTCTGGATGATGAGTCCCAGCAAGCTGACCGCGATCGCAAAGTCATACGAAACAAAAATCAACCGTGATCTTCAAGCGCCCTGAACATCGATTGGGCAATGGATTGGGACTGATGAAAGCAGGGCGCCATTTCTGCATCGTAGTCAGCGCCGGATTTTGTGGCAAAATCTCCAGTAAAGGTCTACCCTGCTTCTTGAGCACCGCTATCCTGTCGCGCATTTCGGCGGACACATCTCAAATTGAAATAAGCGCAGGTCCGACGTCGAATAGATCCGTTCTAATTTGCCCAGTATTTACCGATCTTCCGCCTTGTGCTCGAAACACACGGTTATCGCTAAGTGGAAAAATAACCCCACATTTTAAGGGCCTAAGGTTCATCATCGGTCAACAGAAAAAATCATCGGCACTCTCTTTCATAGGGGTCTTGAAACGAGGTTTTGCTATGTAACAGCTTTTCATCCACGGTAAGGCGGGCAGCGACATAGAATAGTGACCATGTTCGCCGGTTTGCTGACGGGTAGCTTGGCCCTACAAATCCTGTCTTTCGGTTCATCTTCCGTCTGGCGGCCGGACTCTGAATTCCGTGCAAGGGTTCTGGCCGTCTGTGAAAACCGTGATGTTGCATTTGGCCGGTGCTTTAGGGAGCAAATGAAGGCCATGGGAGCGTCAGAGGAGGCCGCGCAATTCACGCAACTCATTCAGGATGGCGGCTATATGTCAGCTTTCCGGCCGGTTGGGCGCGTCAGTATCGCCGCCGTCAACTATCCGTTTCGAGCGAATGAAAACAATGGCTTGTACTTGGTGAATGGCGAACCGGCAGCGGTCGACGTTGACAACATGCAGCGCTTGCAAGGAATTGAGCTAAAGAAACGCTATCCAGGTGGGACACTGTAACCCGGCGACCGCAGTTCGCCGAGTAACGTTTTAGCACTGGCGCTCCCAGATGGATCACAACGTTTCATTGTGGACTACCGTGTACAACGGGGATGTCATGCCTGCGCCTTCCTCGCGCAGGCGTTCTTCAGCTTCGCGTTCGATTCTCATGGCAGTTTCAGCGGTGTGACACTTAGCGGACTGACCTCTGATTCCTCGATCGCTCAGTCCGGGAACCGGAAAATCGTAACGCTTAAGCGCGGCGAGACGATTAGCATTGTGCTGCCTTCGAACCAAACCACCGGCTATTCCTGGAACCTCACTCCGTCCAGTGCAAGCCACGGTCTAAAACGTTTAGGGCATAAGTATCAGGCTCCTTCTACTTCACTTCCGGGTGCCGGCGGCCAGGATTTCTGGACTTTCCAAGCTGAAAGTACCGGCGATACCAATCTGCTCTTCCAGTACACGCGGCCGTGGGAAAAGAACCAGCACGCCGCTGTCAACCTCAACGTAATCGTCCGGGTGGAATGAGCAAGCGGATACGCATCACAGCGTAAGGCGGCGTTAGCGCCCAATGGAAGTAAACCCCACATATCGGGGCGCGAGACTACGTTCAAGTCCAAGGATGAAGGCGTGTTTTCATCAGGACTGGAGGCATTAAAGACCACAAGCTGTTACATCAGGAAGAAAGAGTTCTGGGGGTCGGGAACAGACCGGCTCATCAATGACGACGTTGACAACTTCGATTGACGTTGGTGCGCGGTCAAGTCGGCTCAGGAGTTGAGGCTGTGAGATAGGTCCAGGTGCAGGATTCGCTGCTGTTCGAGCGAGCGGATCAGTTGGGGCGTGTATCCCTGCGCTACCAGTTCGTGGAACATCCGTGACGGGCCGAGCCCGGCCACGAGGCGCGCAGCACCGCCTGTCAGGACGGCTGGCTTCAGGTAGCGCTTGAATGAAACCTCCACAGACTGCGGTTCCCGCGGGGTTAACGAGGAAACCAGAGAGGCAAACCGGACCCGCAGGCGCGAGGCTAGCAGCGCCTGCTCATGAGCCACAGGCTCGACATCGAACATCACGTGGCTGGTGTCGCACTCCAGGCTGACGGCAAGCAACTCGTCCAAGGTCGTGGGCATCTCGCGGCCATGGCAGTCGGGAACAACCATTGTGCCGGTGAAGTCCCCCGGCGGCCCCAACAACGAGGCAAGCAAAGCGCGCAGCCGTTGGTGCTCCGGGCCGGTGGAAGCCGGACTGCTCGAAGCCGAGGAGAGCAGCACGCTCCATCCCGGCGCCCCGATCGCGGCCGGATAGCAGACGCCAGGTTCGCTTCGCGCGAAGACAGCGGGCTTTGCCGCTGGGACGATGTCCGGGAAGACCTGCAACAGACGAGCGCTCAGGTATGCGGAGACCTCCTCGTCGACCGCCTCTCCCGGGCCCACCGCCCGTCCCAGTGCCGCCGTGGCGACGCGCCATGCCAATGTCTCCGGCGCATCGCACGATACCCAATGCAGTGCGGCCCGGAGCCAGAACTGCCGTGCAAGTTCCGCATTTCCAGCCTCAGTTTCGAGTTGGGCGAAGGTCAGGTTCACGTACAGGCCGTCGCTGTCGGAACGCGCGCCGTCCATGGTGGCGAAGGCGCGCTGGTAGCAGATCCTGGCTTGATTTATCTCTTTTCGCCTGCGGTAGAGGCGGGCCAAATTGAGGTTGTTGATGTAGAGCAGATGCCAGTCTGGCGAGGGCAGTTCGGCCAGTTTCTGTTGGATGTCGAGTTCGGCGGCTAGGGCGGCTTCAATATCGCCCAGCCGCGCCGAACTGAGCGCCGCAATGTTGCGCAAGTACAATTGCTCGCGCTCGCTTCCTGGGCCCGAGCGATAGTCGAGTGCGGCCTGGAAATGCCTCGTTGATTCGGCAGCCCGGCCGGTCATGACAAGGCCCCAGCCTTTGCTCTGGCGGAGGAACTGCAGCAGTTCAGCTGGGGCGCCCGCGGGCGGATCAGGCGCCGAAGCGGCATCGGCGAATCGGTGAATTGCGATGCGCATGCCCTGCATGGCAGCAAGAACCAGCGCCTTCTGCGCGGCAGAAGCGGCGCACGACAGGGCACAGTCGAGCAAGCGAAAGGCAACGCCGTAGCCGCCTTCAGCGAAGCGCTGCTGGGCCTGCTCGCATAACAGCCCGCAGTTGGCGAACATCGTGTTGCCGTAGTGCTGCGCGAAAGCCTCCGCCCAGCCTGTTCCGGCTACTGCGGTCGAGAGTGCATCGAAGGCCAGCCGGGAATGCCCGGCAGGGTTCGGTCGAGCCCACGGGGCGATCAGGCCGCCAGTGCCGGAGAGCGGCAGTACCCACTCCTCGCGCAGTCCGGTTTCCGCCGGCAGCAGGCCGGGAAATAGAGCCCAAGGGTTCACGGGAATCCTTCGCTTCGAGTCGGTGGAAGCACGGTCTTCCTCCCACTCGATGCAAAAACGCGTGGGTTTCGTAACGGCGTCGCTGTTTGGCGCGAGCACCCGCAACCGCCCAGGCATACCCTGCGCCAGGAAGCGAATCAGAAGTTCGTTTTCCGGTTCCCAAGGGAGCCCAAAGCGCGGTGCCACCACGGCAAAGGTGCGAGGGCCGTTCCGCGCAAGCTCCACGATGCGCTCGGCGGTGCGCAAGGCAAAAAGTGCCGATGCGTCGCCGCGAGTCTCAGCGTCCACGAGTTCGCCGATGCAGTTGGCATAAGACAGCCGCCCCTGGGCGCCAAGCTGAAACGACAGCGGGCAACCGAAAGACGATGGCGGGGACAGGCCGAGTTGGTTGCACCATTCCGCGGCGACATGATTGCCTTTCCAGGCGCCCATACTTAGGTCAGCGACGACACAGGAGTCGCCAAGCGCACAGCTCAGATCGCCGAAACTGGTTATCATCACGCCGGGCAACGTGGGGAGGCTGGGATGCCTCGCAAATACCGTGGGCATACCTGCGAAAGCGGCTAATCGCCGGCGGGCTTTCCCGCCGCCACCATGTAGACGGTTGAGTGAGTCACGCCGTCGACCGCAAGGAACTCATCGATGGTGCGGTCCACGAAGCCTCCGATGTTCAAAGCGCCGAAGCCCAGTCCGGCAGCCGCCAAGTTCAAATTTTGCGCTACATGGCCGGCTTCCATGAAGACGAACCGATAACCGCGGTCACCGTACTTGAACACAGATCGTTCAAAGATTGCGGTGAGAAAGAACAGGACCGAGGCATCCACTGCGAGGTTACGCTGGATGAGGCCGTTGCTGATATCGAACGAAAAATCCCCGTCGCGAAGCCGGTAGACGCGATGGCGGAGCGCGTTGTAATGATACAGGCCCGCAGTCAAGCCCTCCACCGCTGCTGTGTGGAAGTAGATCTCCAGCGGATAGAGACCGCCGCCGGATGGTACGGTGCGGAATGGCCGAGGGAAGGCGCTGTCTTCGTTCGACCGGTTGACCCCATAGGCGCAATAGAGCATTGTGCCCAGTTCGGCAAGTGTCATGGGAGCCGGC
>DATHIZ010000463.1:0-4317 GCA_035316385.1 Bryobacteraceae bacterium | reverse complement strand
CTGAAATCATTCACCACGCCGGCGGAAAGTGACACAATCGCCATCGTTAAGAAGCGCGCTATCTCCGGCACTTCGGTGCAACTAGCCCCATGCATGCAGTTTCGAAGTGAATGCCGAGGCACCCATTTCCACCTTGCCCCTGTGAATTGCTTCGAGGGAGGTGGCCGGCTTGAAATTCAGGAACACCTCGACGCCGCGCAGGAAATCGAGGTTGTCATAGACTTTGCGGGTCGTCTCTTTGGAGAGAAGTCCATCGAAGAACTTGAGCGTGCCGAAATGGGTTTCCGCCGTATCAGGCGGTCATGATCTCTTGGGGGATCTTGCTGTTGTAACCGGGCGTTGGCTGCGCCAATGCGGATTTCATGATCTTCTGTCTCCGTTGTTGCATTGAATGAGTGAGTGGCCGTCGTCGATCACACTCCGTATGAAGTAACAGGCCTGCGGCGTTACGGTGCAACTCAGGCGTGTTCCTACTTCGCGTGGCTGACCGTGGTTTTCATGATCCTGTTCCAGCCATGAAGTCCGCGAGGGCAGCGGTCCTCTCGGTTCTCGTATCCGTGGCGGGATTGGCCAGCTCTTTCGGAACCTGGGTCGCGCCAGCGGGACGAAAAGGCCGAGGGTGCGCAGTGCAGCCTCATGGGTGGTTCGGACCGCGGGCGGCGTGACCTCGAAGAGCCGCCTTGGCCCGGCATTGATATGCGCGCGCTCTTTCAACTCCCGCAATGGAAGACCGTCCGATATGACCAGGGCCAGCTCAAACGCTGGCAAGATCAGCTGCTGCGCGGTAGGCAGGATGCTCTATTGCGCCCGCGTCAGCGGTGGGGCGGTCCATTTGCCTTCCACCGCTTCGTGTTTCGGCCAGTAGAGGCGCATGACTGTGAGGAAGGGCCCTTTCGGCGCGGGGAGCCAGTTGGCTTACTTGTCCTTGCCGGGAATTCGTTTTGGATCAGCAGCGTCAGTCCGCCGCCATCGCCAGCCGGCTAGGATTCCGTTCCATCGAAAACCGGTTACGTTTTCTTTTGGTGATGCCTGAAAATCCAAACCCAAATGGCGATGATCGTGGCGGCCGCAACAATTGATTCCGCCCAGATATACGAGACGTAGTCGCTGAACACCCCTAGCGGTGGAACGTTGGGCTGGGCGTCCCGAAGTGCGGGCAACCCGAAAATAAGAGTGACCGAAACCGAAAGCGGCACGAGGGCGGACTCCTCTGCCTTGATCGTTCCAAATAGAACCATTGCCAGCACGCTCAACGCCAGGCACAGCATCATCAGCTGGATGCCCATAGAGACGGTGATCACCTGATTCGCTCGCTTCAGGTTCAGTTGAATGTGGGTTCCGCCGTCCAGGGCGGTCTTCACGATATCTTCCTCGAACCTGATGCCGGGGACGGACGCCGACAGGTCAAAGGAGATAGGCATAGGAGCGTTTTTCTCCAGTTCAGCGGCGCCCGCCAGAACGTCAGTGGCTGGCAATTCTGCCAGTGCCGGAGTAACAGCCTGCTTTTCCGCGCCGGCTTTCGGTTGGCCGGGTTTCCCGCGGCTTGCAAGGGGCGGCGCAGGCGCCCCGGAGCGTCCCGGTTTCATGATCAGGAACGCAAGATCAGTTTGGTAGGTGTCGAAGGGATACTTGTTCCGCTCGCCCTCGATGGAGAACACCGCTTCGATGGGAGTCATGCGTTCACCCCGGCGGAATTGAAATCCCTGTTGACCGCGGACCGCATTGACCAGAAACTTCAGGTCCATTGCCGGGGTGATCTCATCCTTTGCAATTTTCCCAGCCAACCGAAACCTGAGGAGCGCGGTGACTTCCAAACGGTCGATATCTACGCTCATAATCTTGACGGTCACATGCACTTTTTCAGCATCGGGAACGTCTTTTTGAAGCCTAAGAGAGCGACGATCGCGTTCGTTCAGGTTGTAAAACAGAATGGCAACGTAAATCACGATCACCAGAGGGATAAGAAGGATTCGAATTGCAGACGCCAGCCGCTTCATTGTTCGACCCTCACTCCAGCGTGAACGCCTGGACCGACCAGCAGCAGAATCCGGCGGCGGGGCCACTCGAGCCCTCCACCCGAAAGCCGTGTCTGGACGAACAGTTGAAACAAGGGCCACCCAAGACCAACGAGAAATCCGGCGTTTCGTCGCAATGGGCTGGATTGGTCATAGATGGGCACCGGGCGGCCCACCACACATGCTAACTAACCGGTCACTGCCTTGACGCGGCCAGACTTGATTGCGGCCACCAGCGCGGCGTGATCGCTGGTGTTCTGATCACCGTAGGCCTCGGCCCAATCGGCCAGCGCCTCATCGAGCACCGGAGAGGCTCCGCAGTAACCGGCGATCAACGAGGGATCGCCGGTGCGGGCATGGGACCTTGCCAGCAGCGCCCCGCATGCCCAGGCATAGAAGCTGAGTTGTTCTCCCACTAGGAACTCCACCGGCATCCCGCCCTTCATGTTCTTCATCTGGCGGACATAGTACGGCCGGCCGTCGATGGACGTCCAACCCAATAACAGGTCGCTGGAAGCCTGCATTGACCTCATGCCCATCACGACGCGCTTTCCTTCATGAGCGAATTCGTCCGGTATTTTCTTTACATAAGGCCCGTGCGCCGGAGCGGTGGCCTCCTTGACCTGCAGGAACAGGGCGTCCTGATCCCCACGTCCAAGCAGCAATACTAGGTAGGCGCGTGTTCCCACACTGCCCACCCCAACTACGCGATGCGCCACGTCCACTACATGATACTTGTCCAACAACAGTTTGCGCTCGCGGAGCAACGTGGAGGTGTATCCATTGAGTCCCTCGATCACTTTCTTCTTCGAAACATCGGAGAGGGGCGTCAGAATCGGCGGGTCCGGACGAAAACGCCAGGCTCCGTTAGGACGGCGTTCGGCAATCTTCGATAGTAGTGCGGCGTTCGTCTGCTGGCGGGCCTTGGCGACGGACTTGGCTATAATCGCGCGGGATTTCGCGTCGACCTTGTACAGCGGACTGGTCCGTTCTATGTAAGCGTGCAAGTACCAGACATCCAGCGCACCCATCGACTGAAGACGGCTGGAGTTCTCCCGGTAACCCTGGACGCACCGCATTACGGAAGCCCGGCGTTCGCGGCGGTTCATTCCGTTGTCGCGTGCGGCGACATTCACACTGGCGACCAGACGTTTCAGGTCCCACTCCCAGGGGCCGATGACGACCTCGTCGAAATCGTTGAGGTCGAAAACGATGTCGCGCTGCGGCGTGCCGTAGAAGCCGAAGTTATTCAGGTGAGCATCACCGTCCATGACGACGGGGTGCCCTATGGAGGGGGTTTGGGAGAGGTCCCAGGCCATCACCGCGGCGGCACCTCTTAGGAAGGTGAATGGCGACGCAGCCATACGCCCCATGCGGAGCGGCACCAGTTCTGGCTGGCGGCCCTTGTTAGAGGCCAACACGATGTCAACCGGGTCGGGACGCTTCTTCGGCGGAGTCCATGCCGCGTGACTTTCCCGCGGAACGTCCGTTCGAAGTCTCTTGCCGATGTCGCGGAGCATCTCCCAGGAAGGCCTTTCGGCGCGAAGATCCAGATTCATTGGCCCTAATTCGCCGGTGCGGGCATCCGGGTTCCCTGGCGTTAAATCGCCTTGCAAAGCCTCTCTAGTCTGTGTCTTTTTGGGAGGCGGTGCTTTCTTAGCAGGATGCGCCTTTCTAGCAGGTGATGCTTTCTCAGCCGGTTGTGTTGTTTCAGCCACTTTAACCTCCACTTTTACAACTTCTCGCCTTTTGGCGTCAGATGCGCTGCCATTTTGTCGAAGGCGAATAGCATCTTCACGACCGGCGCCTGAGCGGCGGCCAAGCTCTTGTTCGAAGAACATCGGAATGAAGGGCCGCACCCGCTCGACACGGCCCGATGCCTCCTCTGAGTCCCCGCCGCCGGGCGACTCGTATTCGCATTGGCCACTGCGTTTTCTCTCACCGAGGAATCAGCTGTCTCTTATTATCCGCGCTTCAGTGGTGCCTTGAGTGCAATTTATCTTCGTCATATACAGCCGGTTTCGACCGCGCGTATCTCAGTTCCCCGTGCATCGGCAATTCTTCATTGCTATGTCTGGGCAAGCTGCGAATGTATTCCATGATCGCCTGCCATGCTTGATCTCTCGACGACAGGTCCGCGCCCCGAGGCCGCGATACTGCTCTTGTCCGCTGTGCCCCTCGGAGAGGTCATGGGCAAAGGCTTCGCTGCTACTCTATAAGGGCATCATTTTGACGCCGCGCGCAAAAGCGTGCCAGCGGGACGAAAACGCCGAAGATGCGCAGCCTCACGGGACGTTCGGAG
>DATHIZ010000462.1:0-3337 GCA_035316385.1 Bryobacteraceae bacterium | reverse complement strand
GAACAAAATGCAAAAATATGAAGCGAGGAATATCACCGTGGCGGCCGCGTCGAACCATTGAAGGTCCTGGGCCGGCCATCGGCGAAAATGCTGGAGTCCGCAGTAGGCATAGACCGGAAATTGAATGGCGTAGTTGAACAGCGTCAGAGTCTGCCAATATTGCACCGATATCGTCGCCGTGCACAGCAAGGCGAACATCATTGCAATATTCAGCCGGTCCATGCTTCCTCCATTGGTCCACAGGCAGATGAAGACAACGGTCAAAGCCGCCATGCAGTTCAGCAGATCGATCTTGCCTTTCCAGCGATAGATCGCGATCGCCGCCACCAATGCCACACACACCAACGGACGAACGGAGGACATGAAGGAGTCCGGAAAGAATATCCACGGCGAACTGTGGGCGGCGGCCGTGGTTGCTGCGGAACCCGCCAGGACCCTGTTGATCATCAGTTGAATGAAGGCGATACTGAAGAGAGCCATGAACGGAACGGCGGTAGCGAGAGCCGCCAAAACCGCTGTCGCAAATTCACGACGAGGGCGCTTGTAAAAATACCAAAATGCCAAAGGCAGCAGGAAAACGCCGAGTGCCTTGAACAATATGCTGAGGCTCCCCGCGATTCCAATGGCCACGCTGGCCCTGATGGGCGATTTTGGCTGCGAGATCAGGAGGCCCGCCAACAGCATCATCAGCGCCGTCTGAAATTGCTTGTCGGCCGGCCATAAAGTACCCCACTCGACAAGCGACGGATAAACGACGGCGCCGGCCAGGAAAGCGAGCTTTTGAATCGGGGCCAGCAACTCGACTCCGGCGCGTCGCAGGAAGAAAAACGCAGCCAGCACGATTGAGAGGTCGCCCAGCACGAACCCGATACGCCAGATTTTCGGATTTCCGCCGGACGCGATTTCCAGCAGTCCATAGAGCGCCGTCGACGCAGGGAGATTTCCGGAGACGTAGTAGTTGTAGCCCTCGCGCGTCTTCTTGACGTAGGAATCCGCGCCGTAGTCGTTCAATCGGAGTTTTTCGCGCAACGGTGCTTGCGCGGAAAAATCGTAGGGGTCGATGCCGTTGACGAGCAGTTCGCCGACTTCCTGGTAGATGGAGAGATCGGTGGTTTGGTCATAACGCGGGGTCAGCAAAACCAGGGCGGTGCGGCCCAGAACAACCAGAATGATTGCGAGTTTCAGAAGTCCAGCCGGACGCAGTTCTCGCAGCCACCGCTTCATTTGCCGTCCCCGGGTTATCCGTTCTGAAGCCGCAACGGATCGTTGGTCTCACGAACAGGCGTAAGATACAGTAACGCAAAATAGCTGGTCAGAAAAACGATGGTGGCGATCGCGTCCGGTCTCTCGGGATAAAACAGCCATTTGGGGTCATGAAGTCTGGCGATCACTCCGGCGTAGAGCGGAAACTGAAAAGCGAAATTGATCGTCACCAGGGTGCACCAATTCTTGACCGACACCGTCGCTATGCACATCATCGCAAAAATCATTGCGATATTCATGCGGTCCATGCTGCCGGAGGTGATCCACAGACAGGTGAAGATGACGCACGCGGCAGCGCAGAGGTTCAGCATATCGAGTTTTTGGCGATGGTAAGCGACACCTGCGCCGACCAGGAGAAGCAGGCAAAGTATTGGGCGCGCGTATTGCACGGTGACGGGAGGCAGCAGAACCCACGGTGATCCATGGTAGGCAAAGGCTGACGCCCCGCCAGTCGCACGGCCGCTCATCATCAATATAAAGGCCGTGCCGAAATACAGGCAGAACAGCGCCGCAATGAATGAAGCAAATGCGACGGCAATGATGAAGTCCCGGCGAGGCCGTGTTCTGAAGTAGTTCAGTACCAGCGGAACCAGAAACACCCCAAGCGCCTTGAAGAGAACTGCGAAAGATCCCACGGCGCCTATGGCGATGGCCGCGGCGGTTGGAGCCTTCCAGGTGTTCTTGATGACAAGTCCGGCCAAAAAGAACATCAGGGCGGTTTGGAACTGCTTATCCTCGGAATAGATCACCCCCCATTGGATAGCAGAGGGATAATAGATCATTGCGAGCGCAAACGCGGCCTGCCTGGAAGCCGTGTCGATTGGGATGCCCGCCCGCGAAAAAAGAAAAAACGCGCCTGCCGCAGCTAGAATATCGCCCAGGGCGAGCGCAAGCCGCCACCATTGCGTGCTGTGTCCCATCCAATCGATAAGGCCGTATAGCGCGGTCGAAGCTGGCAAGTTTCCCGATACATAGTAATCGTAATGGGACCTTTCTCGCATTTCTTCGGGGTCGATCCCGTAGCCGTCTGCCCTCAGGGCTTGTCGCAGACTCTCGTTCGCGGTGAAGTCATAAGGGTTGATCCCGTTGGAAACGAGTTGCCCCACCTCTCGATAGATTTTCAAGTCCCCGCCGGCGTCGTTGCTGCCAAGGATGATCGCGGACCTCGTAAGAGCGATTGCTACAAGACAGAGGGCCAGGAATATTTTGGGCCTGAAAATCATCCAGCCGGAACGTCCTTCTCGGCCGGTCTGGCCGCATCTCGTGGTACTGCTATACGTGATCCCCTGAGGCTGCAACCGGACCTTTCTTCGTTCCGCGTGCGCGCGCCATCGGCGTGGGATAGGGCGCCGGGCATCGGCACAAACGATTCGTTTAGCCCACCAAGCGTTTCGCGTTGCCGCATTCAGGAGTTGTGCTATCCAATTGTGGTGGATTCCGTCCTTGGCTACGAGCATCAGCGAGGTGCTGAGGATAGCGTCGGACGAACCGAGAGCGCTGAAGGGTTAATTTTCTGTGATGAACGAGAAAGCGTCGGCCCGAGCCCAGGACAAGCAGAAGGAAATCGCTTTCTTCGACGACCATGCTGCCATGGACTCGTATGACGTCTTCACGCCGCAAAGCAGTATGCGCCTGGTCGAAACGTGTATGCGACTGGCGCGGCTGATGCCTGGAGCCCGCGTCGCCGATCTCGGCTGCGGCTCAGGCGTCTTCACTGACCTCCTGCACCAACAGGGCTACAAGCCGGTCGGGCTCGATATCAGTCCAAAACTTGTCGCGTTGGGGCGGGCCAAGTATCCGGCCGTCGAGTTTCTGGAAGGTGACGTCGAACATCTTCCGTTCCCTTCCTCCAGTCTTGACGGTGTCCTGCTATCCGGGATCGTGCACCATCTTCCCGATCCCGCGCGCTGCGCCAGCGAGGTTTTTCGGGTCCTGAAGCCGGGCGGCTCGTTCGTGGCTTTCGACCCTAATCGGTTGAATCCATTCATGTATCTCTATCGCGACCGCTCTTCGCCGCTCTACAGTTCAGTGGGCGTTACTGAGAACGAGCGTCCGGTGCTGGCGCATCAGATCG
>DATHIZ010000461.1:0-21809 GCA_035316385.1 Bryobacteraceae bacterium | reverse complement strand
ATGTTTTTTATATTCTTCGCCGAAACCGGCAGTCAGCGAACTTGCGATCATCTTCGTGCCGCTGCTGCCTTCATATCCGTAGCCGCGCAGAAACGGCGACTTCTTGCCGTCCAGATTGCGGAAGCGCGCCAGGTAGAAACCGCCCGGGCGTCCATCGTCCAGGGTGCGCGGCTTGCCGATGAGGTCTTTCATCAATCCGGCCACCGACGGTCCCATCATGTGCTCACAGAAGTTGTGGCCGACATGCCCGCTGGAGTTGCCGATCCCGTTGGGATAGAGGCTGGATTTCGACAGCAGCAGCAGGCGCGCGGATTCGAGTGTCGAAGCCCCGACAATCACGGCTTTCGCTTTCGCCTGATAACTTTTGTGTGTTTCGCTGTCCAGGAACGAGACGCCGGTCGCCTTGCCGCTGACCTTGTCCACGGTAACTTCATAGACGGTGGAATTCGGCCGCATGGTCAGGTTTCCGGTGTCCATCGCCGGGCGGATCAATCCGCTGAAAGAATCGAACGCCGCATGAATATCGCATCCACCCGCGCGGCGGCCGCAGGCGCCACGGCCGTAGCAGTGGCTGCGGTATTTATTGTGCTTCAGGCCGTCCGTCGTCACCCCGGCGCGATAAGGTGTCAACACGCGGCCCATTCCCTTTAGCGTCTCGCGCAAGTGTATTTCAGAGGCGTTCAGCCTCACCGCGCGCTGGAACTTACTATCCGGCAAATATGGCAGATTTTCTTTGTGTCCCGAGACTCCGAGATATAAATCAACCTTGTCGTAGTACGGTTCGATGTCGGAATAGGAAATCGGCCAGTTTTCACCATAGCCGTCCCGGTCCTTTGCCTTGAAGTCGTAGTCGGACAGACGCAGGGCGAGCCGGCCCCAGATGTTCGTTTTGCCGCCGACCGCGCGTGCGCGTACCCAGGCATAGCGCGTGCCGGTGTAAGGATGCTCTTTCTCATTCACAACCAGAGTCTTGCTGTAATCGCTGCCGTTCCATCCCTGTACATAGGACTGCGTGGACTTATACGGAGAATCTTCCGCGTAGGGCGGTTGCCGGACGGTGTACTCATTCAAGCTGATCGCATGGTGATCGGCCGGCATCTGGCCCCGGCGGGGATGATCATACGGCCACTCCATCGAATGCAGCAGCTTGCCCGTATCCTGCGCTTTGCCGGCTTCAAGAAGCAGCACTTTCAACCCGTGCGAGGTGAGTACATGGGCGGCCATGCCGCCGGCCGCTCCTGAGCCGACGATCACTGCGTCGTAGGTGATTTTGAGGTCTACTTCCGGATTCGAGGTAGCGGGAAACTGCAGCAACATATAGCTGGTCCTGACAATTGCATTGTATGACGGCGGAGGACGCCCCTCTCTAATTGCCGAAGAATTGCTCGAGCACGCCGCGCCTGATCCTCCCTGCTTCGCTCCGGGTCGCCAGGGCTGCAAACGAGTTCCTGGCGAAGAATGGCGGCGGCACAGTCGCCAAGACCCAGCGGCGTTTGCACAGGGAATGCAACGGCTTAGGGAGGAGCGCCGCTCGCGAGTTTGATTGCTATTCTCCTGCTTGCTTGCCGTGTTTGGGTTGCATGACACGGACCGCCTCGCCTTCCACCAGGGAGTCAGGCGGGTTGGCCACAATGGCTGCGTCCGCGGGAAGCCCGGAGAGCACCTCCACGGTGGTTCCGAAATCACGGCCAACGGTCACCGGTAATAACGAAATCTTACTACCACCGGCGATCACCGGCACGCGCAAACCCTGCGTTCCGAAAATGAGCGAAGTGGATGGGATGACCAGCGTCTGCTCATTGCCTTTAATGGCGAAGTGAATCTCGGCATAGGCGCCGGGGAAGAGCTGGCCGGCGGAATTGGGGATATCCAGTTCCACCAGTAGGGTGCGCGTGGCGGGGTCCATGGCATCGGCCGTGCGCACAATGGTTCCCGTAAAGCGGCGGCCGGGCATTTCCGGCACTGTGAGATCGGCGTGCATGCCCCGGTTGGTTTCGTGCGAATAGACCTGTGGAACATTCACGAATACGCGCAGCTTGTCCACCGTGGACACATGGAACAGTTCGCGGGTAGCGGCGCCGGCTTGGGAAGGACCGGATTCGATCAACTGGCCGACATCAGTATTGCGGGCCGTCACCACGCCGGTGAAGGGCGCCACCACTTTTTCAAAGGCCACCATTTGCAGCAGACGGTCAACATTGGCCTGCGCGGATTTCACAGTGGCGCTCTTGGCCGCGGCGTCTTGCACGGCGTTGTCCACGTCCTGCTTCGCCACGGAATCGGTCTTGAAGAGTCCGCTATAGCGTTCGGCCGTGATTTCGGATAGATGCAGATTGGCTTGCGCGGTATTCAGGTCTTCGCGGGCCTGCAGCAGTTGTTGATCCACCTCGGGAGAATCGATTTCGGCCAGCAGGTCACCCTGTTTTACGCGCGCGCCGATATCGAAATACCAGCGCTTCACATAGCCGTTGGTACGGGCGTAGATGGGCGCGTCTATAAATGCTTGGATGGTAGCCGGCAGAATCACCTCTTCCGCCTTTGCGGCCCGCGAGGCATGAACCACGGAGACCGGGGGCGCGGCAGTCTGATTGGTCAGTTCCACCAGGGCCTGACGGGCGCGCAGCCGCGGCGCGATGCCGGAAAATACCAGGGCGGCCACAAGCCCCAGGGCGACGATAAAACCCAGAATGGTCGCTACCCTCGACATGCCTTTAGTCATGCTGTTCCACGCCTTTCCGTTTGCTATGCAGGAGGCTGAAGAACACCGGAACGAAGAAGAGCGTGGCTACTGTAGCGAAGGACAGACCGCCGATCACCGCGCGGCCGAGCGGGGCATTCTGTTCGCCGCCCTCACCAAACCCGAGCGCCATTGGCAGCATGCCGATGATCATCGCTCCGGCGGTCATAATAACGGGCCGGAAGCGCGTGAAGCCCGCGAGCGTTGCGGCTTCGGCGGAGCTGTTGCAATCGGGCAGTTGCTCCTTTGCGAAACTGACCACCAGGATACTGTTGGCGGTGGCCACGCCCATGCACATGATGGAGCCGGTAAGCGCCGGAACGCTCACGGTTGTGTGCAGCAGGAATAGAATCCAAACGATTCCGGCCAGCGCGGCCGGCAAAGCGGAAATGATGATGAACGGGTCAAGCCAGGATTGAAAATTGATCACAATGAGCATGTAAACCAGGACAATGGAGAAAACCAGCCCAACGCTCAGGCCGATGAAGGAGGTACGCATGGTTTCGATTTGTCCGCGGACGACCACTTGCGTGCCGCGCGCCACGTGTTTCTGTTTCCTTTCGTTTTCGATGACGCGGTCGATGTGGCGCGAGACATCGGCCAGGTCGGTTCCCTGCACCCCCGCGAAGATATCGATCACTGGCGAAATATTCCAGTGCGACACGGACGCCGGGCCGGTATCGCGCTGGAAGCTGGCCAGGCTGGCCAGCACTTGCTGCGAACCGCCGCCCACCGTGAGCGGAATGTTTTTAAGGTCCTGCAGGGAAGCCACATCCGGCTGCGGGGTTTGCGTGGAAACGTTGTAGCTGACCCCGTTGCGCGGATTCAGCCAGAAGGTCGGCGTGGTTTGGAAGCTGCCGCTTAAGGACACTAGCACGTTGCCAGCGACGTTGAGCGCGCTGTAACCCACGGTTTGGGCCTTGGTTCTATCCAGGTTGATGAAGAGTTTGGGCTGGTTGAATGGCTGCTGTACGCGAAGATCGGTGATGCCTGGAATGTATCCGATCTCTTGCAGTAGTCTGCTGGTGAGCGCGCGATTGGCTTCCTCATTCCGCCCGATGACTTGAATATCGATGGGCGCCGGCAAGCCTAGGTTGAGAATCTGGCTCACCAGGTCGGCCGGCAGAAAGTAGAACAATACACCTGGGAACTCTTCCGGTAAGCGGCGCCGGATTTCCGCCATGTAGTGGGCCGTGGGTCCGTGCTTTTCATTCAAAGAGATGAGGATATCGGCGTCGCCCGGACCTATGGTGCCGTTGTTTGAATAGGACGTATTGAGCGCGCTATAGGGTAGACCCAGATTATCCAGCACGTTCTCGATCTCGGCGGGTGGAACGATATCGCGGATGCGGTTTTCGATCAGATCGCAGAGCCTGGCCGTTTCTTCAATGCGCGTCCCGGTGCGGGCGCGAATATGCAGGCGCATGTGGCCGCTATCCACGTCTGGGAAGAAATCTTGGCCGAGCCAGGGGAACAGGCCCAGAGAGGCAATACAAGCCAGGAAGAAGCAGACCGTGAAAGCGACGCGGTGGCGAATGCATCTCTCAAGCACGGAGCGGTAGGCAAGGCGCGCGCGTTCGAAGATGCTTTCAAAGGTCTGCTGGAACCAGACGAAAGGATTGCGGCGGCTCTTCTGCGCCACGGCCTCATGGTGCTGATGGCCCTTCAGCAGGTATTTGGCCATGGTCGGCACGATGGTGCGGGAGAGGACGTAGGACGCCAGCATGGCGAACGAGACCGCTTCGGCCAGCGGCACAAACAAGTAGCGAGCCACGCCCGTGAGGAAGAACATCGGCACAAACACGATGCAGATGCTGAGAGTAGAGACGAATGCCGGTACCGCGATCTGGGCGGCGCCGTCCAGAATCGCCTGCTCAATCTCTTTGCCCATTTCGAAATTGCGGTTGATGTTCTCAATTTCGACCGTCGCGTCGTCCACCAGAATTCCGACGGCCAGCGCCAGGCCGCCCAGAGTCATGATGTTGATCGTTTCGCCCAGCGCGCTCAGCGTAAAGATGGAGCAAAGTATCGAGAGCGGAATGGAGACCGCGATAATCAGCGTGCTGCGCCAGCTTCCCAGGAAGACCAGGATCATGATGGCCGTCAAACAGGCTGCTATCAGTCCTTCGCGCAGCACTGCGTTGATAGAGGCGCGGACAAAAATGGATTGGTCGGCGACTAGATCTATTTTGAGTTCGGGGGGAAGCGTGCTCTGGATGCCCGGCAGAATTTTGCGAATGCCGGCGATGATGTCGAGCGTGGAGACGTCGCCATTCTTGTACACCGACATAAGAGAACCGCGCTGGCCGTTCGAACGGACAATGTTGGTCTGCGGCGGATAACCGTCGCGGACGTGCGCCACATCGTGTATGTAGATGGTGGCGCCGTTTTGCGATTTGATGGGCAGATCGTTCAACTCCGCGACTGTTTTCGGACTGCCGTTAATCTGAACGTCATATTCGAGCGAGCCGATCTTCGAGGTGCCGCCCGGAAGGATTAGATTTTGATTGCCGATAGCGTTGACCACGTCCGACGGCCCCAATCCTTTCGACTGCAGTGCCTGCGTGTTGAGGTCGACCTGCACCTGGCGCTGTTTTCCGCCGTAGGAGTTGGGAACGGTGGTGCCGTTAACGGTAACCAGTTCGGGCCGCAGAAAGTTCTGGCCCAGATCATATAGCTCCTGCTCGCTGAGGCCAACGCCGGATAGCGCCAGCTGCACAATAGGCACGGCCGATGCGCTGTAAGACGCGATAAAGGGCGGCGTGGTGCCGGGTGGAAGCATTTTCAGCTGCGTCTGAGAAACGGCGGTGGCCTGCGCGATGGCCGCGGCTAGATTGGCATGCGGCTGCAAAAAGATTTTGATGACGCCGATCCCGTTCATCGATTGCGATTCAAGATGTTCGATGTTGTTGACCGAACTGGTAGTGGTGCGCTCGCTGTTATAGACGATGCGCTCCGCCATCTCTTGAGCGGAAAGACCGGTGTACTGCCAGACAATGCTGACAACCGGAATATCAATGTTCGGAAAGATGTCGACCGGCGTGCGCGAGATCACCACGGGCGCCAGCAGAAACAACATCAAAGATAGAACGACAAATGTATACGGTCGCTGAAGCGCGAGTCGAACAATCCACATAGTTAGAACTTGTCAGGGATTTCGGGCAACCTGGTCGGGTGTACTGAAACATCAATTATCAACTAGAGCGCAAAAGGCACAAGCCGTGCCGGTGTCGACAACAAGGAACTTACCGGATTCCGGCGGCCTGGACATGCCCGTTTTGCGCGAATTCTCGCGAATTCTCTAAAAGCGACGCGGCTACCTGTATGGGGCGCTCAAAGCCCGCCTGCGGTTACCCGTTGGACGTATAACGCATACAATATGGTCCAGCAGGAGGCAACGTGGTTAAGATTATCACGGTTGAGCGCGAGTATGGCAGCGGCGCGGGTACCATCGCTCGAGCTTTGGCGGCGCGCTTGGGTTGGACATTGTGGGACCGGGAGATTACTTTAGAGATCGCCCGGCGCTTGAAATGTGACGTCGGTTCGGTGGCGCAGCGCGAGGAAAAGCTCGACCCTGCGTACTACCGGCTCGTGAAAACCTTCATGCGGGGAAGTTATGAAGAGAGCTTTTCAGGGGGCGCCAGGCTGGAACTCCTGGACGCGGAAAGCTTGTCGGAGCTTTTCGAGCACGTGGTGAAGGACGCCGCGGCCAAAGGTGACTGCGTCATCGTGGGGCGCGCCGCGCCCTGGTTTCTGCGGGAGCGCGACGACACCATGAGCGTGTTCATCTACGCGCCTCACGAAGAAAAGATTCGGCGTTTACTGGCGCTCGGCAAGAGCCGGGACGAAGCCGAGGAACAGGTGGAACGGGTGGATAGCGAACGCGCCGCGTTCATCAAGAAGTATTACGGCAAGACATGGCCGCAGCGCGATCTGTACGATCTGATGATCAATTCGAAATGCGGCAACGAGGCCGTCATCGATTTGATGCTGTATAAAATAGCTCAGCTGAATGCGCCGCCCGTCTTAGCTGGCGGAAAACCGGAAGATGGTCGACTCCTTGAATAATTGGCCGGGCTTGAGCTCAGAGGTCGGGAACTGTGGATGATTCGGCGAATCCGGGAAGTGCTGCGTCTCGAAACAATAGGCGCCGCGCGTGCGGTAAGTTGCTCCGTTCTTCCCTTTGATCTCACCTACCAGATGGTTGGCGGTGTAGAACTGCACGCCGGGCTGCGTGGTCAGCACTTCCATGACACGCCCGGAGCCCGGGTCGGACACACGCGCCGCCAGTACCGCTTCTTTACTCGAGCGGTTGACAACGAAGTTATGATCGTAGCCCTCCCCGTATTGGATCTGCTGCTCTTTCGAATCGATGTGCAGGCCGATCGCGGTCGCGTGCCGAAAATCGAAGGGCGTTCCTTCCACTGCTTGCAACTCACCGGTGGGAATTAGATTCGCATTGACCGGTGTAAACTTGCCGGCGTTCAGGACGAGCTGATGCTCGAGGATCTTGCCGCGTCCGTGACCGGCTAGATTGAAGTAGGAATGGTTGGTTAAATTCAGGACCGTGTCTTTGTCCGTGGTCGCTTCGTAATCGATATGCAAAGCATTATCGTCGGTCAGCGAGTAGGTGACCATTGAGTGCAGATTCCCGGGAAAGCCCTCCTCGCCGTCTTTGCTCAAATATTTAATCTGAAGAGCCGGGCCGTTGTGCGCAGTGGCCAGCGCGCCGTGCCAAGCCACCTTATCGAAGCCAATGGCGCCGCCGTGCAGCGTATTAGAACCGTTGTTTTTGAGGAGCTTATAGGTGTGGCCGTCTAATTTGAATTCGCCATTGGCGATGCGATTGGCATACCGGCCCGCCAGGGCGCCGAAAAACGGGTTCTTGGCGACATAGAGATCCAGGGAATCGAAGCCGAGAACGATATCCTCGAACTTGCCGCCTCGATCGGGAACTTTCAGCGTAACCAGACGTCCGCCGAAGTTGGTGATAGTCGCCTCCAAGCCATGGGCATTGCGGAGCGTGTATAGATCGATTTCTTCGCCTGTGGGTAGTTTGCCCCAGACTTCTTTGCTGATTGCGCGCATTCTCTTATTTGTATCCTGGGCGCTTGCAAGAAGCGCAAAAGCGGGCGCTAACGCTAAAGCCTGCCGTCTGGTTATTCGCATGTGCAGTCCAATTCTTATGACACCGAACTACATGATATGTTAGACAACCTTGACCGCGGCGGGCGCGGTGCATTGTCAGGCTTCACGATCTTCGTTAGTGCGTTTCTTCTTTTCGCGCTAGAGCCATTGATCGCCAAACGAATTCTGCCATGGTTTGGCGGATCCGCGGCGGTTTGGTCCACTTGCCTCGTCTTTTTTCAATCGGCGCTGCTGCTTGGTTATCTCTACGCCCGGCTTGTGACGTCCTGTTTGGGCCGGCAGGCGCAAACGGTGCTCCACGTTGCCTTGCTGGCTGGTTCCCTGGCTTTGCTGCCCATTGGACCCACGGAACGCTGGAAGCCCGGCCCGGCATCCGATCCGTCGTGGCAGATCTTGGCCATGCTGACGGTTACCATTGGCCTCCCTTTCCTGCTGCTGTCCGCCACCAGTCCGTTGCTGCAGGCCTGGCTGGCGCGGGATGGTCACCCGGCGCCCTACCGCTTTTTCGCACTCTCGAATTTCGCGTCGTTGGCGGCTTTGCTGGCCTACCCGCTGCTGGTGGAACCCGCCTGGGATGCACCGTTGCAAAGCAGATCGTGGTCGGCTGTTTACGCCTTGTTCGCGGCGCTCTGCGGGTGGGTGGCTTGGCGCAGCCGCCAGCCTGCTCGAAGCACTCCCGCGCAAGTTATGGAAACGGCGGAACGGATTGACGAATCGCCCGCGACCGCCGTGCAAAAAGCCTACTGGTTCGCTCTATCGGCCTGCGGGTCCATGCTGCTGCTTTCCGTCACCAATCATATCGATGAGAACGTGGCGCCGGTCCCGCTGCTGTGGGTGCTCCCGCTCGCCATTTACCTGCTGAGCTTTGTATTGGGCTTCGGGGCGCAGCGCTTTTATTCACGTCCGTTGTGGCTGCGCTTTCTGGCGTTCGGCCTGGGCATGCTCGGCTATGCCATCTACAACATCGATTCGGTGGAGGCCATTCAGGTCAGTCTGCCCATTTTTCTCATCGGCCTGTTCGTTTGCTGTACGTTCTGCCAGGGCGAACTTTATCGCCTGCGCCCGCAAACATCCGGGCTTACTGGCTTCTATTTGATGATCGCTTTTGGAGGCGCGATGGGCGCCGTGTTCGTCGGACTCATTGCCCCCCGCATATTTTCCGGCATCTACGAGTTGCCCTTTGCGTTGTGCATCACGGCAGTCCTGGCGTTACTACTCACCTGGAACAGCGGCGCATGGACGGCGCGCCTGCTGTGGGTAGGCGTGCTGGCTTGCATGGTGGCCGCTTGCGTCGCCAACGTGCGCGCTTACCGCGAGAATGCGCTATCGCTGCGCAGAAGCTTCTACGGCTCTTTGCGGGTAGTGCAATCGCCCAGGGCGGGCCCGGAACAGACCAGAACACTGTTCCACGGCACCATTCAGCATGGCGCGGAATATCTAGCCGCGAAACGCCAGCGGCTACCTATTACCTACTACGGCTCCGAATCGGGCATCGGAATCCTGCTGCGCGAATTCTTCCCCGCGCCGAAGCGAGTTGCGATTGTCGGCCTGGGCACGGGCACCATCGCCGCGTACGGCAAGGCGGGCGATACCTTCCGTTTTTATGAGATCAACCAGCAGGTGATCGATATTGCCGGATCGCTTTTCTTCTACACGAGGGAAACGCCCGCCCGCGTCGAGACAGTGGAAGGAGACGCGCGTCTCTCCTTGGAGCAAGACACGACGCTTCCCTTCGACGTGATTGCCTTGGATGCGTTTTCAGGCGATGCGATTCCGCTGCATCTCCTCACCCGCGAAGCCATGGTCTTGTATCTCCGCCACTTGAAACCGGATGGAGTGATGGCCTTCCATGTCTCGAACAACTATCTGAATCTCGCTCCCGTGATTGCGCAACTCGCGGACGAAATCGGCTATAAGGCTATCGATGTGAAGAACCACGAAAACGGGGAAGACCTGGTTTTGGCCGCCGAGTGGGTGCTGGTCACCCGGAACCCGGCCGTGCCCGCAAACGAAACCATCAGGGTCCACGCTCAGCCAATTGCCTCGCGCGCCGGACTACGGCCCTGGACCGACAGCTTCAACAATCTGGTGCAGATCGTCAAGTGGCCCCAATTGCGTTAATCGGTATGGGCGTCCGTGCTCTTTGCTCCGAACGCCATCACGCGCCGGGGTTGAAAGTCGGCAATCGGCTTCACGCGTAGCGGCCGCTCCTGCAGGATCAAGTCGCTGGCCTGCACCACGCGGTCGGCATGGAACCAGCGCTGAAATACATCGTTGTGCAGAACGTTGCAAATGGCCGCCAGGCTCATGCCCTGGTGATGCGCCATCCAACAGCGAACCAGTTTGAACTTCCGTTCGCGGAACGAACTCCCGCTGGAACCCGTGTAATCGGCCGATTCAAAGAATCCGTATTCGGCAAGCCAGTTTTTGCGCGCCATGAGCATCAAGTTCTGCACGGAGGCCACCGGATCCACCAGAAGAGCCAGACAGCTGGAATACGGCGAAATCACCAGAGAACCGGCCCGCGCTACACTCAGCGCCAGCCCCGGGACTCCGAACGCGGCATACTGGTAATTGCCGTCGTCGTCGGTCTGGCTGTAAGCAGCTTCGGAAATGCCCCACGGAACGTGCCGGTTCTTTCCATAAGATTGCTGGGCCCGCACAGCCGAACGCGTGGCCCGATCTAACAAGGTATTTGGAAGCGATTTCATCCAGATGACGGGCATCAGGTATTCGAACATCGTGCCGGTCCACGAAATCAAGGACGTTTCTTTTTCGCAAACCGTATGCTGGCGGCCCAGCTTGAACCAGGCATCCTGAATCGCTTCGCCTTTCGCCACGGTGATGAAGGTGACGCTGCGAGCCTCGGAGGCCAGCAGGTCGTAGCAGGATTTTGCCAGCTTTTCGGCACGCGCGTCATAGCCTATGGAGAGCAGGTTGCGTCCCTTATCCACAAGCATGCTGAAGTTCATCTCATCTGACAAGTGCTCGCAGCGGTCCGCCAGGGTCTGCAGGCGCTCCGCCAGTCCCTCCAGGCGAGCGCGGCAGGCAGGCAGTTTATCACGCAGACTTCGGGCTAAAGCTGCTACCTCCGGCGCCACGCCTGGCGTACTCGCCGCCTGCAGCAAGCGGCTCTCCAGGCTACGGTAGAAGGCGGCCGCTCCGAACGGCG
This sequence comes from Bryobacteraceae bacterium, assembly GCA_035316385.1. Lineage (GTDB taxonomy): Bacteria > Acidobacteriota > Terriglobia > Bryobacterales > Bryobacteraceae > Bog-105. The sequence goes on along the minus strand of DATHIZ010000461.1, from coordinate 10,752 downwards.
TGAGCTTCGCGCCCGCGAAGTCTAATCCGGAGGCAGTCCGCAATGGTTCGTATTCCGGCAGATACCAGGGCACGAAACGGCTTGCCTGTTCGCGGAGCGCGTCCACGCGGGTCTGCAGGTCAGCCTGGGGCGGCGCATCCCGCAGCAGCCGGGGAAGCCACTCCTCCACCGTCGTTAATTTGAATAGAGGTTGCCAAAACTCACGGCCGGTCGCGCGCCCGTTGCCGCGGCCCGGCAAGGCGCGGCTATGGTCCGCCAGAGAATCCAGCGCGCTTTGCCGCAGCAGCGGTTCGTGCAGCAGCTCCAGGCACCCTTCTTTCAAGCTCCACAGCGAAGCCACGAAGTTCCCGCTATCCACGCTGGAGATAAACAGGTCGCCGATCGGCTGCATGGTGAGCGTGTCGTACCAATTCGTGAAGTGGCCGTGGAAACGCGGCAATTTCAAGATCGATTCAAACGTCCTTTCCGTCAAGCCCAAAAACTCGGCGAGAGTGATGTAGCCGAACTCGAGCGCCGCTTGGCGGGAATTCAACAGCAGTCCGAGATTGGTAGGCGAGATCCGTTCGGCAACCCGGTGCGGCTCCTGCTGCACGTTATCCGGAATCAGCCAGTGGTTGCCTTCGTTGCTGAACTTTTCGAAGTAACGCCAGGTCCGCAGCGCCACTTCACGCAGGAACAGCCGATCTTTTGCGGACAGCTCGACGTCCTCGCCGTGCGGCGGCCGGTTGATCCACGTGGAAATGAGCTTTGAGCAGCACCAGGTTAGGAGCAGCGGTAAGGCCCATGGCGCTGCCGCCGGACGCAAGAACAGCCCCAGTGCGAGGCCAATTGCAAGTACCGGCATCCAGTTGAGGTAGATATCTACCGGTGTGCGCTTCTGAATGCCGAGTTCCGCCTCCGTGGCGGTCTCCCACTCCAGCAGCCGGCTGTGCGTAATGTAGGTGCGGATCACCGTTCGGACAATGGCGTCGATCGAGACCAGCGCCTGGTGCGCCAGAAACGCCAGATTCAGCACGATGTTCACATGCGAAGTCAGGAAATCGATAAACGATTCACGAGCCATATCCCACCTCTCGATGGCGGCGGCGCTCACCAGCGCGAAGATGAGCCTGCAATAGATAGGCAGAAATAGCAGCGCCAGCGTGATGCACGTCCAGAACCCGGGGCCGCCCGGCAGGAAGAACCAACCCGCCACCAGTAGGAAGAAGGTGGCCGGCTCCATCAGGCTGCGGCGCAAATTGTCGATAATCTTCCAGCGCGAAACCAGCGAAATGGGGTTGCGAACCAGCCGGCGCGATTCGTCCGGAACTTTGTTCAGGATCCAGCGGACAATTTGCCAATCGCCGCGCAGCCAGCGGTGTTTACGGCGGTTGTAAGCACTGTAGTGTGACGGATAATCGTCGATGACTTCTATATCGGAAGCGAGGCCCGCGCGCGCGTAAGCGCCTTCTATGAGGTCATGACTCAGCAGCGCATTGCGCGGGAAGCGGTGTTCGAGCACCTGCCGCAGCGCGTCCACGTCGTAAATGCCCTTGCCGGTAAAAATCCCCTCGCCGTAAAGATCCTGATACACATCGGATACGGCGCGGGAGTAGATATCGAAACCGGTTTGACCGGAATAAATATTTGCCAGGCGCGACCGCGTGGAGGACTGTACGCTGATACCCACCCTCGGTTGGAGAATGCCATATCCGCGCGTCACTATGTTTAATTCCGGATCCACCAGCGGCTGGTTCAACGGATGCGCCATGGTGCCGATCATGCGCTGCGCGGAACTGCGAGGCAGCTTGGTATCCGAATCGAGCGTCAGAACGTAGCGTATTCTCGGCAGCCGCGAAAGGTCGCCGGTCTTCACGGGGAACGGGTCGAACGTGCCCCGGAGCAGCTGATTCAAATCGAGCAGCTTGCCGCGTTTGCGCTCCCATCCCATCCACGTCCCTTCGCGCGGATTGTAAACGCGGTGGCGGTGGAACATATAGAAGCCGCCGTAAGGCGCGCTGGCGTATCTCCGGTTCAGATTGTCAATCAGCCGCAGCGCCAGGTCGACGCGTGCATCTTCATCGCCGGAAGGTTCGGCTGTGTCCGGCAGATCGGTCAGCAGCGCAAAGAAAATATGGGGATCCCGATTCACCAGGTAGCGGATTTCAAGATCGTCCGCCAATTCCCGAATCTGCTTTTCGTTGATGAGCAGCGTGGGAATGGCCACCATGGTCGCGCAGCCTGGATCCACGCCCTTTGAAAAATCGATCTTCGGCAGCGCATGCGGAGTCAAAACGCTGGTAACCAGGTAGTTCATTACCTCTACCGCGGCTTGGGCTGCGGGCAAAAGCAGCAGCAGAGCGCCAACAATCAGACCGAAGCCCTCATGCGAGCGCACCAGGCTCATGATCAAAGAGACTACCGTGATGAGTGTAAGGAACTCGATTCCTATGATGTAGGCTTCATCCGGGTAGGTTCGAAAAACGTGTTGAATGCTCGCGCCGACGCCGCGCCGGTACCCCACGCGGTCCAGCAAATCCGCTGACCCCGTTTCATCCAGTAAGTAATAGCCGACATGCCGGAGCCGTTCGCGCAAGGCTTCCGGCGCATCCCGCTCCACCTTTGCTTCTTCCGCCATCGTGATTGCGAGGCGTGTCAGCTCGATCTCGCCCATGTCCGAATGCCCCGCAAGGCGCGCGACTCGTAGACGGTACGCCTCCCGGCTGGCGAACTCCATTCTGGGATAAACGCCGCAGGGGTCGAGCAGGAGGGCGCGATGCACCAGCGAAAGGCCCTCCAGGATGTCTTTCCAATCCACCTGGCCGATCAGGCGCAGACTGGTGATCAGGTTCCCGACGCCATACGAGGTAGCTTTCTCTCCCTGCGCGCGAAACGCGTCCAGCGCCTGGCGGCCGTGTTGCGCCAGCAGTTCCAGCAGGCTGAGCTTTAGCGCCAGCAGCATTCCCGACAGTTCAGCCAGGCGCAGCGGCTCAATCGTCTGAACGGCTTCTAAATAGCAATTGAAGGCCAGCGCGGTAAGGCGGTTGTGAGTCGCCGCCAGAAGTGCGCGCCCCAGCACCATGCACCTCGGAATAGCCTCTTCTGTCCCCGTGCGGACGGAGGGCAGCCTTGCCAGCACGCGCATGCCGTCGTGCAGATCCTGCAGATCCGTGCGCACCAGCCGGAGGTTGTCGTAAAGCCATCTCAGATCGTCGGACGGCTCCTCCGTCTGCAAGCTATACAGGTCACGTTCCAGGACGTTCAGCCGCTTCAAATTTCTGCGATAGATCTCCCGCGGTTTGCCGGAACGGATTTTGGAAGAGAGCCAGGCGCAGCCGCGCGCGATGATTTGAGCGTCATGGTGAAGATGCTCCTGTTCGGCCGCGGTTAAGGTTTCGCGCTCCTCCTGCGGTGGGGCATTGTCTACTTGCGCGGATGGTGCGTGTGTGGAATGTTCAGCCATGACTAAGCTCTTTACCGGTAGCTCGACGCTTGTAGCTCGAACATTCCGGCATAAATCCCTCCGCGCGCCATCAGCCTGTCGTGACTGCCTTCCTCGGCTATAGATCCATTTTCCAAAACAATAATCCGTTCCGCCATGCGTACAGTGGAGAAGCGGTGTGAAATAAAGAGCGCCATCTTATCGCTGGTAAGTTCGTTAAAACGTTCAAAAACTTCGAATTCGGCGCGGGCATCCAAAGCGGCTGTCGGCTCATCCAGAATCAAAATCTGTGCTTCGCGCAGATAAGCCCGCGCCAGCGCCAGTTTTTGCCATTCCCCTCCGGAGAGGTCCACGCCGCCTTCAAAACGCCGGCCCAGCATCTGATCGTATTGACCCGCCAGTTTCTGAATCACCCCGTCCGCCAGGCTCTTTTCCGCGGCGGCGCGAATTCTTGTTTCATCTCCTAGAAATTCGATGCGTCCCACCGCAATATTTTCGCGCGCCGTCATCTCATAGCGCATGAAATCCTGAAAGATTACGCCCACTTCCCGGCAGAGATCCTCGATGCTGTATTCGCGCAAGTCAACCCCATCAAGCAGCACCTGTCCAGCGCTTGGATCGTACAGCCGTGTCATCAGTTTGACAATGGTCGTTTTTCCTTGCCCGTTTTGCCCGATCAGCGCAATGCGCTCTCCCGGTTCCACGCGGAAATTCAGATCCTTCAAAATCAGCCGCTCCGTGCCCGGATAAGAAAAAGACACGTCGCGAAACTCAAATCCTTGGCGGATCGGGCGTGGCGCGGGCAAGGCATCCGGCTTTGATTGAACGGTCGGCTTCATCTCGAAGAACGCCAGCAGATCGGTCAGGAATAGCGCTTGGTCGGCAATCCCGGAAAGCGTGGAGAACATCTGCGAAATATTGTTCGACGCGTTCATGATGGATGCCGTCAGGAAAGAGAGGTTACCGATAGTCAATGCACCGGTGACGGTCTTGTAGATTACCCAGATGTATGCGCCATAATACCCGCCGGTGCTCAAGATCGAAAGGAATGAGACCGCGATCAGGCGTTTGCGGGAGAGCGCCAGGTTTTCATCTAGGATTTGATTCGACAGGCTGGTGAACCGGTCGGTTAAAAAGCCGCTAAGGCCAAACAGCTTCAGCTCCTTGGCCGCTTCCTTGCTGCCTCCGACTTGACGGAGATAATCCAGCTGCCGTTTGGCCGGAGTCTGCCGGAAATTTTTTGCGTAGCTGAGAAACGCAAAATGACTCTCGCCTAGAAACGCCGGGATGAGGCAGCCCACCAGCAATAGCAGCAGCCAGGGAGAAAAGAAAAGAATTCCCACGGATAGTGAAATGGTGGTGATGGCCTGTTGAAACAGCCGGCCGATGGATTGAATCATCCCAAGCCGGTCGGTGGCCTGCACACGCGCGCGCTCCAGCCGGTCATAGAAAACTGGGTTTTCGTACGTCTGAAGGTCGAGCTGTGAGGCATGGTCCATCACCTGAATGCTGACGTGGCGCGTGTAGCGGTCGGCTAGAACGGAATCGTAATAATCGATCAGCCGGCTGATCAGGTTGCCCCCGATGGCGAGCGCAAACTCCGCTCCCGCCAGCATCCACAGCTCAGTCGAAAGCTGGGCCTGGTGGCGAACAACGGCCGTAATGCGATCGATGATGAGACCTGTAATCCAGGCCGTACTCACCGGAACCAGGGAGACCAGCACCCGGCACACTAAACCAAGAACAACTACGAATGGTCCTGAGTCCCAAACGATGCGCAGCACCGGAGGGATATTCTTTAATGCCCCTAGGCGGTCCCGCCAGGCTGAAAGAAATGCTTGATTCTTTTCTTCTATCACGCTGAGTCTGTTAAAACGCTAACAAAAAGGATGGTCCTCTGCTAGATCCATTTCCTTCTTATAGTGTTACGTATGGCGTGCAAAAGAACTACGCCGAGCCGCGTAGTTCTCCTGGCGGCCATCCGGTCCGGGCCGGGAAACAAGAGGGCGCGCACGGCATTGGCGCTGGCTTCCCGATCGTGTTATCCTTCTGAAACCGAGCTGATCCACGTATCTCCCCCGGCTCATTCCTCCGTATGGAACGCGCTGCCAGATTAATCAAGAACAACAAGTTTTCGCAAAAGATTTTTACCGACGAGGATCTCGCGCGAGCGGTCTGGCCCACGGCGGTCGGAAAAGCGATCGCGAAGCATACGCTACGGGTGAAATTGGTGCGCAGCACCTTGGTCGTCGAAGTCGAAGACGCCATCTGGCAGAAGCAGCTGTATTGCCTCAGTTTGCAGATTGTCGACAGGTTGCGCAAAGTAACCGGCAGCGATGCAATTCAAGATGTCGAATTCAGAGTGGGAGCACCCCGGCGCGAGCCCCAGCGCGCCCTCTTCCGTCAGGGCGTTCCCGCCGACGGTACTGCGATGGCGGACGAAGCCGATAGCATTCAAGACCCTGTGCTAAAGAAGTTATATCGACTCTCGCGCAAAAAGGCTACTGCTTGAATTTATCCGATAAAGAGGTCCGCTATGTCGCCGATTTGGCGAATTTGCGGCTCTCTGACGAAGAAGTATTACGCATGGCGCACGATCTAGGTCACATTCTGACCCACATCGAGCAACTCAACGAACTGGACACGTCCGATGTCGAGCCTATGGCTCAAGTCCTGTTCGAGGCCGAGGAGACCGCAACCCTGCGCGAAGATATCCCCTACACGCCGCTCACAAACAAGGAAGCGCTGGCCAACGCCAAGTCCATTGGCGCGGGCTATTTCAAAGTGCCGAAAGTGATCGAGCGATGAGCGGGCTAGACGCAATCGCTTCGCTCACTATTTCCCAAGTGCACGAAGGACTTCTAAAAAAGACTTTTTCCGCCAAAGAACTTGCGGAAGCGGCCCTGGCTTTCGCGCAAGCGGAGAACCCTAAGACGAACGCCTATCTGACCTTCTCGCCCGAGCGCGCTCTCGCCGCCGCCGCCAAGGTGGATGCCGAGATTGCCCATGGCGGACGCATTGGCGCGCTTGCTGGTGTCCCCTTGGGCGTCAAAGACGTGATCGTCACCAGGAATCTGCGCACCACGTGCGGCTCGCATATTTTGCAGGATTACGTGCCGCCCTACGATGCCACCGCAGTCTCCCGCCTCGAAGCCGAAGGGGCCATGGTGCTGGGCAAATTGAATTGCGATGAGTTCGCGATGGGTTCATCAAACGAAAACTCTGCCTTTGGCCCGGTGCGCAATCCTCGAGCGCTCGACCGTGTTCCTGGCGGCTCCAGCGGAGGCTCGGCCGCTGCGGTCGCGCAAGGTACGGCGCTGGTCACGCTCGGCTCGGACACTGGCGGCTCCATTCGCCAGCCGGCGAGTTTCTGCGGAACCGTGGGAGTTACGCCAACCTACGGCCGCGTCTCGCGCTACGGCCTGGTTGCCTTCGCCAGCTCTCTCGACCACATCGGACCCTTCGCCCGCAACGTGGAAGATGCCGCCACCGTCCTGCGGGTCATGGCCGGGCGGGACGACCTGGACTCCACCTCGGCCTTTGCCCCGGTCGATGATTACCATGCGCTGATGAAGCACCCTGTCAAGGGCATGAAACTGGGGCTTCCCATAGAGTATTTTGAGGGGCTCAATTCAGCCACCGGTAACGTCATTGACGCTGCTGTTAAACAGCTCGAGACTCTCGGCTGCGAGATTCGCCGGATCAGTCTGCCCCACACTCGTTATGCGCTGTCGTGCTATTACATCATCGCCACCGCCGAGGCGAGCTCAAACCTTGCCCGTTATGACGGCGTCCGCTATACCATTCGTGGCGACGGTACTACCTTGGCTGATATGTACCGCAACACGCGCGGGGAAGGCTTCGGAGCCGAGGTGAAGCGGCGCATCATGCTGGGTACTTATGTGTTGAGCGCCGGCTATTACGACGCCTATTACCGCAAGGCGCAACAAGTGCGTACATTGATCGCAGCTGATTTTACCCGGGCGTTCGAAGAGGTGGACGCGATTCTGACCCCCGTCTCGCCTTTCCCTGCTTTTAAGATTGGCGAGAAGGTGGACGACCCGCTCGCCATGTACTTGTCCGACGTTTACACGCTCACTGGAGACTTAGCGGGCGTTCCGTGCATGAGTGTTCCCTGCGGCGAGTCGCCCGAAGGCCTGCCGGTCGGGCTGCAGATTTTCGCCAGGCATTTCGATGAGGCCGGCATGTTTCGCGTAGCCTATAACTACCAGCAGTCCCGCTCGTTATGAGTCTCTGAGCAGCTTGGCCACTTCCGCCATCGGCTTGCTCTTCCAATAGCGATTGAAGTTGTCGAGGCTCATCAGCGTGCGCGTATGCATGCGATCGATATAAACGGCGCCATGCAGATGGTCGATCTCATGTTGCAGAATCCTCGCGTACCAGCCGGATGCTTCAATGGTCTTCGCATCGCCGTTGTGATCCAGGCACTCGACTCTCACTCTGCGCGCGCGCGGCACCACGGCCATGAAGCCGGGTAAGCTCAGGCAGCCCTCAAAATATTCCACATCCGACGGGCCGAGCAATGTAATCTTTGGGTTGATAATCACGTGAAATCCAACCGGCTCGCGCTCGCGTTCTTTTAGGAAGTCGGCCGGTGCATCCTTCACATATTCGGGTTTGTCTTCGATTACCGCGAGTTGCAGCGGTATCCCGATCTGTGGAGCCGCCAATCCGACCCCCGGTGCGTCATGCATGGTTTCGCGCATCCATCCGATCAACTCCTGCATTTCCCGGCCGCGGATTTCGGCCGCCGTCAATTCCTTGGCCCGCTGTCGCAGTACCGCGTCGCCCACTTGGACAATTTTCAACACCATACCTTTTATCATCAGGGGTGACCTTATGAAGCAAGCCATGCAAAGTCAGCCCACACCGAGCTCTTCTAACGGAAAGACTCTGCTTCCCGATCCTGAGCCGCGCTGGCCGGTCATCGTCGCCGCGTTGGCCACCAGCGCACTCTACCTTTCGGTTCCCGAGCGCCTGACACCCGGACCCAGTTGGCTGCTTCCCCTGATTGTCGTTGTCTTGCTGATACCGACCGTCATTACGAATCGAATCGGCCTAACGGAGGTTAACTATGTTTTTGGATTCATCGTTTCCAGCGTGTTGACCGGCGCGCTGGCTTGGTCGCTCGGCATGTTGATTGCCGGCCTGCCCGCAAAGAGCGACAACCCCATACAGTTGTTGCGCGCTGCGAGCGCTTTATGGATTTGCAATATTCTGGTGTTTGCCTGCTGGTATTGGCGCCTGGACGCGGGCGGTCCCCATCAACGGGACTTGCGGCATGCCCACTACGAAGGTGCGTTTCTCTTTCCGCAAATGACCTTGCCCGAGCATTCGAAGATATTGACAAAGCTCTGGAAGCCCGGCTTCGTCGACTATCTCTTTCTGGCTTTTAACACCAGCACGGCGTTCTCTCCGACCGACGTGCCGGTGCTTTCGCGCTGGGCCAAGGGATTGATGATGGTGCAGAGCAGCATCTCCCTGGGAACGCTGGCGATCCTCGCGGCCCGCGCGGTTAATATTTTGTGACTGAGAGTATCGCGGCCTACTGAAGCGCTGGCATTCTTCCCGTTTCCACTTCTCTGGAAACGGGCGAATCCTGCTTGCTCTTCCCGCGCCGGCGGTTCACCAGCCGGTCGAGATAGAGATAAATCACAGGCGTAATGTAAAGGGTCAGCAACTGCGAAACCACTAGGCCGCCCACCACGGCCAAACCGAGTGGACGCCGCGCTTCGCCGCCCGCGCCGGTACCGAAGGCGATGGGCAGCGTGCCTAGCAGCGCGGCCATCGTCGTCATCATGATCGGACGGAAACGCTGCATACAGCCTTCGAAAATAGCCTCCTGGGGAGACTTGCCTTCATTCCGCTGAGCCGCCAGTGCAAAATCGATCATCATGATCGCGTTCTTCTTCACAATGCCGATCAGCAGGATAATACCCACGAACGAGTAAAGGTTCAAATTCTCGCCGAATAGCAGCAGCGTCAGCAGCGCGCCTAATCCCGCCGACGGCAACCCGGAGAGAATCGTGATCGGGTGAATAAAGCTTTCGTACAAAATACCCAATACCAGGTAGATCACCAGCACCGCGATAATCAACAAAATGCCCAAGCCCTTCAGGGAGTCCTGGAAGGCGGCCGTAGTGCCCTGGTAACGGAACGAAGCCGTGCTGGGCAGAGCCAGGTCGCGCGCGGCTTGATCGACCAGCGCCGTGGCCTCGCTGAGCGCTACGCCCGGTTTGGTATTGAATTGGAAGTTCACGGCAGCCAGTTGCCCAATGTGATTTACATTGAGCGCCGCCACCGTCTGCTTGATATCGCTGATGGCCGATAAAGGCACCATCTTCCCTTGACTGGAGCGAATGTACAAATCGCGCAGCGCCGCCGGATCTCTCTGGAATTGCGGCAGGACTTCCAGAATGACATCGTACTGATCGGACGATGCAGTGATGGTGGTCACCCGCCGGTTGCCGTACGCGTCGTACAGCGTATTCGCCGCAAGGTCAGGCGTGACGCCTAACGCCGAAGCGAGATTCCGGTCAATATGAACGTCCAAGCGCGGGCTGGCCAGGCGTAAATCGCTGAAGACATCGGTGAGTTGCGGGATAGTCCGCAGCTTCGCTTCTAGGATCGGAGCCCAATGATACAGCTCCGCCAAATCGGCGTCTTCGAGCGCAACCGAATATTGGCTGCGTCCCTCGTTCTGGCCGAGTGTAATCAGCGGCGGCGATTGCATGAACGCCATGAGGCCCGGAATCTTGGCAAACTCGGCTTGCAACTGCCCGATTATCGCCTGTACTTTCGGGCGGTGCGGGTCCTCCTTCAAAGCCATGAACATGAATCCCTGGTTCTGTCCATCCATTCCCACGCCGGAACCAAAGGTCGTAATCCATGGGTTCTTTGCCATGATTTGGTTCACTTGCGTTTGCAGCCGGACCATCTCGTCGAAAGAGATGTCCTGCCCGGCTTCATCTCCGCCGAAAGCGAACCCCTGGTCCACTGACGGCATAAAGCCTTTTGGCATCACGACAAATAAGTAGCCGGTGACCACCGTGAGCACTAAACTGACCACCAGCGTGAGCCGCCCGTGACGCATGACGCTCTGCAGAGATCTCCGGTAGGTGTTGTTGAGGCCTATGAAAAACGCCTCTGACCAGCGGTAAAACATGCCCGTCGGATGGCTTTCATGGTGCAGAAAACGGCTGCAGAGCATGGGCGTCAGGGTCAAAGAAATGACGCCTGAAATCAGCACTGCCACCGCAATCGTGATGGAAAACTCGCGGAGCAGACGGCCCACAATTCCGCCCAGGAAC
>DATHIZ010000460.1:0-11380 GCA_035316385.1 Bryobacteraceae bacterium | reverse complement strand
GTAAGGAGTATGCCTGCGAGAAGAAGGAAGCCAGCCGACAGGATCGCGGCGTTCGTGTAGAGCGAATTGATGAGAATCGCCGGCGTACTGAGATAGCAGAACGTGCTAAGCACAGGCGGCCGGCGGCGGTCTTTAGCCAGTAGGAAAATGGCTGCCAGAGTAGTTGCCCAAAAGGTAATTCCCGTGCTGATGTTGCCGACGAGGACTGGCGACCATACGCTGCCAAAAAGCGAGCGAATCCAAAATCCCAGCGTCGTCAACCAATAAGTCTCATACAACTTCTCATAGTTGTAGTAGCTCTCTCCCACGACGCGGGCGCCGCGAAATAACTCCCAAACGCCGGTAAGCACGCTGGCTTGATCGCTCTCGCGCATGCAATCGCTAATGCAAGATAGCGAAAAAATTGCAAATGCAACTCCAATTAGGACAAGCACAGTTCTTCTGCGCGTAGTTGAAAGCATCACAGGGTTGTCTCCGGAAAGAGTGAATGCAGCTTTACTTGGCCGCTAGTCTTTGGCCAATAAGCTGTACAAATTGACCAACATTCTTCAACGATTCGAGTTCGGCCGTTCTGAACTTGATGCCAAAACGGCTCTCGACCGCAACGATCAGGTTGACGTGTGTTAACGAGTCCCATCCCTCCACATCGCGCGCGGTGAGAGTGGGTTTCAGAATGAGCGTGTCGTCATCCAGAACATCCCGGAATACGACAGTCAGTGCTGGGTAAATCTGCTCTTCATTCATGTCTTTTAGCTCGCGGAGACGCGGATATAACTCGGCCGCTCCCGGTAGTTGGCCACGTCTAAAGTCCAACGGCTTGAACCGTCCGGATTTTCGCTTACCAGGTCGAAGCCAAGTTTGCGGTACAGCGCCTCTACCATTCCATTCTTGGCCGTCGGCCGGTATTCACCAATCAGGTTTCGCGTGCCAAGAAGACGGCCAGTCGAGGCCACAACATTAAGCGTCGTCTCTTCCACCTGGCGCCCCAATACACGGCAGCTCATCAACCATGAATCGATCAGTAAGTCCATTTCGGCAGTCAGTTTGCAAATAACCACCGATATAATGCCGTTGTCTCCGAACCGGTCCGTAAGGCGGAAATAGAGCTTTATCACCTCCGGATCCCCCATCATAGAGAGGACGTTGGCTTCGGTGTAGCGCAACGTGGTGAGGTTAAACTGATTGGTCTTATTTATGAGTTGGACGATCCGGGGCAAACTGACCAGATCGAACTCCTTCCAAATCAGCTCCATCTTTAGAGACTGCAGATATCCGGTAATGTCCGTTGCATTCTGTTTGACGGCTTCCCGGTCCGCATTCGCGCGGTAAAGGTCCGCGCGGTTCCGGTCTTCTACCGTCACGGAGACCGCCTCGAAATAGCCTGAGTCACTTAAGCAAGCAGCATAGAATGATGGATCCTCAGGAAGCTCAGGCACGGCCACCATTGGCAGTTCCTGTCGAACCAGATTACGTTCGAATGGATTGTCGTCGACGAAGACTAACGAATCGAGCCCTATATTTAGGTTTGCGGCGATTTGCCGTAAGTTGGAGGCCTTGTCATTCCAGTTCGCGACAAAGCAGGCTATATCGGCTTCCCGTAGAACCATCTCGGGATGCTCGCAAAATGGCAGCCGCGCATTGTGATCGTCATTCTTGGAGCAGACTGCCAGGATGACGCCCCGGCGGCCCAGTTCCTGCAGAAAACGTTGAAACTCGATGTGGGCCTCACCGACCGCATGCCCCTGGCCAAGCAAAAGTCCCGCAAGGCCGTCATCTCCGATTACGCCACCCCAAAGCGTGTTATCAAGATCCAGGACAGCACATTTGTAAGAGCGGCCCTGTAGGGCGGCGAGCAATCGTGCCGTCAGGTCGCCATAGATATGAGACACACGGGGATGGATTTCCTGCTTGGCACGATGCCAGAGTCCCGGATCGTGCCACTCCTTCATACCGTCCGACTCCGCGTATTTGTCGACGCCAAGCATCACAACGCCGTTGGTCGCGACAAGCTCCCGCAGGCGCACGTTCAGTTGCTGCAGTTTCCATTGGGGCGAATCCTGAAGGTTGTGCTCGTTGCCACCTAAAACAGATGGGAAAACCGGCAGAACGGCTTGTTGAATGACGGTGCATCCGAATAGATCGCGTGCGCGATGCCAGCACGCTGAAAACGTCTCAAGCGCAGCTTCCACGGTAGAGTCGCGCGCGGCGAGCAAATGGCGGCCGTCGATGGCGAACAGCACCACATCGGGATGAAACTGGTTGAGGCCGGATGACTCATCTGTCAACTCCTGCCAGTACTGTGCATAACCGGCTTCATAGATGTCAACCCATATTCCCCGGCGAAGCGCTGCCACGCGAATCCCAGGTATAAGATGCGCCGATGTCGATGAGGCAAGTAAGGCCAACCTGACCGGCTTGGTTGCGAGACCCTCCGGCGGAGATGCGAACAGGCGCCGGAGAGCACGATCCAAACGTGAAGTTTGAACGAAATCTACTCGATGGTTGGCCAGCCGTTCAAGAGTTTCCCATTCCTTGCGGCCCCCGGGAGGCTTCAGAGCGGCCAGGCTCTCGGCCCATTGGCTTGGTGGGTCCGGCAGCCAGTATAGTTGTGGAGGCATGATGCTAAGTTGTGGTACGTAACGGCTAAACCTAGCACTCCAAAGTATCTAATTTAGTGCTAAGCTTCTCTTTTTAAAGCGTTGTTTGTAAGTAGCTACGAACATCTCTAATTTGGCATAACAAAATGCTTTTTCCAACTACTAAGTTCGTCCTTGTTTTCCTGCCGGTTGCTTTGGCCGGTTACCAGTTATTTGGCCGCTTTGGCAGGACAGCCGCACTTGCATGGCTCTCAATCATTTCAATTGTTTTCTATGCAAACTGGCGCCTCGACCTGGTGCCCGTACTCTTAGCCTCAATCGTATTTAATTATTTGTGCGCGACTTTGATCGCGAGAAATGCGGAATATCCGCGGAGATCGCGAACCGTTTTGATTGTGGGCATTGCCGGAAACCTGGGCGCCCTGGTCTTCTACAAATATCTATTTCCAACTCTGGCCTTTCTGAACTCGGCGGGGATTGTTAAGCATCAGTGGGCAGACGTGATATTGCCTCTCGGCATCTCCTTTTTTACCTTTACCCAGATTGGCTACCTTGTCGATCTGTATCAGGGGCAGGCCGAGTCACAAACGCCAGTCAGCTATACAGTCTTCGTCACATTCTTTCCCCATCTGATCGCAGGGCCGATTCTCCACCACAGAGAGGTTATGCCTCAGCTGAGCGCGGAACGGCGATATCAGCTGCGGGCGCGGGACGTCGATATCGGACTGTCCTGGTTCATTTTGGGTTTAGCCAAGAAACTCCTGTTGGCCGATCAAATAGCGCCATTTGCCGATGCGGCCTTCGCGCACGCACACGGGTTAACATTCTTCCCGGCGTGGAGTGGAGCCCTGGCATACGCACTGCAACTCTACTTTGATTTTTCCGGCTACTCGGACATGGCCGTGGGCTTGGCGCGAATGTTCTCGATTGAGTTTCCATTGAATTTTAATTCGCCATACAAGGCCCGCAACATTATTGATTTCTGGCAGCGCTGGCATATGACATTGACGCGTTACATTACGCTCTACGTCTACAATCCGATTACGCTCCGGGTGATGCGGAGCCGAGTGGCGGCGGGTAAGAAGACATCGCGGAAAGCGCTCGCAACAGCAAGTGGGTTCACCAGCATGGTTGGCGTACCGATGATGATCACCATGACGCTCGCGGGCATTTGGCACGGCGCAGGCCTCCAGTTCGTGGTGTTTGGGCTGCTGCACGGGTTTTATTTGACCATCAACCATCTCTGGCAGATCTTTGGGAAAAAGCTGCAGGCGGCAGCGCCCATATGGAAGAAGCGAGCCGGTCATGTCGCCGGAGTGCTGCTGACTTTCATCTGTGTCATAGTCGCGCAAATCTTTTTTCGCGCCGATTCTGTAGCTGATGCGGTTGGCCTGCTACAAGGAATGGCTGGCCTGAACGGCTTCGCAAGCCCGGGCTGGAGCTTTCCCATATTCAGCTTGGTTTCTCAGCCGCTACACCTATTCTCGACCTCCCTCTGGGCGTTGTGGCAGCAGAGCGCATTCGAGCAACTCATTCTGATTCCGGCTTTGTTATTGATTGTTTGGGCTGTGCCAAATACCCAGGAGATCATCAAGCGTTATGCCGGACGGCACATTCCCGCGGAATTGCGTGCAGCAGCCTACACCGCCGTACTCTACGTGATCCTGTTCCGATCCTCCAAGCCTCAATCCTTCATTTACTTCCAGTTCTAGCGGAAGTGTCGCGCGCCCATTGGTGCGATGATCACGGGCAGGACGTCGCTTTCTGAACAAGGTTGAGTGTGCGAGTCTTCCGCCGCCAGCAGCCTGTCCGCGATAAGTTTCGCCATCACATTCGCTCCGCGGTCCGTGAAGTGAGCAAAGTCAGCGAAGTTTTCGCGACCTGATACGTTCTCGGCCGCATCCACCAGAATCAGTCGCCGGGCGGCCGCTTCCATGCGGATGACATTGTTCAGGCGGTTCTCCATGTCGAGGAACCCCGGATCGTTCAACGTTGGCGCGAAGCGGCGCCAAGCGACGAGCATCGGGCGTTCTTCCGGTAAGACTCGTTTACCAAAACGAGTAGCGTGAGTGACCAACACCGCCTCTATATGTTTTTGCTCGAGATTGTCGAGGAGGCGGCAAAGATCCCGGTGAAATCGCTCCACGTTCGCCTCTGGAATTCGCTGCATGACGGCGGCGTGACGCGTGGCCTTCCATATATGGAGTTTGTACCGGATGGTCGCGGCCCATTCGGGCATGGTGTCGATCACGTTGAAGAACTTACCCCTGACGCGGAATTGGAACGCGGAGTTCTCTTTTACCCATTCCGTCGGGTCCGCATCTTCAGAAGGAGGATCGACATAGGTGAGAAGGGTAGGGTACGCCAGAGCAAAACGAGGCTTGATTTCCGCCACCACGTTGTCTACACGGCGGGAGAAGCTGCCGAGGGATTGCCCTGCGTACGCGACATTGACGACCTGATAGTGGTTGCAGCCGCCGCGAGCGTTCAATTCGCGCTCAAGCTGGCGCGGGTATTCCATTCCCTCCGATTCCGTAAATCCAAATGTTTCCGAGGCCCCGATACACATAATCCGTTCACGATCCCAGCGGATCTCGGGGCCTCGATAACCACGGCTATTGAGTTTCCATTTCAGATAGTGGCCGTAGGGCCGGCCAGTGACTCCAAACTCATCATGGGTCAGCATGGCCGAATAGCCATATGGACCAAATAGCGGGGCTCCGTCCGTTAGAGCATCGTCAATTCGGGCACAAAGCTCCGCGATGCAGACGGCGACGATCAAACAAACTAGACTACGCAGAGCCAGACGAAGGTAAGCCATGATCAGGGCTGCTAACGATATCGAATAGAGGCGGGCCGCACCGCGAGTGGGCTGGCGCAATTGGATCGGACGCTATTTGCTTTCCTTCGAGCAAGCTCCGCAAACCTGGACTTCATTTGCACTGAAACCGCAACCCAGGATTCAGCAAGATCAAGTCCAGTGCACGTGCTCTCGTTAGAAAGCACGTCAGCATGGAATAGAATAACTCGGATTCAGGGCGCGTGTCCATCTGACCCCTCCGCCTGGCGAACTGGCTTGTGAACGTTTGACGAACGCAGACTGGAAGGACCTTGAAGTACTGTGCGGCTAATAGAGTACTGGGCAAGTACCGCAAGCTATTGAGTATTCTCGCGGACCTTGTGTACTATTCCGTATAGGATGAGGAAAAGCTTCTGCATCTGCTCTCTCCTTTCGCTACTCGCAGTTCCTTGTGGAATTGTTAGTGCTACAACGCTCACGTTCCAGTACATAGGAGAGCAATTGACCTTGCCGGACTCGGCGGCAGGGGCTGGCGCATTCAGCTTTGCGGATGGATTGAGTACGGTCGGGGCCGGGGATTTGACGGCCTTCCGTTTCAGCCAGACCGTGTTTGTCGGGCCGAGCACGAGCAATCCGTTTATCGGCTCCTCGACTTTCGAGTACGGACTCGCGGACATCACCGGCTTCTCGCTGACTCTAACCGGAACCACGCCAACCGCTTTCACGCTGGATACGTCCGCGGTTGCAGGCAACGACCCAAATTTCCCCCTGGTATCGTTTGCAGTCTTTGATGCTGCCGGTTCCTTCCTTGGTCAGCCAACCGGAGCGGGCGGAGGAATTGGGGCCGATATATTAGGGCCAGTGACCTTCACGCCGGAGCCACCGGAAACAGCGCTGCTGATGCTCGCGGCTGTGCTCGTTGGCGTCTGGGCCGTTTGCAGGCGTCCATACAGCTCTAAGTAACTTCTGTTGTCTTCCTGAATATATCCAGCGTCCGCTTCCTTCAAAACTTCCGCCGGCTATTTCTTCATTCCACTTGGGATTCCATGTTTGTGTAAAAGACGAGGCCCCCAGTCCTAGGGGAGTAGGATTTGTCTTCCGGAGATTTTCATTTGCGTAAGTGAACCAAGATGCAGTGAAGTATTTCTACTGCGTTCTTCCAAGCTTGGCTCATTCCGTTTTGCGTGAGCGAAAAGTAGGCAGCACCGGCTGCTCTTCATCAGGATTTCTCCGGCGTTTTTCAATGCTTGCCAGTGTTCTGCTGGCGAGCACAACCGCAGTTTATGGCGAGACGGTTAACTGCAACAACAATGCCGGCGACGCCGCTCTCATCCAGGGAGCACTGAACTCGGCAGGCGGCGTGACGATAGCGGGGACTTGTAATATCGGGCGCTCGTCACTTTCAATTTTGAGCAACACGAACATCCAGGGGAGCGGCAGTAACGGAAATACCAACGGACGCGGCGCGACCACAAACACGGTCATCAACTACAGCGGACCGTCCTGGGCGTTCACGATGGGCGGCAATAATATCACGATCAACGGCCTGACGATCAATGGTGGCGGATTAGGTCTTTTTGGCGGTTATGCCGGTCCCTATCCAAAGACCAACACCGGCGGCTACAGGTTCACGAACAACACCATTCAGAACATTACCGGCTACGATAGCAACGCTATTTATGTGGACCATGTCCTGACATACGACGGGACGAATGCGAACACCATCTCCAATAATATTTTCCGCAACATCTGGGCCGTCTCCGGCGGCTTCCCGAATTATCCGCCGGGCAAGAATAGCGGGAACTGTGGTTCCGAATGCATCAGGGGCGGCGGCATCCAAGTGGCTGGCGGGATGACCAATATCACCATTGACAACAACCTGTTCGACAAAATCGGTGACGATGCCATTAACTATCACTTTGGCGACCTTGCGTCTGCCGCACACCCGGAATACTACTTCCTCACTGCTCATATCCAGATCTCAAACAACGAATTTACGAATCTTCATCGCTATGCAATCGAAACGCAGGGAGCCGGCGATTTCTACACCGGCTGCCTCGGGGGACAATGCCGCGTGGTTTTGACGACGACGGGAGAGGTGATCAAGGGGAACTACTGGCACAAACCGTTCGACGAATTCAACACGATTGTGTACTCCATCGTTCAATTTGGCAAAGACGAGCAGATCTATAACAACACCGCCATGATGGACACGGCTACTTGCTATCTGCGGCCCGGCATCGGTTTCGAAAACTCCCAGATAGGTACGTCGCTCTTCCAAGGCAATATCGTCGGCTCAACCACCACGAACTGCAACCCGCCGGGGTTTGCCAGCTACATTACGCAGACCTATTCGAACTACCTTGTCCCTGTCAGCACAACCACCTTCAATAACAATCTGTTCTGCGGCCCGGGCGTCATTGCCAATTACATACCTTCGGAAAATGGAGACCGGGGCAACCGCAATGTAGAGGTTGGTGACTATTGGGCCACCTCCTGCCCGAGTCTCGGCAGCAAGATTTCCATGAAGTTCAACTCGGCAAACGACCAGAGCTTCGCCGAAGCAGGAACCGGCACTTGGAGCGTTTCTGTTGTGAGCGGTCTCTCCATCCGCCGTGTCCAATTCTTCGTCGATGGAGCAAGCACCCCGGTAGTGACCCAGGAACTCCAGGATGTCAATCCGGATTTTGCGGCGGATCGCGAGTGGCTTTACCATGCCACGCTGCCGACATCAACCATCGGAGGGGGCAGCCACACCATCACTGCCAAGGCTACCGATGTCTCCGGTGCTACTCAAAGCGCGGCGCAAACGTTTGTGGTTGGTGGTGTAGATACACCCGTGGCGCGAGTAAGTCCTGCCGCTGTCGCCTTCGGATCGCAGACACTTGCCCTGACCGCAGGTGCTCAGACAGCGACTCTTAGCAACAGCGGGACAAGAGCACTCGCCGTCAGCGGCCTCGGCATTACGGGATCGAATGCTTCGGATTTCTCGAGCATCTCAACTTGCGGCAGTTCGCTGGCTGCGGGTACGACGTGCGCGATTAGCATTACATTTACTCCCTCTGCCGCGGGCTCCCGGACCGCGGCACTCTCGATTAGCGACAATGCCTCGGGCTCTCCCCACACCGTGTCCCTAAGCGGCGCTGGCGTTGCCCCTCCTGTGCTGCCACCTCCTTCTACCTCGACGAAGTTGCCCAACAACCTCCCCACGGGGATGATCCTGTGGCTGGCTAACGATGCCGGCGTCAGAACCGGCGGAAATGGATTGGTGGCGTGGGATGACCAGTCTGGAAGCGGAAACAGCGCGGTTCAGGCAAGCGCCGCAAGTCAACCTGTTCTCGCTGCCGGCAACAATGGGCAAAACTCCGTGCGTTTCAATGGCACGTCCAGCTTTATGTCCCTACTGAGCCTCCCCATAAACGGCGCTACCGGATTGTCAGTATTTCTCGTCTCGGCAAATGCGAAGAACCATGCGGCCGGCTACGGGCAATTTGCATTCTTGTACTGGCCTGAAACGGCAAGTTGGGGGTCTAGCTTCTTCGGCTCCTATCAGACCTTCTCACGCTTCCGGTTTGGAACTTTGCAGACAGGGAATGAACCGAGTTACCAGATGCCGCTGACGCGTACGAACTCATTTGGTTTGAGTGAATGGATGCACTCCGGGACAACTGATTCCATGTGGCTCAACGGCCAGAGCGTGGCGTCCTACCCCGGCAAGCAGCAATCCATTAACGGCGTGGGGACCAGCGCTCTTCTGGGCCAAGGCATGAACAATACTTTCTACGCCGGAGATGTTTCGGAATTAATCGTGTACAGCCGGAGTCTGACCGCTTCAGAGCGGCAAGCTATAGAGCAGTACCTGATGAACAAGTACCATCTGTAAGCGCATTTTTAGAAAATCCGAAATACCGAAACTGAGCAGGTAGAGTAGGAGGGGACTTTTGAGAGTCCCCCTGGACTTTGGACATTTCTGGTTAAAAATGTTCTTGTAATGACCCGACCCGCAATTTGAGACAAGGTCAAGCTTGAAACCCAGCGCTGGTAGGTGGTTCGTAAGCCCATTTGATGGGCCGTTCGACCTCTAAAGTAACTCAATTGATCCTCACAAGCAATCGCGGGGATTCAGGAAGGTCCTTCACCCTCATTTTAGATCCGGAAGGCGGGGCCGTGTCCGGGTCAAGGGCGGGCGGCTTTTTGCCCGGCGTGAGCGGACCCTTGAGGCGGATGCGGGCCTGCCTTAGCGACGCTCGGGAGGGTGAAGGGGCCTGGCCTGCGTCGTGAGATGAGACAGTCGAGTTCGGGGACAGTTGCCGTTGGCTGAAAAACAGTAGCCAGCGGTGGATGTTTGGTTGAGGATGAGCATAGCAGAGGAAGCGGAGGCCGGCTCTGCTGGAGAGCAACCGGCCAAGGAATCGCTGCGAAGCAGTGACCGCTTCGTGGCCATACTCTGCTGGAAACTCATCCTGATGAGGCAGCGGAGGGCGGCTATCGGCTCTTCGCTGAGTTTGCATTTGCTTAAGCATCAGGATAGATTTCCTCATGCCTGGGAAAACTCATGCCCGCTGGCGGAACGGCGCCTTGCTTGTTTTCAAACTCCTCTGGCGAGCAATAAGCGAGCGCAGAATGCAATCGCTGAACGTTATAAAACTAGTCGATGAACTCAGTCATCTGTGTTTGCAAATCCTCCATCGCCGCGTACCTCGGACAACTGACTTGTTCGCGTTTGAGCGTGCTCATGAAGCTTTCGCAATAGGCGTTTTCCCAGGGCCTGGCTGGGCGACTCATGCTGATCACCATGCCGACCTCCTCTAGTCGCTTCGCGTAGTCGTTGCTGGCGTACTGGCTGCCGCGATCGGAATGATGCACCAGGCCAGCACCCGGCTGACGATCTTGGATGGCCTGATTCAATGCCGCTAGCGGCAGCGCCGTCTGCACGCTTCGGGCTAGTGACCAGCCCACGACGCGCCGTGAGAAGACATCCAGCACTACGGCCAGATACACAAACTCACGTCCCAGGCGCAGATACGTGATGTCGGCTACCCAGAGTTGATTGATCGCCTTTATCTCCACATACTACGCCAGATTCGGATAAACGGTGAAGCCATGCCCGGAGTTCGTCGTGGTCTTGAACTTGCGTTGGCGGATTGCCAGTAGATTATCGCTTCGCAAGATACGCCTCACCACTCCCTCGCCCACGGCAATGCCGGCGTGTTGCACGAACGGTGTGATGCGGCGATAGCCGTAGGTCCGCCGCGCCAGCGCCGCTTTTTGAATCACCTCACGGAGAGCCATTTCCGCTTCGTCCGGCTGACGTTCCTGCCAATCCCGATAAAAGCCGGCGCGGCTCACTTTTCCCAACTCACACATTCTCTCTACACTGGCTTGGCCTTGCGCTGCTACCCGGTCTTGAATCACTTGGTAGACTCCTCGCCGGAACTGGCGCCGCTCTTCCGGCGTGTCTCCTTGACGCTGCGCAAGGCTGCGGCGAAAAAATCCAGTTCCGCTGTCTGCCTTCCCGTGAGTCGCTCTAACTCAGAGATCCGCCTTTGCAACCGCGCGATCTCGTGCTCCTGTAGATCGTCGTCCACCGGCAGCGGAACACGCAGGTGTGGCGCCAGTTTGGTCCGTTTCGCGGTGCGCACCTGCAGTTGTTCCTCCCGGTACAGCCGGTACACCCGCTTCGTATTTACCTTCCAACCCTCGCGTCGCAACAGCACTGTCAACCGTCGATAGCCGTAGCGAATTCGGCTCCCGGCCAGTTCGCGCAACCGCATGCGCAGTTCGTCTTTGCGAATCGCGGCAACTCCGATACCGATGGGACCAGCGCGTAATCAGCATCAGCCCGCAGGCGCGCTTCTCGCTAACTTGGTACGCTTGGCGAACACCGCGGACCAACTCGCGACGAGCTGCGGGCTTCAGACTTTTTTTGATAGGACATCCTGCAAAATGTGCTTGTCCAAGCTCAGATCGGCCACCAGTGTCT
>DATHIZ010000459.1:0-18126 GCA_035316385.1 Bryobacteraceae bacterium | reverse complement strand
AGGCATCCGCCGGCGTTCGGCGGCCAGCGCGTCACGGGAGCGGGTCAAGGCCTTCTCCTTCACGAGGAGCTGCTGGCGTGCAGCCTCCCACTCCTGCTGCGACACGATCGGGGGTGTATTCATCGCGAGATGCCCTTTCCCGTGTTCCTTGTCTCTCTCTTCACGTGTTCCATCTTTATGTGTCGTCATCGACTTAACTCCTTTCGTAAGATACCGTTCATTCCGTCTCGATATAACCTGTTGAGCGGCGCTCAGATACAAACTTAACGCTGGAGTATAGAACAGGGGGAGTGACAAGTGTGGCGGGATTCACATCGACGCGCCAAATTACTGCGGCAGCAAGTCCTTCGGACGTCCTCGACAGGCTGCTGAATTCCACGCAGTCCACGGTGAGCGCGTAAATTCAGCGATTGGAGGAGGAAGTCGGGCGTCCGTTATTCGTGCGCAGCACGAGGTCAGTCCAACTCACCTCCGCTGGGGAAACTCTCCTTGGTTACGCCAGAACCATAATGCGTTTGAATGAAGATGCACGCTTGCGGCTTTCTGGCGTGCGCCACGCCGGGAGAGTGCGAGTCGGAGCACAGGAGGACCTTACGGACAGCTGGTTGCCTCAGGTTTTGTAGTGCTTCTGCCGTCAATTCCCGGAGGTTGAAATCGAAGTCGAAATCGGCATTGGAACAAGGCTGTTCGAAATGGTCCAAACCCAAGAGCTTGATCTTGCCGTGAGCGCTGTATGTAACGGCCGGGCTGAGGGTAGGAAACTGTGGACTGAGCCATTGGTATGGGCATTTTCGGCAGGAGTTGAGTTATCAAGTGTGCTGCCGCTGGCATTTTTCCGCAGCCATCTCCGTACCGTGAGGCGGCGCTGCGCGCGCTAGCGGCCGCTCGCCAAAGCTGGAACCATTCAACCTCTACACCCTTCGACACACCTGCCTCACGCGCTGGGCGGCATACATGGACCCATATACTCCCGCGTACTCCCGCGTATTTAGCGGGGCAGGATACGGTGCGCTCTGCGACGGAGCGGGCACACAAGGGTCCAGGTAGCCAGAGTTTCGACCATGGCGACAAAAACAGCTCTCCCGTGAGCAAACGCCAGGAGGGCGTCAAAAGCTTTGGAATGAATGGGAGGAATTGGTCGGGGCGGCAGGATTCGAACCTGCGACTTCCTGGTCCCGAACCAGGCGCTCTACCAGGCTGAGCCACGCCCCGAACAGTCTTAGTCTATCAAGTGGAGAGAGCGGGACCTAATCCTGGCGCTTCAGCTCTTCGATTAAGCCGGTCATGCCCTTACGCCGGTAGATATCGGTCAGCCGCTGCTGCTCGGGTGAGGTGGCCAATTCGCGCCGCAAAATAGGATCGCTGGTGGCTTGATAGATGTCGTCGCGAGAGGGAATCCAGAGCTTGCCGTCCACAAACTCCACGTCGCTGACAAAAGTCATCAGCGCGCCGATCGTCATAGGCTGGCCGGTGGGACGTAAGAAGCGCAGTGTGCCCGACTGGTTGAGGCTGACCGTCTGCACCGGACCGAGTGCCATGGAAGCGGGAAGCGATCCGGCCACAAAGTCCCGGCCGCGCTCATCGCGCACAATCCAACCCATTTCGATGCTGCGTACGGCTTTCTGCGAGATGTTGCGCACTTCCACCCGCGGGATACGCACTTCGTTTCCCGACACTTGCGCCGCGCCGCGCATGGCCTGTACGGGCGAACTCGCGAAAGACACCGGATCCACGGTCAGCGGCTGCTCCGGCCGCGATTGCGCGCGCGGTCCTTGCAACAGCTCCAGTCCCAGCTGCTGCGGATTAACATCCTGCATTCCGAAACCTAATTCTTCGCGAACCTGGGCCGTCCGCCCGCCTTCGAGCAGCTTCGCCAGATACCGGCGGTCGCGCCGGGCTTGCAGTTCGAACACCATTAGGGAACGCCGCGAATGCAGCTTGTCCGGGCCATATGCCGTCAGGTCGTTAAACAAGGCACAATCCAATGCAACTTGCACAATCGCCGCGTCGGTCTTGGGAACGTTAAACGGCCGCAGCAATTCCATATCGATGCGCACCGGAAACACTTCGCCCGGCGGTATATAGAGGCTGGGCATGGTGACCGAGCCTTTGCCGGACGGTGTCAGGTCTTGCGCCTCGACGCGCAGGGTCACGCCCGAAATTGGCTTGCTGCCGATATTGCGCAGCACTACAGAGGCATGCAGATCCAGCGCCATCGACATGCCGCGCACGTGCGCCGTCGAAGGGCCCATGTTGAAAGAAACCACCACCACGGGAGAATCTCGCGGGAACTCCACGGCCAGCCAGCGCCCGCTCTTGTCGACGCCATCGGCCGCGCCGCTATCCGCCGCGCCGCTATCCGCCGCGCGCGCCGCCGGCAGACATACAGCTACCAGAAGCGCCGCCAGCACCGCGCGATGGAATCTACTGCCCATACACCTTTGTAATCGTCACTTGGCCAGTTTCTTCGTCAATGTAGCGGGCGGACACGCCAGAAGTACCCGAGAGCGAAATAACGGCCGAGGTAGGATGCAAAATCGTCAGCGTGGCGCCCTGGGTGCGCACCGCGATGCCATCCGGAGTCGATCGCAGCACCGTGCCCGTGGGCTGCGGCTTGTCTAATCCGGCCGCGCCACGCAAGGAAGCTATCAGCCGGTTGGTCTGCTCGCGTGGGATATGCGTCACCCAACCGGCCACAAACAAAGCGGCCAGCGCGGCGAGCATCGCAAACCGATAAAAAAGCGCACGCTTGCGCCCTACGTTTTCAATACAGCGCGACGCATCCAGGCCCACCGCTATGTTGCCCATCATTTCGCGCTCCAGAACCGGCCACTGCGCAATCGCTTCGAAACCGGTAAGGGTTTGCGAGCTGGCTTCACGCTTCAACTCAGCGGTGGCGGAGCGAAACAACAACACTTGATGCTCGCAATCGCCGCAATGCGCCACATGGCGGCCCGCGCGCAGCCGCGTAATGAGCGGCAAATCACCGGTTGCATAGAGCGCCAGTGTCTCCAAAGTAGGGTGCAAAGGCATCCGTGCATTCCTTCCTAGCCCGGTCATAAGGACTTCCTCGATTCCAGATAGCGCTTGAATTTGATGCGCGCGTTCGCAATATGCGACCGCACCGTAGCCATGGAGCAATTCATCTGCAGCGCCACTTGTTCGGCCGGCATATCCTCCACATCGCGCAGCAGAATCGCCATGCGCTCGCGCTCCGTCAACACGGCAAGTCCGCCATCCAGGTGCAGCTTTCGCTCGCCCCGCAATAAATGCTGCTCGGGGCTTTCCAACGTTGAGCTCGCGGTTTCCGCTACCTGCGTCACGTCGACAAACGCAAACTTCTTATTCCGCCGCAAAAAATCGATGGCGGTGTTGGAGGCGATCCTGGAGAGCCAGTGACTCGCCTTCTCCAGATCCTTCAACTGCCCCTGCCGCTGCAACGCTTTAATGAATGTTTCCTGAGTCAGATCCTGCGCGTCATCCACGTTTCCCACAATGCGATAAATCAAAAGGAAAATGCGGCGCAAATTCTGTTGCACGAAACGCGTCTGCGCGTCCGGCTCGGCGTGTGTTTGCGCGGGCGAAACCGGGGGCTGCGGTTGGGGCGAAGCTTCACTCACGAAGTCCTCCGGCGCCACCGCGGAAACAAGCACTCCCGCGAATCCGCTATCCCGCATCGACCACACCCGTTCGTCCGGCATTCCCCTACAAAGGGATGACGAATAAGCGCTCTAAACGTGCAGGCCGAACTAGCCATGGACGGTATCTTAGAGTATATGAGACCTGTAGCGGTAATAGGCATCGGCAAAACAGCTTTTGGCGCCTTCCCTGACCGTGGTCTGCGTTCATTAGCAGTGGAAGCCGTCGAAAATTCTCTAACTGATGCCAATATACAAGCATCGGCCATTCAGGCGTTCTACCTCGGCAATTTTGCCGGACCCTCTTTTTGCGGGCAGAACCACCTGGCGCCATACGTGGGCGCCGCAGCCGGCTTGCGCGGCATACCCTGCACGCGCTTTGAAGCCGCCTGCGCTTCCAGCGGATCGGCATTCTTCCACGCCTGGCAGAGCGTAGCAGCCGGCGTTTATGACATTGTGGTGGCGGCGGGCGTGGAGAAGATGACCTCGCAAAGCACCCCGCGCGTTACCGAAATCCTGGCGGGCGCCGGCGATATGTCCGGTGAGGGTCTAGCCGGCGCTACCTTCCCTGCCCTGTTCGCCATGATTGCGCGCCGCCATATGCACAGCTTCGGCACTACGCGCGAACAACTGGCGGCAGTCGCTGTCAAGAATCACGCGAACGGAGCCAAGAATCCCCTGGCTCACATGCGCAAGGTAATCACGCTCGAACAGGCGCTTGCGGGGAAGCCGGTAGCCGAGCCTCTGACCGTTTACGATTGCTCCTTAATCAGCGACGGCGCCGCAGCCGTAGTAATCGTCCCGGCCGAGCACGCCACGCGCTACACGTCTCGCTTCGCCCGCGTACGCGCCGTGTCTCAAACCTCCGACTACGTCGCTCTCGACAACAAGGCGGACGTCACCATTTTTCCGTCGGTGCAACTGGCAGGCCAACAAGCCTACGCCATGGCGGGCATCGGCCCCAGCGATATTGAAGTCGCGGAATTGCACGACTGCTTCACCATTGCCGAAATTATTGCAAGTGAAGACCTCGGGTTTACCGAGAAAGGACAGGGCGGTCCCTTTGCCGAGGCGGGCTGCACGTCTATCGGCGGACGTATTCCTATCAATACGAGCGGGGGCCTGAAATCAAAAGGTCATCCGGTGGGCGCCACGGGCGTGGGACAAATCTGCGATATTGTCATGCAACTGCGCGGAGATGCCGGCGAGCGCCAGGTAGCGCGTCACCGTATCGGGCTCACGCAGAACCTGGGCGGCTCCGGAGCAACTTGCGTCGTCACCATTTTGGAGGCAGCATAAAATGCAGGACTCACGCGATGGCGTCGTCTATACCGAAACCATTGTCCATTCACCACCCGAACAATACGCCGCGGACGCGCCTTATCAACTGGCCATCATTGAGCTCCACGCGGGCGGGCGCCTCACCGCGCGAATTCTAGGCAAAACGCCCGAAGAACGCGCGCATATCGGCGACCATGTCACCTTCGTCGAAGACCGTAACGGCGTGGCTTATTACCGGCTGGGTTTCAGGCCGAACCAGCAATAAAAGGCGTCCTCAACCGTTATACTGGCACGTGGCTTTTAGCGACTGGTTGCTTTCGGATTTACGCGTTCCCAAAGGCGTTCACAGCGAGGCCGAATCCACTCATGCGTGGTGGCGCGTCATGTGTCTCACCGGCGTCGATTACTTCTCAACGCTGGGTTATCAACCCGGAATCGCCTTTCTCGCCGCGGGCATGCTCTCTCCCGTCGCCACCGTTGTCTTGGTGATTGTCACGTTGTTCGGCGCTTTGCCGGTGTACCTGCGCGTGGCGCAAGCAAGTCCGAACGGACAGGGCAGCATCGCCATGCTGGAGAAAATTTTTCCGCGCTGGGGCGGCAAGTCGCTGGTCTTGATCCTGCTCGGCTTCGCAACTACCGACTTCGTGATTACCATCACGCTCTCGGCGGCCGACGCAGCCGCTCACTTCACCCACAATCCGTTTATCCCCGCCCACATGCAAGGCCAGATGACGGTCACGCTGGTGCTGCTCGGGATCCTGGGCGCTATTTTCCTGAAGGGTTTCAAAGAAGCCATCGGCATCGCGGTTGTCCTGGTTTCGGTTTACCTGGCCCTTAATGTGATCGTCACGGTCGCCGCCCTCATCGAAGTCTTCCGCCACGCCGAGATGATCCCCAATTGGACGCGCACCTTGTACGCGCAACACTCCAGTCCGTGGCAGATGCTGGGCATCTCCTTCTTCCTGTTCCCAAAGCTCGCGCTGGGACTTTCTGGCTTTGAAACCGGAGTGGCGGTGATGCCGCTGATCGATGCCGCCGACCAGGAGGGCCGGATCAAAAACACCCGCAAACTGCTACTCACCGCAGCGGTCATTATGAGCGTGTTCCTCATCGCCACCAGCTTTGTGACCACCCTCCTCATCCAGCCCAGCCAGTTCAATGCAGGAGGCGAAGCCAATGGCCGCGCGCTCGCCTATCTGGCGCATAAATATCTTGGAAACGGCTTCGGATCGGTCTACGACGCCAGCACGATTTTGATCCTGGCATTCGCGGGCGCTTCGGCGATGGCCGGATTACTCAACCTGATTCCCCGCTATCTTCCGCGTTTCGGCATGGCTCCCGAGTGGGCCGCCGCCGCGCGTCCTTTAGTGCTGGTTTTTGTAACCATCTCTTTCGCGGTTACGATTTTGTTCAACGCCGATGTGGATGCCCAAGGCGGAGCTTACGCAACGGGCGTCCTGGTGCTGATTACTTCCGCGGCATTTGCGGTCACACTCATGGTTTGGGACAAAGCCGTTCGCTGGCCCTACCTTGTCATCACGTCGATTTTCGTTTACACAACCGCCATGAATATTCATGAACGGCCCGACGGTCTAAAAATCGCATCCATGTTCGTCTTCAGCATGATTGCCATGTCTCTGATTTCGCGCGCTATGCGGTCGACCGAGCTCCGCATCACGGGCGTCGAACTGGACCACAACGCCCGCGCGCTACTCGAGGAAAACGGCAATGGAACCATTCGTTTAATCGCTCGCAAATACAACCGTGAGACCGAAGAAAGCCTGGATCAAGCCGAACGTGAAGTGCGTTTTGCGCATAGTCTTGACGGAAACGAGCGTTTGTACTTCATTGAGATAGAGCGCGGCGATGCTTCCACGTTCGAAGACAGAATCACGGTGTGCGGCGAGCGCGTGGGCCGGCATGCTCTGTTCTGCGTTTCGAGCCCCGTGGTCGCGAACGCCATCGCCGCCGTTCTCATCCAACTGGAAAGAGCCACGGGTAACGTGCCGCACGCCTATTTCGAATGGACCGAAGGCAATCCCATTGGCAACCTCTTCCGCTTTCTGTTTCTGGGTGAAGGGGACGTGGCGCCGCTGACCCATGAAGTGCTGCGGCGGGCTGTTCCAGATCCGCGGCACCGGCCCGTCATTCACGTCAGCTAGGAGTTGCTGGCGGAGATGGGCGCACGGGCCAATGCCGTTTACTTAAGGAAATTCGTGAGTGACCGAGCATCGTGGTCGCTAACGCTTCCGGCTCGGAGTCAAGAGTGACGCCGACTATGACATTGCGCTTACGCTTCCCGCTCTGTGAAAAAGACAATCCAGTTTCTATTTGGCGAGATACTGACGCGCTATTTCCATGAAGTTGCCTGCGAGTGTCCCGGTAGATCCGGTTCTAGTGCCGAGGTCCACGCTTGTTCTGCCTGGCGCGTGTAAATCCCGGTACACGGCTCCGGGTAGCGCTACATTCGCGACACAAGCCGGCGCGAGCGAGACACCAAGTCCGGCGGCCACCAGCCGTACGAGAGTTGGCCATTGCGGCGCGTCCTGGACAATCCTGGGGTGAAATCCGCTTCTTTCACAGCAGGCGATGGTCCGGTCAAAAGCGAGCGGTCCCATCCGGCGTGCAAACAGGATAAATGGTTCAGCGCGTAGATCCCCGAGACGCAGCGAGCGTTTGCGGGCCAGCGCATGAGCCTCCGGTAGGACTGCCACGTACCGTTCCTGGAGCAAGGTGCTTATCTGGACTCCGTCGGTAGGGTCCCCATCGCGCAGAAAGGCGAGGTCAAGCGTTCCAGCGAGCAGAGCAGCAATTTGCGCGGCAGTGGGAAGTTCGCGCAGGCGAAGTTCCACCTCTGGATAGCGACGCCGGTAGCCGCCAATGGCGGCGGGGAGATCAGTAAACATGATGGAGCCGCTGAAGCCCACGGTCAGCGTGCCTCCCTCGCCGCGTCCAAGGCGCCGCACCTGGGCAAGATCGTCGTGCACTTTTTCGAGGGTAGTTCGCGCGCGCTCGGCGAGAAGCTGGCCGGCGAGGGTTAACTTCACTCCGCGTGTTGTCCGATCGAAGAGACGGTGGCCGAGGATCTGCTCGAGGCGCTTGATCTGCTGACTGAGCGGCGGCTGGGCAATCCCCAGGCGCTGCGCCGCGCGGCTGAAATGAAGCGTTTCCGTCACTGCGACAAAGTAGCGGAGGTGACGTAATTCGATTTCTTCATTCATATCCCCATCATATAAATGCGTATCTTTTAGCTATTGGACATCTCAGAGGTCTTTGCCGTAGGGTGGTTACGAGGAGAGAATTTCCAGTGGCATTTCGCGGAACAAAAGATACGACCTGCTTTGTTTGCGGCCCCGACAATCCGCTCGGCCTGCGGGTGCCGTTCGAGCGCGACGGAGAGGCGGGCAGCGCGGCTTTCTATGTCGCACGCAAGGAGCACGGCGGCTGGAACGGTATTCTTCATGGCGGGGTGACATTTTCGCTCATGGACGAGGCGTTCGGGTGGTGCCTCTTTTTCCGTGATATCCCGTCCGTAACGGCCCGTATCGAAACCCGCTTTCATAAACCGATCCGCATCGGGACGCGATTGCACATTCGGGCGTGGGTGGTGCGGCAACGGCGCCGGCTTTACGATGCTCAAGCGGAAGTGCGGATTGGAGACGCCGGAGGACTGCTGGTTGCCGAGTCCGCGGCGGTGCTATATAGCGTCGCTCCGGCGGCAGGCAGGGGAGTCAGCCAATGACAATAGAAGGAACAGAAGTAAGCATCCGCGAGTTCAGGCTAGGGGATGAAATGGCTTTTCGAAAGCTCAATGAGGAGTGGATCAGCCGCCACTTTGCCCTCGAGCCCAAGGACGAGGAGTCATTCGCCGATCCGAAGAGAACGATTTTGGATCGCGGGGGCAGGATCTTCTTCGCTACCAGGAATGGCCAGACGGTTGGGTGCTGCGCTCTGCTGGCGATGGCTCCCGGTGAGTTTGAAGTTGCAAAAATGGCGGTGGAACCATCATCGCGGCGCAGCGGCATCGGACGCAGCCTCCTAGAGAAAGTAGTTGCAGAAGCTAGAGCGTCGCGAGTGCAGCGACTCTATCTGGAGACGAACCGGAAACTTACAGCAGCGATCCGGCTGTACGAATCGCTAGGCTTCCGGCACCTTCCGCCGGAGCGCGTCGTCCCTTCTCCGTATGCACGGGCGAATGTTTATATGGAATTGTATCTTCAGGCGTGATTTGTTTAACGGTGACTTACTCGCCTGGGTGTGCAAGATTAGATCGTGAGCCAACTTGCGTATAAAGCGCCTACGAGCGCTGCGTCCAAAGCGCTTGTAAGCGCCAGCTGGATACTTTTTGCAATCGTGTTATATCTGATTTTCGCCAGTGCTCTGCGGCATTGGGTGCAGCTGCCAAGCTTTGGAAACGTTGGCTTCACGTTGGCATTCGGTCTGTTCTCCGTAATTCACTGCAGTGCGTGTACAGGTTGGAAACGAACGGCATGCTTGGACCCAAATTGGGGCACGTCCCAGTGCTTATTCCCCTGGCGTGGTTCATGGCGCTGTTGCAGTCCTTACTACACCAGTCTTTGCTAAACCAGGGCGTGACAGGCGATGACGTCGAAGCTATTGGATGAGCCGGCCATGGTGGATACGCGTATAAGAATTTCGAAGTGGCGAGGGGAGCCGGATGGCTCTATTCCGTGACTCTTTAAAATACGCGGAAGCAGTTCCAGATTGGTCGCCAGTTTGCCAGCTGCTTCAGTCGCTTCCGCGTTGGAGCCGCCGAGAAGCAGCACCTGCCCGGCCTGGTTGGGGTTACTGACCAGCGCCACAACCGCGTAGGCTTGACCGGTGCCCCAGCCTTCAGCGGTGGGCAGATAGACAGGCGATTCTCCGGCGCGCGGATGCTTGTTGAGAATAAATTCAGACTTCCGGAGGGCGTCAAACTTGAAGCTGAAATCGAGTTGATCATCGAAGAGCTGGCTCCATGGATTGGAGCGCGGACTGCCTAGCAAGACGAAGCTATCGTCCGTTCTAAAATCCGCCAAGCGTACGCTACGCGCGGTTTGCGTGGTCATCGTAAATCTTGCGCCCAGCCCCGAAATGCTGGCAATGCCCAAGGCGATGCCGACATCCACGGCGGCGACGTCGGCCCCGCGAAACGAAATGGCGCGCATAACCGGCTGCGCTTCTGGTTTCAGCGCCGCGGGCTTCGGCCAATAACGCTGGTTGGCGTAGTCTGACAGCGATACCGAATAATTCAGCAGGCGCTGGATGTGTACGATATCGGGATCGCAGAAAATCAGGCGAATTTGCCGGTTCGAGAGAGCTAACGCCGACCACGGCAAGGCCTGTGGCGATACCGCGTGAGCTAAAACAAGCTGGCGCTGCCACCAGAAGCGGTGAGCGAGATCAAGGGCCACGGTCAGCACGACTAATCCCAAAAGAAGCGCCATCAAAGTTCGTGTGCGTGATGTTCGCCGGGCCGGAATGGTAGGTAGCCGCGGCGAATTCCGGACTTCGTTCGCTACTTCGCTTGCCGCCCCAGCCGACAAAGGCGTGACCATGTTGCGGAACTCCGGTATGTAGGATCCGGGACGAAGATCCACGCGGAGGCCGGAGTCGCTGTCCGATTCCGCGTAGAACTGGGTCAGGCGCTTGCGGAGGTCACACGCGGTGACGCGAACAATGGAATCGTCGCCAGTGTCGTAGGAAGGCTCCCGTCCAAACAGCTCGACGCCCAAAGAGCGTTCTTTCAATTCGTCGAAGTGACCATTCAATGCATGATCGACGATGAATTGCAGAAATTCCTGGCTGCGGCGGCTGCCTCGGAAAGCCGGGCTCTCGACAATCTGCCGGACGTGAACTTTGAAGGCGATTACGTGAGGAGCAACCTCAATCACCTTAGTTACGGCGGCCATCTGGTCGAATTGGTTCACTCTTACCGACATGGCATGTCCCCTGACTCAGAGGAGCATATCACGGTGACGACGGGAGCGCCCAAACGCGGTCTATACACGCTTTGCAGGACGTTAGGCAACCGTTAGGAACGGTTTTCTAGCCTTGCTGCGACAGTTGTTTCCGCGTTATGGTTGGGCAACAAAAGGAGACTCTGTTATGTCTTTCGAGAAAGTGGCACAAAACGGGCACCGGGCCCTCCGCGCCATGAAGCGGGGCTGGGTGATGGCGATCGGCTTCGCGCTTGTGGGCTCCGTGGTTTGTTGGGCACAGTCTGAACAAGCGGCTATCACGGGAGTGGTTACGGACCAGAGTGGCGCGGCTGCGCCAAATGCGAAGGTGAGCGCCACTAACACTAATACGCAAGTGGTGGCTGCAACCGAGACCAACGAGCAAGGCAACTATAAGATCCCCTACCTATTACCTGGCACTTATACGATCACGGCGGAGAAAGCCGGCTTTTCGCAGGCGCGCGTGACTAACATTACGCTTCCGGTAGGCCTGACAGCCACGATTAACGTGACGCTACGAACCGGAGAGGTGCGAACCGAAGTGACGGTGGCGGCTAACGCAGAACTGCTGGATCTGCAAAGTTCAACCCTGGGTTACGCCGTCTCGACGCAACAGATTTTGGGATTGCCGACCGGCCGCAACCCTTACGCCACGGTCGGGTTAGCGCCTGGAGTGATGGGAAATTCCTCAGCCGGCACAAATACGGGCGCCGTCATCAGCGGAGGCCGGGCCAGCACGAGCGGAGTTTTGTTCGATGGGCAAGAGACGCGCAACAACTCAACGGGCGGCAACAGCTATACGCCGCCGATGGAAACAGTGGGCGAGCTGAAAGTGTTGACAAATAATTTTTCGGCCGAATATGGGCGGTCGACCGGAGGAATCATTACGGCGGCCGGACGCACGGGGACCAATGCACTGCATGGAAGCGTCTACGAGTATCTGAAGAATAATAACTTGAATGCGAACGGCTGGACCAACAACCGGAACGGGCTGAAGATTAACCCGGTGCATCACAACGAATATGGCTTTTCGTTAGCAGGCCCGGTGTATATTCCGCATTTCTTCAACGGACACAATAAGACTTTCGTTTTCTTCAACTGGGAGCAGCAGAAAGATCACAGCCCCTCCAACTACACGGGAACAGTGCCCACGGCGCAACAACGCACGGGAGATTTT
Source organism: Bryobacteraceae bacterium (assembly GCA_035316385.1). Lineage (GTDB taxonomy): Bacteria > Acidobacteriota > Terriglobia > Bryobacterales > Bryobacteraceae > Bog-105. The sequence continues at coordinate 6,070 of DATHIZ010000459.1, read as the reverse complement.
TCGCAGACCAGGAGCAATAGCGGCGCTTTGATTCAGATCTTCGATCCGCTGACGACGGTTTCAGACCCGAGCAACCCCGGCAACTACACGCGCACTCCATTTGCAAATAATCAGATACCGGCCAGCCGCATTAATACGGTAGCGGCAAATTTGCTGCAGTACTATCCGCAGCCGACGCTTCCCGGCGTCGCCAATAACTACGCGCAGGCTGTCACGCGGATCGACAACTGGAACAAGTATTTCGGACGGGTGGACCAAAACTTTGGAGACAGGAACCGACTCTTCGTACGATATGGAGGGCAGTTCGAGCCAGTTACCTATCCGCCAATTAATATCGCGTGGCCGAACTACGGAACAAATGGCGGGCCGGGAAGCTTCACTCAGAATGAATATTCAGGAGTAGTGAGCGACACGGAGACGTTCACGCCCAGCCTGGTGGGGGAGTTTCGTGTAGGTTATACGCGGTCGATACGCACACAGAATCCGGGCGCCTTCGACCTCACCACGCTGGGGCTGCCGCAATACCTCAAGACGGCAGCATCCGCGCAGCTCTTTCCCACGATAGACGTGACCGACTTTACCGGCATAGGGCCGCGGCGGGCTTCCCTCAATACCGACGCTGAAAACACTCCGGAGGTACAAGGGCAGTTGACGTGGATACACGGCAACCACTCCGTGAAGACCGGATTTGACTGGCTGTTTTGCGTCTTCAATACGTTGCGGCCGGATTTTCCCTCGGGCGACTTTTCCTTCAACCGGACATTTACGCAAGGACCCAATCCGGCGGTGGCCAGCGCGACTTCGGGCTACGGATTGGCGACGCTGCTGCTGGGAGCGCCCACCGGCGGGCAATTTACCATCGGGCCCGCCTTGGCGTCCTCACAGAAGAGCTACAACGGGTACTTACAGGACGATTGGAAGGTAAGCCGCAGCCTGACGGTGAATCTGGGTGTCCGCTGGGAGTATCAGACGCCCTGGAGCGAACGGTACAACCACCTAGCGTACTTCGACACGGGCGCCACGGACCCGATCACCGGGCGGCAAGGCGTACTCAGCTTCGTGAACGGATCTAACCGTTACCCGAGCATTCCCCAACGGACCAACTTCGCGCCGCGAATTGGCCTGGCATATAACTTCGCGAAGAATAGCGTGTTCCGTGCCGGCTATGGATGGTTTTTTGCTCCGAGCAGCGGTGGTATCGGCGGGAGCCCAGGCGACCTGGGCAGCGGTTCGGCAGCGTCCACAAGCGTCTTCCTTGGCCAGCCGCCGGCGGCTCCGAATACACCTCCGGTTGGCGCCTCCATCGGAAATCCGTTTGTTACCGGATTGATCGCCTATCCGAGTACTCTGATCGGGAGCGGCATCGGCGCCATTTTTCCCAACTGGCAGACACCCATGAACCAGATGTGGAATGCGAGTCTTCAGCGCACAATCGGCAGCAACCTAATAGTGGAGGCTGCGTATATTGGCACGCGAGGTGAACATCTCTGGGCCAACATCAACGCGAACGCGGTGAATCCGAGCTATCTTTCCCTGGGATCGCAACTCAATACACTAGTTCCCAATCCCTTCGCCGGGCAGATAGCCAACGGAAGCCTCAGTGCTCAGACGGTCCGGCTCAGTTCTCTACTTTCGCCTTACCCGCAGTACGCGAACATCAATAACCTGCGGGCGTCGATAGGGGACTCCATTTATCACGCGCTGACGCTACGAGCGGAGCGGCATATGGTCCACGGACTGCTTTTTCAAGTGTCGTATACGAAAGGCAAGCTGATTGACAACACGCCGGAGCGCTTCTCGGCCGCCATGGGTTCCGCTATCATCAATCCCTACAATCTGGGGCAGTCGCGTTCGATATCGGATAACGACATTTCACAGCGGTTTGTGGCAAATTTTATCTACCAACTGCCGTTTGGCCGTGACAGGCGGTGGCTTTCGCATGGTATCGGCAGCTACATTCTCGGAAATTGGGAAGTGAGCGGTATTCTCACGTTGCAAACGGGAACACCGGTCGTGATCCAGCCCACCTGCAATACCCAATTGCCAGGCATCGGCTGCTACGCAATGCGCCTGCACGATCCGAATCTGACATCGGGCCAATCTCCTAACCAGTGGTTCGATACAAGCGCGTTTTCAACGGCTCCGCTTTATTCAATGGGTACAGATTCCCGCACCGAGCCGAACTTACGGAATCCCGGGTTGCAGAATTTGGATTGTCTGCTCAGCCGTTCTCAGCCGATTCGCGAAAAGCTGCAGCTTCAGTTCCGGGCGGAGTTCTACAATTCGCTGAACCATACAAATTTGAATGCTCCGCAGACATTGGTCACGGCTGCCGATTTCGGGCAGATTACCACAGCGGGGAATGCCCGGACCACGCAGTTGGGCCTGCGGCTGTCGTTTTAAGTACGCTATCTGATTATGAACAGACGAGCAGTGTTAAAGGCGGCCCTGCTAGGCGCGCCGCTGATTCCGGCGGCTGCGGCACAAGAGGTGGTCAAGCGTTCGAACGGCCTGCCTCGATTATCGATCAAGGATGTAAGAGTCATCACTACCAACGGCGGAAGCAAATACCGGTGGGTGTTTCTGAAGATCATCACCAGCGAGCCGGGTCTTTATGGAATTGGATCGGCTGCGAATCACTACGAGACGATGGCCGTGATTGCCGCGCTCGAAGATCATCTGAAGCCGTGGTTGATCGGGAAAGATCCCGATCGCATTGAAGACCTCTGGCAATCGGCGCAAATGCGGACTTACTGGCGCAACGGGCCGGTGAATAATAACGTTCTTGCCGCGATGGACATGGCGCTGTGGGACATCAAAGGGAAGCGCGCCGGCATGCCGGTGTATGGCTTATTGGGCGGGAAAGCGCATGGCGCAGTGGCGGTCTACGATCATCAGGGCGGCAAGACTAAAGAAGAGTGCCTGGACACGCTGCAAAAGTCAATGGCCAATGGATTCCGCCATGTGCGCATTCAATATGGCGAGGGCGGGTACGGAGGCGGCGGCTTCCTGGCGCAAGGACAAGGGAACAGAGCCGAGGGTGGATATCAGGGCTCGGCGTTCGATGAGCAGCTCTATATTGACACCATTCCGCCCGTGTTCGACTATCTTCGCGCGAAGGCCGGCTTTGAGCCCAAGCTACTGCATGATGTTCCCTCGCACTTGAGCGGGATGAACGCGGTGGAACTCTCACGCCGGCTGCAGCCATACCAAATGTTCTTCCTGGAAGATGTGCTGCCTCCGGAGCAGATCAGCTACTACCGCAATATCCGGCAGATCTGCTCTACACCACAGGCGATCGGCGAAGTGTTTTCACATCCTTATGAGGTAATCCCCTTGATCACGGAGCGGCTGATTGACTTCATTCGCTGCCGCGTGGCGGCAACCGGCGGCATTACGCCCATCCGGAAACTGGTGACGCTGTGCGAGCTGTTCGGGGTGAAGACGGCGTTTCAAGAGGGCGGCGAAAACGACCCGGTGAACCAGATGGCCAGCTACCATGTCGATCTTGCGAGTACGGCATTCGGCATTCAAGAGGAAAATCATTTTCCGCCCCTCGTGCATGAGATGTTTCCGGGTACCGGAGAAATTCGCAAGGGATATTTGTACGACAGCGGCAAGCCGGGACTGGGAATAGATATCAATGAAGAACTCGCCGCCAAGCATCCGCTGGGCCAGATTCGCGATGGGGGCGCCTATAAGACAGACCGCACGATAGACGGAACGGTGGCGAAGCCATGATGGTGAAAAGTTTGCTGGCAGCGCTGGCGCTGGGCTGCGCGGCGATGCGCGGGGCGGATCACGTAGACCCATCCACATTGAACAACAAAGTGCTGCTGGGTTATCAAGGCTGGTTCAATTGCCCGGGAGACGGCTCACCACGTAATAACTGGCGGAGCTGGTCACGGGGCGTGCCGGCCGCGGACACGTTGACCATCGATTTGTATCCGGATTTACGAGAGCTGGATGCGGACGAGCGCTGTGCGCCGCCGGGCATGACGATAAATGGAAAACCCGCGTATCTGTATTCGGCGTGGAACAGGAAGACGGTGCTGCGGCATTTCCGCTGGATGAAGGAATATGGACTCGACGGCGTGCTGGTGCAGCGTTTTGTGGGCAGCACGGCGGACAAACGGGCGACGGGCGATGTCGTGCTGAAGAACGTCATGGCGGGGGCTGAAGCGTCAGGCCGGACGTTTGCGATTGAGTACGACATTTCGGGCGGCAAGCCGGAGACGTTTGCCCAGACGATTGAAGAAGACTGGAAGTACCTGGTGGATGACCTGAAGGTGACGGCGCATCCGAACTACCAACGGCACAATGGAAAGCCGGTGGTCTCAGTGTGGGGAATGGGATTGAACGAGGCGGGCCATCCACCGGCAGATGCCGCGGCGGCGAAAGAACTGATCGAATGGTTTCAATCGAAAGCGCCGGCGAAGCACCAGGTGACTTACATGGGAGGCACTCCTTCGCGCTGGCGCATTTTGCAAAACGACGCGCGCAAGGAGCCGGAATGGGCGGACGTGTTCAAGATGATGGACGTGGTGCAGCCTTGGACAGTAGGGCGCTACCGGGATACGGCGAGCGCGGACCGGTGGAAAGATGAAATGCTGGGACCGGATCTGACACTGGCGGCGCGAAATCATCAGCTGTATATGCCAGTGATCTTTCCGGGATTCTCCTGGCATAACTTGAAACCGGAATCAGAGAAGAATCGCATACCACGCAACCGGGGAGAGTTTTTGTGGCGGCAGGCGTACAATGCCAAGCTGACGGGAGCCAGCGTCTTGAAGATTGCGATGTTCGATGAGGTGAACGAGGGAACGGCGATTTTCAAAGCGGCGGCCAAGCGGCGAGATGCTCCGGACCAGGGATTTTGGTTGACGCTCGATGCCGATGGAGCGGACCTGCCCAGCGATTGGTACTTACGGTTAGCGGGTGAGATCACGCGCATGTTTCACGGGGAGATTCCCGCGACGGAGAAGATGCCGGCGAATCCCATGAGCGGGGTCCGGTAAGAGCCACGGTCCAACGCCACAGCGCCTTCATTCGTCCGGCATTGCGGCTGCGGCCTCGGCTGCGGTGAGAAGCTGACGCAGTTCGCGCAATGCGGCGCCGCCCAATTTTACGGAAAAAGCCCGCTGCGCCTCTTCCCATAAAGGCTGGCTCTGACGCAGTTTGCGCTGGCCGAGGCTCGACATGCTCAGCAGATGCCGGCGCCGATCGTCTCCGGTGGACGTGGTCAGAAATCGCGCGAGTTCGAGCGGTTGCAGGTTTCTGGTCAGAGTGGTGCGGTCCATACCGAGTTGAGCGGCGAGTTCGCTGCGGCTCAGGCTTCGAGCCCGGGAAATTTTGGCGAGTATGGAGTACTGCGTGATAGTGAGCCCCGCCGGGCTCAAGAATTCGTCATAAAACGTTGATAGTTTGCGCGCGGTGCGGCGAATTTGGGAGCAGGCGCAGGGGCCAAGATTAGATTGGGTCATTGCGTGTATATGCACCTATTATGCTACGCTCAAATTGAAAATGACGAAACGATTCCATTACGCATGGGTTATTGCCGGAGTTACTTTTCTAGTTTTGCTGATTACGGCCGGAGTGCGAGCGACGCCGAGCGTTTTGATCGTGCCGCTGGAATCGGAGTTCGGGTGGACACGGGCGGCGATCTCGGGCGCGATTGCGGTCAACATCGCGCTTTTCGGGCTCATTGGCCCGTTTGCCGCATCGTTGATGGAGCGTTGGGGATTACGGCGGCTAGTGCTGTGCGCGCTCGCGGTGATGATTTGCGCAGTCGTGCTGACAACGCAAATGAAGTCGCAATGGGAACTGGTGCTGTTTTGGGGCGTCTTGGTGGGATCGGGCACGGGTGTTACTTCATTAGTCCTGGCGGCGGTAGTTGCGAACCGGTGGTTTGAGGAACGCCGGGGCCTGGTATTGGGGATGCTTTCGGCCGGGAACGCCACGGGGCAACTCGTGTTTCTGCCGGGCCTGGCGCGGTTGGTGGAGGGCTCAGGTTGGAGAAGTGCGGCCTTTGCAGTCGCGGCGGCGGCTGCGGTTGCGTTCGTGATGGTGT
>DATHIZ010000458.1:0-18321 GCA_035316385.1 Bryobacteraceae bacterium | reverse complement strand
ATCCTAAGATTCTCATCCTTGACGAGCCCGCGCAGGGCATCGATGTCGGCGCAAAATTCGAAATCTACCATCTGCTGGAAAAGCTCGCGCGCAGCGGCTTGGCAATCCTCATGATTTCTTCCGATACGCCAGAAATTCTCGGCATGTGCGATCGCATCGCTGTTATGGCGAAAGGCCGGATCGCGGGCGTGCTCGACCGCCAGGAAGCCACTCCCTTCGCTGTATTGGACTTGGCGCTCGGCCATCGCGCTGGAAGTCCGGGCGGCCAAGCGGCATGAACCTTCGTCTACAGCGCGAGTGGCCCAGCCTGATCGCACTGGCCATTCTTTATATTTTTCTAGCCTTCGCGGCCCCGGGCTTTTTTGCCGCCAACAACCTGCGCGACTTGGCGTTGAGCAACGTTTCCGTGTTGCTGGTCGCAACCGGCATGACGCTGGTTATTGTCGTCGCCCAAATCGATATTTCAGTCGGTTCGCTCTTCGCCGTTACCGCTGTTGTCTGCGGATTGCTGGCAAAAGCGGGAATGCCCATCTGGCTCCTGCCTGTCTGCGCCTTAACCATTGGCTCCGCGCTAGGCGCCGTAAATGGAGCCCTCATTTCTTTCGTAAAAGCCCCTTCTATCGTTGTGACCTTGGCCACCATGGTCGCCTGGCGCGAAGCCCTGCGGTGGGTCACCAGCGGAGCTTGGGTTGAGGGTCTGCCGAATAGTTTCCAATGGTTCGGCCTGGGGCAGCAAACAGGGCAAGCTGTGCTCGTAATCTCGGCTTTGCTGTTGTTTGCCGCCCTATGGTGGGCCTCCCAAAACTTGTCAGCGCTCCGCGCCGTGTATGCCACGGGATCCGATGCGGAGGCTGCCCGCCTTGCCGGTATTCCCACCACGCAAGTTGTTTTTTGGGTTTTCGTTCTGATGGGAGCCTTGACCGGCGTAGCTTCTCTGTTGAACGCGGTTCGCTTCTCCGATGTGCCTGCCAACAGCGGCATCGGTCTGGAACTCAAAGCTATCGGAGCCGTTGTCGTCGGAGGAACACCTATAACGGGCGGGCGGGGGAGTCTGCTCGGCGCCTTCATTGGCGTGGTGCTTCTGGGCAGTGTCGGTCCGGCCCTTACCTTTCTTGGCATCAGCTCTTATTGGGAAAAAGCCATCCAAGGCGCAATCATCCTAATCACCGTTTTGTTTGATGCACTCGGTGCTCATCGCGCAAAGCGCCTGGTCCCTGCCTGAGAGCCCATTTGTGAAGACCAATAGCAGACAAGAACTCATTCTCGGCATCCTGATCTGCCTGGAGATCGCGCTGTTCGCCGCTACCGGCCAAAACTTCTTTTCAGCCAACAACTTCTTTGAATGCATCCGGCTGGCCGTCGAAATCGGATTGCTTGCGCTCGCGCTCACGCCCGTCATCATCACGGGGGGCATCGATCTCTCCGTCGGCTCCATGATGGGCCTGTGCGCCGTTAGCTTCGGCGCGCTCTGGCACGACGCGCATCTGCCCGTCGCAGCCGCCATACTGCTCACGCTGTTCATCAGTCTTCTAGGGGGAGGCATCAACGCCGCCTTGATCTCGCGCCTCCACGTCTCCCCGCTCATAGTTACGCTTGGCACGTACTCGCTCTTTCGCGGACTCGCCGAAGCCATCACCATGGGCGCGCGCAACTACTCCGGCTTCCCGGCCGGCTTTCTGTTTATTGGCCAAGGCTACTTGGGCGGTCTGGTGCCTACCCAAACCATCTTTCTCTTGTTGGCTGCCGCCGGGTTCTGGATATTGGTACAGCGCACCGCAGCCGGTCGAGGCCTGTACGCCATCGGCCACTCCGCCGCCGGAGCGCGCTACGCGGCCATACCGGTTACAAAGCGCATTGCTCTGGTCTACCTGCTTTCGGGTTTTGCCGCCGGCCTCGCCGCTATTGTCTATGTTGCGCATCTTGGACAGGCGAAGTCTGACGCGGGCACGGGATACGAACTCATCGCCATCACCGCCGTAGTGCTGGGTGGCACGTCCATCTTCGGCGGATCGGGAACCATTGCCGGCACATTCCTTGGCCTGACCGCCATTGTCATTTTGCAGAACGGCCTGCGTCTCTCGGGCTGGCCCGCTGAATTAGCGGGCATTTCCACTGGTGTTCTCCTGGTGGTCACCATTGCCATGGAGCGTTTTGCGAAGGAACGGGAAAAATTGCCGCGACCGCGTCTTTTGGCTGTCTCGGCCGCCGTGTTCGTGCTCGCGATCCTTGTTCCGCTCATTCAGCATCATTCCCCCGCTGCCTCCACACCGGCGAACGCAGCGCAGGGCAAGCGCGTCACCATCGGCGTCATGCCTAAAGCCAAAGGCGATCCCTATTTCATCAGTTGCCGTGTAGGCGCCGAAGAAGCTGCCAGGAGTCTCAACGTCGATCTCATTTGGGACGGGCCCGGCGGTTTGGATGCCGCCAAACAGAATGAAGTAATCGAAGGGTGGATCACTCGCCGGGTCGACGCCATCTCAGTCAGCGTGGAGAATGGCCCCGGCATCTCCACCGTGCTCCGCAAAGCGCGCGCGCAAGGGATAAAAGTAGTTACCTGGGATGCCGATGCCGAAGCGGACGCCCGTGACTATTTCATCAATCAGGCAACGCCTCAGGCCATCGGCAACGCATTGATTGACGAAGCCGCGCGCGTTATGCACGACCAAGGCGAGCTGGCCATCATCACAGGCGCCCTGAGCGCGGCCAACCAGAACATCTGGATTTCGTTCATGCGCCAGCGCATCGCGGAAAACCATCCCCAATTGAAGCTGGTGGCGATTCGTCCCAGCGATGATGACCGCGATAAAGCCTTTTCAGAAACGCAAACCCTGCTGAAGGTGTACCCCAATATCAAGGTAATCGCCGGGATTTCCGCACCGGCGGTTCCCGGTGCGGGCGAAGCGGTAAAACAATCGGGGCGCCGCGATGTGAAAGTCATCGGCTTGTCTTTACCGAATTTGTGCAAGCCTTACGTGCATGCCGGTGTGATGGAAGCCGTGGTTCTCTGGAACACGGGCGACTTGGGCTACCTGGCTGTGGCTGCGCCCGCCGCGCTGGCTCGCGATACCCTGCGGCAAGGGCAAGGCAGTTTTAATGCGCAGCGTTTGGGAACCGTGAAGATCATGGGAAGCGAAATCATCCTCGGGTTGCCAACGATTTTTCGCAAAGACAACATCGACTTGTTTAACTTCTAATCCTCAAACGGAAGCCTTCAGGAATTCAATTCCCTTCCAGGCGATCTCCTCTGGTGTAGGCGCCAGGTCTCGCCAAATAGAAGCGGCCGCCGCAATATCGCCGAGTGCAAAGCCGAAGCTCTCAATCGTCAGCCAGCCATCGTACTGCCGTTCGCGCAATGCTGCAAAAACACCGTGCCAGTCCACATGCCCGCTCCCAGGCGTGCCGCGGTCATTCTCGCAGGTGTGAACATGCTTCAAGAAAGGGCCCGTCAGCCGCAGCGCTTCCGCAATGTTCTTTTCTTCGATGTTTGCGTGAAACGTATCCCAAAGCAGCCCCACATTCGGATGCGCGATGTCCTTGCAAAGCTGGACCGCATCCGCCGTCGTGTTCAAGAAATAGGTCTCGAAACGGTTCAGCGGCTCCAGAGCCACGTGAACGCGATGTTGCGCCAGCACCGGCCCAAGTTCTTGGTAACCCTCTACGGCTCTCTTCCATTCGTCCGGTTTCCTTCTTCTGCCGGGCAGATACCCAACCGGCGAATACAGAGGACCCACCAGCAAACTGGCACCCGCCTCGGCCGTACCCGCAATGCACTCGCGTAAATAAGAAATCGTTTTTCGCCGCGTCTCCGTGTCGTTGGAAATAAGGCTGAGTCCATTTGGCACCACGGAACAGATCGTGCAAGCCAACTCATTCCGGGATAGAGCGCGCCGGATTGCATACGCCTGAAATTCGAGCGGCCGGAGCAGCGGCACTTCCACGCCATCGAATCCGTGTTCGCGAATCGTAGGCAGCAATTCGAACTGCTCAGGGCCAAAATGCGAAGCCCACAAAAAAGTATTCACGCCAAATTTCACTCAGTGCTCCTAGTAATCGATAGGCCTAAACGGCATCTTGAACCACGCCACTCATTCAATCACAGATGAAGTCAAACCATGCACGCTTCGCTGGTCAATGGTGCTACCGTGATAACTCTGATGGTCGGATTTAGCACGGCGGCGTTACTTTGTTAGCTAGGTCGCGCAGTTACAATTCATATCGATATTTGCTGGTAGTTTCCACAGCTTATGCGTCGTGCTTAGTAATCTTGCTTTCGCACTTATCGTTATGGCTGGATGAGGTGCTGAATATAATTGGCGCCCGCAGATCAACGATCGCCGGTGTTTTGGATTATGTTGCACACAATTCGGGCGCTGTCCCGCTTGGCTACTTAGTGCAACGTCTCTCAATTGACCTATTGGGTTTGTCCGAGTTTTCAGCCAGAATCCCTTCCGCTCTTTCAAGTTTGGCCGCCGGGGGGCGGGGTGTTCATCCTGGCGCTTCGCTTGAACGCCCGGTTTCCGATAGGTGCAGTCGTATTGTTCTGGCTATTTCTGCTACAGTTGCGCTATGCGATGGAGGCCTGGCCGTATTCTATAGCGCTCGCTTTGACGATATGGTCAACAGTTGCGTTTTTGGATTTGCTTGAGGAGCCGACGGCTCTGCTTGCAAGCGTCTATGCCCTGTTTATTGTAACTGGATTATATACCCAGCCGTACTCATTGTTTGTCGCGGCCGCACATGTTCTTTGGCTTCTCTCGGCGGCCGTAGTATCTGGCCGGCACCGTAATGTCGTGTTTCTTACCCGTTCGGCGAATGTTTCCGCTGCCTTGCTGTTTTTGCCGTGGTATTTGCACGTGCACGATTCTTGGGCTAAAGCCGTACCGACTGTAGGTCATTCAAGCGCCGTCAAAATAGCGGAAGTCATTGTAAAAGAGTTGGTGGGAGGAGGTTACATCGGTTCGGCAGTAGTTCTTACGCTTGCCGCAGTGGGCATTAAAGTCCTTTACCAATCTCGAACTACAGTTTACTTATATGTTTTTTGGCTCGTCGTACCGCTCCTGCTTACCCTTATCGGAAATGCGATATTTGGCTATTTCCTTGCAATCAGGCAAATGATCTTTGCGTTGGGTCCATTGTGTTTACTGGCCACTATCGGCATGGAAGCGATCGCTGCCAGACGTCCAAAGGCTGTTGTGTGGCTATCAGCCTTGCTCTTGGGCGTCTGTCTGTTCAATGATGTCCGTCTGTTCTTGAAACCGCGCGAAGATTGGAAAACCGCTTCCTTTGACTTGAAACACTTGTCAGGCAACGACACCTGTCTGGTGTTCATTCCCAAGAGTTCACTGGATCTCTACAGAGTGTTCGATCCGGCGCTTGCGGACAGCAATTGTATGGATCATTTGCGAGGACAGCGCACCTTGGTGTTGGCGATCAGCCCCTATGCATCACGCGAAGCAATCGACTCCGCAATGCATTCAATTTCCGAGTCGGTATTTCATAAGGAACGCGAAATGAATAGCGCAGGCCCAAAAATCAGTATCTACCGACGAAATTAAGGTAGCCGGAGCGAACACTACTTCTAGTCGTTGCCGTCGCAAACCGCGCCGGCTTACTGCGTGCGCACCTTGGCCCAACTTCGATTCGCGGCCGATCGCAACACGGCATCCGTTACATAATCCGTGCGCAACGCGTCTCGAAAGGTCGGTGACGCGTTCTTGCCTTCACTCAAGTTCAAAAGGAAATCCGCCGCCTGGTGGATGAACGTGTGCTCGTATCCTATCTGCAGCCCCGGAACCCACCAGTGCTTCATGTAAGGATGGTCCGGATCCGTTACGTGAATACTTCGCCAGCCCCGCAGCCGGCCTTCATCGCCATGGTCGAAATACTGCAGCCGGTGCAGGTCGTGCAGATCCCAAATCAGGGAGGCATGCTCGCCATTGATCTCCAGTGTGTACTGCGCTTTGTGGCCGCGCGCGTACCGGGTTGCTTCGAAAGTCGCGAGCGAGCCATTCTCAAATCGCGCCAGAAATGCGCACGCGTCATCTATCTCAACGGCTTTCGCCGCGCCGGTCAGCGCGTGCTTGCGGCTTTTGATGAAAGTCTCCTTCATGGCGCTCACTTCCTCAATCTGCCCGTTCAGCCACATCGCCGTGTCGATGTTGTGCGCCAGCAGATCTCCCGTGACGCCGCTGCCCGCAATGCTCGCATCCAGGCGCCACAGTCCTTCACCGCCCTGCGGCAGATCACTCGATATAGTCCAGTCCTGCAGGAAAACGGTGCGGTAATGGAAGACTCTGCCAAGCCTGCCTTCGTCAATCAACTGCTTGGCCAGCATCACTGCGGGCACTCGCCGGTAGTTGTACCAGACCATATTCGCGACTCCAGCCGCTTCGACCGCGGCGGTCATTGCTTCGGACTCCGCGGGCGTGCGTCCCAGCGGTTTCTCGCACAGCACCATCTTGCCGGATTGCGCGGCTGCAATCGCTATCTCAGCATGCGTGTCGTTAGGGCTTGCAATGTCTATGAGGTCGATGTCCGGCGACTCCACCAGTCTGCGCCAGTCCGTTTCTATTGATGCAAAACCCCAATTCCTGGCGAATTCCTCCGCCCGTTCGGCATTCCTGGCGCAAACGGTCTTCAGCACCGGCCGGTAAGGCAGGTCGAAGAAATTCGCTACCTTCCCAAATGCGTTAGCATGGGTCCGGCCCATAAAGCCGTAACCAACCAACCCTATGTTTAGCGCCTTCACGTTAGTTCCAGCCATGCGCGTCCCGCACCGCAATCATCGTTCGTAGCACATCGTTCCAAGTCTGCGGATCCAGCATCACCTGGTTCGGAAACATGCAGCCATCCCAGCAGATATGCTCGAACGCCCGCGTGGGATTTCCATTGTCATTCCGCAGCCAGGCGCCCGCGTCGCGCACAATGTCCAGCTTCCCATTGGGATCGAACGGCAGGCAGTGGCGCCCGGTCTTGTCATGCGAGCCCGACCCCTTTACCGTTCCATCGTTCTGGGCCACGTGAAAATCGATCGTCCATGGCCGCAGAGCGCGCGCCATCTCGCGGTAGGCCTCCGCCAGACCTTCCCTTTGCGTCCAATCAAAATCCGCCGGCAGCAGGCGGTCTTCCGGCGCGTTGTAGCCCATGGTGAAGAGCATGGTGTGCGCCATATCCGCCTGGAAACCAACCGTCGACGGCATGTCTACCAGCTCCAGCAATTGTACGTTCCTCCGCCAGCTATGCATGCCCGCCCAGCAAATCTCGCCTTCCGCGGCTAGCCGTTCGCCAAAACTATCTGCTATTACACCCGCCTCACGAAAGGTCCGTGCGATAGTCTTCGTGTTCCGCTCGGGGTCGTTTGCCCAGTCGGCCGGGCTAGCCGCGGAGTCTATCCGGATCACGCCGTACTTCCGCGCGCCCAGGTGACGCAGTTTTTGCCCAATGCGGCAGGCTTTGCGAACCTGCCGCAGAAAACTAGCTCGTTCTTCTTCATTGCCCATGGCGGATCCGCCGCCTGTGCCAGCCCAAACCGGCGCCACTAATGACCCTGCGGTTAGCTTTTTAGCCGCCAATGTTTCCGCCAGGCGAGCCAGTTCATCGTCTGAGGAATCAATGTCCGTATGCGGCAGCGCAAGAAAAAGATCCAATCCATCGAACCGCACGCCGTCCACCTCGGCTTCCGCCGTCATCGTCAGCATTGTGTCCAGATCGATGGGAGTTTCGGAGTCCGGACCCTTTCCAACCAGTCCCGGCCACATCGCGTTATGAATCGCTGGGTTCCTCTTCATAGTCGTATCATGCAAAATTTGCCAATCGGATTATACTTGAAACGTCTCAAACCTCGAATGTATTGATGTTGCAAACACGTTTCCACAACCGGCGCGCCGTCCAATTAGAAAACGGCCTCATTCGAGTTTCCGTCACCGTCGAAGGCGGCCACATCGCCGAAATCCTGGAAAAAAACAGCGGCGTCAACCCGCTCTGGACTCCGCCTTGGCCGTCCATGGAACCCAGTCAGTATTCCGCTGCGGAACATCCTGAATACGGCAACGATGCTGAAAGCGTCTTGCTCAGCGGCATCATGGGACACAACGTGTGTCTCGACCTGTTCGGGCCTCCGTCTGAAACGGAAGCAGCAGCCGGTTTGAAAGTGCACGGTGAGGCCGGAATTGTTGTGCATGATGTTCTGCTCGATGGGGATTGTCTCGTCGCCGGTTGCACTCTTCCCATCGCTCAACTCGCTTTCGAACGTCGCATCAAACTGGCCGGCCGCCGCGTTCTCATTTCCGAGACCCTAGAGAATCTCTCCGCGCTCGATCGTCCTATCGCCTGGACGCAGCACGTCACACTCGGCCCTCCTTTTCTCGAGCGCGGAAAAACTCAATTCCGCGCACCAGGGGTGCCGGAAGACTTGCAGGTATTCACCAGCGCCGAATCTTCCGCCGGCTATACGGCGCATCTCCTGAGTCGTGCGGCAGACCAAGCTTGGTTTTTCGCCTGGTCGCCGGTTTCAAATATCTGCCTCGGCTATGTTTGGAACCGTCTCGATTTTCCGTGGTTAGGGATTTGGGAAGAGAATCACAGCCGTACCAGCGCCCCCTGGAACACCCGTACGCTCACGTGCGGCATGGAGTTTGGAGTGTCCCCTTTTCCCGAGCCGAGAAGAAAGATGATCGAACGCTCTACGTGGCTGAATACGCCCTGCTATCGCTGGATCGGCGCGAAAAGTAAATTGAACGTGGAATACGCTGCCGCCATTGCGCCGGCATCCGTAATCCCGCAGTCATTGGATCAATTTGAGGAACTAGTCAGTGTCGAATAAAACCCTTATCTCAGATGCGCTTTCGGCGGGCGAAGGCATCGTGCGTCTCGCCCCGTGTTGGGTTCCGCGCTCTTTCCTGATGCCGGGCGGCCGCCTCAAACTGGATCCGCGTGATCTGTATGCTTTGGGCGCTCATCGCGGAGGCATCGACGAACGTTGGTTTTCTTCCACGACAAAGGCCGCCAACGGTCCGCTCACCGCCGCAGACGAAGGCTTGAGCTACATCGAATTTCAAGGCAAAAAGGCGCTGCTCCGCGAAGCCATCGAAACCGTTGGCGATCAATTCCTGGGTGCGGTCGTCATGCAGCAACACGGCGGCTGGAATCTGCTTTGCAAATTCTTCGATAATCTCGGTCCCATTCCGCACCACCTCCACCAGAATGACGAGTTCGCCGCTCGCGTCCAGCAGAAGGGCAAGCCAGAGGCCTACTACTTTCCGCCCCAATACAATTTCACGGGCAATAATTTCCCCTACACCTTCATGGGCCTGAACCCCGGCGTCACGCCCTCCGATCTAAGGCGCTGCCTGGAGCGCTGGAATGAAGGTGACAACGAGATTTTGTATCTTTCCCGCGCCTATAAGTTGAAGCCGGGAACTGGCTGGCAGGTGGACCCAGGCATCCTCCACGCCCCCGGGTCGCTGGTCACTTACGAACCGCAAGTGAATTCTGATGTCTTTGCCATGTACCAATCCCTGGTTGAAAAGCGCGCTGTCCCTTGGGATCTTTTGGTCAAAGACGTTCCGCCCGAGCACCATCACGATCTCGACTACCTGATTGAGATGCTTGATTGGCCTGCCAACACCGATCCTAATTTTGCCGAACACCGCCTGTTCCATCCCGCTCCGGTACGCGCCGTGGACGAAATGTTGGAATCCGGATACAGTGAAAATTGGGTTGTCTACTCCACGCCCTTTTATTCGGCGAAAGAACTAACGGTGTTCCCCGGCCGCTCCGTGACCATCCAGGACGCGGCGGCCTACGGATTGATTTTGGTGCAGGGCCAGGGCACACTCGGCAAGCATGCGGTTGAAACGCCGAGTCTCATCCGCTTTGGACAAATGACGAAAGATGAACTATTCGTCACGGCCGCAGCCGCCGCCCACGGCGTCGTTATAACCAACCGGAGCGATAGTGAGAATCTGGTTATGTTGAAGCATTTCGGACCAGGCAATCCCGAAGCGCCCAGCCAGAGAATCGTCCCTAATTAGGAGAAACTAGTTTTGATGTTGTCCGCCCGATCTAAAATCGTCGCGCCTGCCGGTCTTTTTTGCCTTGTAGCCGCCGCCCCTTCCTTGTTGGCGCAAAAAGCGCAACTGCCGGATGGCCCTGGCAAAGAGACTACGCAAAGAATCTGCGGTGCATGCCACGGAGCGGAGATTGTTATTGGCCGCAAGCTGGATAAGGACGGGTGGACGCAGGTGGTGGTGAGCATGGTACAGCGCGGCGCGCAGGGGACCGACGATGAGTTTGGCGAGATCGTCGATTACCTGACCGCCAACTTTTCGCCCGATTCCAAAACCAACATCAACACTGCAACCTCGAAAGATTTTCAGACAGTTTTGGGAATTCCGGAAAAGCTAGGCGATGCCATCGTACAATACCGCAAAGAAAAGGGCAGCTTCAAATCCGTCGACGATCTAAAGAACGTCCCCGGTATTGATGCTAGTAAGGTCGACGCCGGCAAGAGTAAGCTAGTCGTCTAGCACACGCACTGGTAAGTTGCTCTGACATACTTACTAGCTCTACTATTGTATTGAAAGTAACACCCAAAAGTGTACATAGGGAGATTCTTATGGCGTCCCGCCTACTAAGTCAACACTGTGCTAAGAAATGTAAATACAGTGTTTCTGAATTGACCGTGTTCACTCTCCAAAATTTTACAAGCGGGCTAAGCGAAGGCCCAGCTTTTGCCAAGCTGCAGTGCGCTTACTTTTTCGCCTAACAGATTTCCTAATCGGATGACAGAGGATAGGCGAAGTGCGATCGAAGTGGTAAAGATAGCCTGCAACAACGCCCGAAGGCTTGCAAGCTTGTGGGAGATGATGAATCAGCTGGATGTTTCCCTCTTGGCCTACTTGACCTCGCTGCTCGCCTCCAATGAGACGTTTCCTCACGTCGAAAGGACCCACCGGAAGAAAACAGTGCTCCGCGAAAATGGTCATCTGAAGAATATGTTGACCATCATTGATCAGTTGGAGAATATATTCCGGCGCCAGCGTGTTGTGGATTGCGTGGAATACTGCCTTACAGCCAAAGACTTACTCTCCAAACCCTTTGTTGATTTGCCCGGTATGTCTTCTTCTCTTACTACCTTGAAGACCTCTATCCTGCGCAGCCTGCAAAAGAAGCAATTTTTACAAGTAGGGCAAGACGGATTTGAATTTGTCGAGGAAGACGCTTTGCTCGGGTACGAAGTGAAAACTCGGTTTCCGGCTGCCGCCCGAGACGTGAAAGCTGCTGCCGATTGCTTTGCGGCGGAATGTTTCACGGCAGCCGTTTTTCATCTGCTGCGCGCGGCGGAAGTGGGATTGCGAAGCCTCGCGCGTGACCGCCGCATCACCCTTGCCGACAAGCAGTCGGGCGAAAAAGATTGGACTCAAATACTCAAGAAACTCGAAATCGTTGTTTTCGACCTGCGCGTGGCTCCGGCAAGCAAATGGGGCGGTGCGGAGGACATCAAGGAGCTTCAAGTTGCCTTCTACGGCGAACTTGTGCAAGTGCTCCGGTCCTTCGACGATGCATGGAAAACCCACGTGTCTCACGGGGGCTCAGCCGTATTTTATAATCGCGATCAGGCGGCCCACATCCTGAAACATGTTCGGGTCCTGATGCAAAAGCTGGCTGCGCGGATCTCTGAAACGTCGGTGACTGAAGAATTTTGGAATAAATAAAGCCACGCCTGCTAAGATCGGTTCCTTTATGAGACTGATTTCAATGCTAGCCGCGGCTTTTCTAATCACTGCTGTCTGCGCTCCCTTCTGTACCGCGCGTCAGAGTTCCGACAACACGGTGACTCTTCTGGAAAGACTCTCCAACGCCCCTGGGCCGCCCGGCGCTGAGGAGGCTGTGCGCGCCATTATGGTGGAACAGATGAAGCCCCTCGCTTCGTCGCTCACTTATGACGGTATGGGCTCGGTGATTGCGCAGCAAGGCACGAGCGGGCCGCGCATCATGATCGACGCGCACATGGACGAATTGGGTGGCATGGTGCGGCGCGTGACGCCGGGCGGGTTGCTCACCATGCAGATGCTGGGCGGCTGGCTCGACCAAGCCCTTGTGGGTCAGCGCTGGATTATCATTGGGTCGCACGGGCCGGTGAATGCCGTCACGGGCATTCGCGATATCCACGTAACACCGCCGGATGAACGGACCCGACCGTTCCCGCGCGACTCGCTCTTCTTGGATATCGGCGCCAAGACGGCGGCGGAAGCGGCCGCGATGGGTGTCGAGCCGGGCGACCCCGTGGTTCCCAACTCACCGTTTCTGGTGATGAACGGTTCGAACAACTACCTGGGCAAAGCATGGGACGACCGGGTGGGCTGCGGAGTGCTGGTCGAAGCAATGCGCCGCACGGCCAAACTGAGTCATGCCAATCAGCTGTTCTATGTGGCGACCACTCAGGAAGAGTTGGGTCTGCGCGGAGCAAAGGCCGCAGTGCAGGTGGTGAAACCTGATATTGGATTCGCAATTGAAGGTGGAGTCGCGGGCGACACGCCCGGTACCCGCCCCGAAGAAACGCAAGCCAAGCTCGGCGCCGGACCGGGAATGTTTCTGTTTGATTCGAGCGCCGTGGCCAACCGTAAGCTGGTCGCGCTGGTGAAGCAAGCCGCCGCCAAAAAACAAATTCCACTGCAACTCGACCTGGTGCAAGGCTATGGCGACGACTCGGCGGAAATTCAGGCCAGCAACGGTGGCACGCCGACTGTGAACTTGGTGGTTCCCGTACGCTACACGCACGCCCACAACGGCATCATGAACCGCCGCGATTTCGACCAAATGGTGGAACTCGTAGTAGAACTGCTCAGCCAGTTAGACCAGAAAACCGTGGATCAACTGCGAGATTTCACTCCCAGGTAGGAGTGAAACGGTCTTCAGCCATCCTTCACTACTTACGAAAGCCGCGCGGATCAGCCAATATCGACGGACGCCGTCTGGTACTTGATGGCGGCTTGCACCTGTACCACCTCACTTACGGTTCGTTAGTATGGAATGCGGCACTTTGAACACGCCCCAAAAAAGACACCAAAAGGGAGGAATTCCGTGAAGAATGAAAACGTTTGCATCATTGCCATGCTTGCTTGTTCCGTTCTGCCTCTAACTGCGAGCGGAGCCAATTTATGCGTAAGCGCCAGAGGACATAGAGGACCGGCAAATGGCTGTTACTCTCGCATTGCGGACGCAATTTCCGCGGCCGCCCCGTTCGATGTCATCAACGTTGAATCGGGCACTTACAGGGAAGCCGTGGTCATTACTAAGCCGCTGTCGTTGGTCGGCAATCGAGCCATCGTTGAAGCCGCGGGCTTAAGCCGGGGAATCTTTGTTGACGGTTTGAATACGCCGAACCTTGCCGGCGTTAATGTCTCTGGGTTTACCGTGCAGAACGCCAATTTTGAAGGCATCCTGGTGGCGAATGCTTCGGCTGTAACCATTTCTTCCAATGCCGTCTACAACAACAACAAGTCGCTCGCAGGCGGCGCGTGCCCTGGCCTGGAGGCCTTTGAACCAGGCGAGCAGATGGATTGCGGTGAAGGAATTCACGTTTTAGGAGCGGACCACTCAATCGTCACCAATAACACCGTTGAAGGGAACGCCGGCGGTATTCTGTTGTCGGACGATACCGGCCCAGCTCACGATAATCTGGTGAGCTTCAACTTGGTGCGTAACAACCCGTTCGCCTGTGGCATCACCATGGCCTCCCACGCCGCTGCCTCGATATCAGGGTCAGCTGTACCTTTGGGTGTCTATCACAACACGATCTATGCCAACCGTTCTACACGAAACGGTAATGGCGTCGGTGGGGGTTCCGGCATTGGAATTTTTGCCTCTGTACCGGATGCGAAGTCATACGGTAACGTCGTCGTCAATAATTTTGTCAGCGACAATGGCCACCCCGGCATTTCTATGCACGCGCATGTCCCTGGCCAAAACCTGGATGACAATATGGTAGTCGGAAACACCATCATGAATAACGGCACTGACACTGGCGATGCGGCCACCCCTGGCACAACCGGCATCAATGTGTACGCCGCTGGTCCGGTCACGGGCAACATCATCTCGGGCAACTCGATTCAGAAGGACAGCTATGATGTAGTGACCCACAATCCTGCCCTCGTCCAGGTGCAGTTCAATAATCTTTGGGGCCTTCAGTATGGTCTGAGCAACCTGGGCAATGGACCCGTTTACGCCACGAATAATTTTTGGGGCTGCCCGCTTGGCCCAATCGGGATCGGCAGCTGCTCCAGCGTAGAAGGTTCCAACGTCGAAACCACTCCTTGGCTCAAGCTGGCCATTCCCACCGCGCCGCAGTATTACACCGAACCGAGGTATTAACCAAGCGCGATCTGTGTATCAAAACAAGAGGGACCAAGCCGCTCATCCGTCCCTCTTTCCCTTTGTGCCCTGATCGGCGCTGTTCCTGGTAGCCCGGTTGTGCCCTCGCACGAGACCGGTTACGAAGGCTTTTGGCCCGAGGGTAGTCTCGTCTTCGACAAAGGCTACGTAGTGAAAAGGGACGACCCCAAGCCCTTCAAACAAACCTCTACGGACCCGACGGCCAGCGCATGTACGAAATCGTCATCAATCCGTCGAATGGTCGAACCGAACGATCTGACGTCCGGCAAGTTTTCACGCGACGGCCAGCAGCTTTCCGCGTTTCTTCCCCGCTCTCAATTGCCTTCCTGGGAAGGCGTCGGCATAGACATGTTGACCGGCCCAATGCTCGGCGCGGCGCATCTGCTCGCCTCAAAGGATCGTATCGGCGCAATACTATCGCCCGGTGCGAAGAAATGGGTATGGATCGAGTTGGACTTCACCGGAAATCTGCGAGGTCAATGGGAAATAGATGCCATGAAATGGACTCCGGGCGCCTTCACGGCTGGTGGCGCCCTGTACGCCAACAGAATGAATGGCCGCACAGTTGTGGGAACAGCGGTCTTTGACCGGCCGGGGAATAGCTGGACAAAGGTTCACGGTGTACCTGCGGCGAGTGTGCTGGTCGCCGACGGCGAAGAACTCATTTGCCGTATGAAAACAGATCCACCGCTCAACTTTCTCTGCTGGTTCCTTCCCCGGTTGTGAAAGAATGCAAGCCATGAAACGAACCACACAAATATTCTTCTGCCTGTTCGCGCTGGCATGCTGCTTGTCCGCGGCGGAGCCGACCGCCAGCGTCAAAACGGCGGTCACGAACGCGCAAAAAGAATGGACCGCGGCTGTCCTTAAAGGGGATAGGAGCACCCTGGATAAGCTCCTCGCGCCGGATCTCAGTTATACCCATTCCAGTGCAAAAACTCAAACCAAAGAAGAGTTTATTCACGACGCCACGGCCGGCGGAACGACCTACAAATCTATTGACTTCGAAAACACCAAGCTGCGGCAGTACGGTGATACGGTCGTCATTACTCATGCGGCCGTGATTACCACTGTGCAGACCGGCGTCAGCCATCTGTACATTACAGAAGTGTGGGTCTTGCAAGGCGGCCACTGGCAGATGGCCTCGCGTCAAGCCACCAAACTTCCTTAACCGCTTCTACGATTTAAATAGTATTTTCATTCTCGCTTCGGCGCCGGGCTTAAGGGATACTGGGCTTCGTTGGGGAGCCGGCATAACCATGAAAACTTTTACTCTCGGCGCTGGCGCTTGCCGCGCTGATAACAGTGTTCCTGCAAGAGCTGACTTTATCGCGGACGCAACTCTTCTGGGCGTCAATGACGTGCCTTCGCACGGTTCACCGGCCACCCATCGCAGCTGTTTTCGTGGCATCGCGCCGTTGCTTTTCGGCCTCTCCCAGCGGCCAAGCTTTTTCGCGACGCGCGCTTTTGAGAGTGCTGAATATACCGTGATGGACAATTGAACTTGTGGATGGTATTTGAACCTATGGGCGCCGCCAACCCAGTTCGATTGACCGAGCGGCAGTTTGCCTTAATCTCCCGCGCCTTGGCTGACCCGCGCCGCTATCAGATTCTGAAGGAGATTGGCGCCCAGAACGATCCGATGCCGTGCAGCAGGCTGCACGAGACCCACCGCGTGAGCGCCGCAACCCTCTCGCACCATATCAAGGAACTGGAAACAGCTGGTCTGATCGAAATTGTTCGCGAAGGAAAGTACGCCAACCTCGTCCTCCAGCGCGACGTCCTGCGCGCGTACTCGGATCAACTCTCCAGCATTTAACCGGAAAGCCCCGCAAAAAGCCTGCCCCCAGATTCGTGAATTGCGCCTCTCAGGATTGCGGATGGCTAACGGGGAGATCCTTGTCGCGGCCCGCGGCTACCGCTAACGGCTTCTTTACCGCCGATGACGATCGGACTGGACGTCCGCTCCGTCCCGCAAACTTGCGGCGTCGCACGCGCTCGGCTTCAGCACCGGATTGCAGTGAGCGTTGCCATCATCGAAGCTCACCGAGTAGTGCGATCCTGGCGCGCGTTCCTGATACGGATAATCAGTACTCAAGATTTGAGCGCCGCTGGCCATGGCCGCATCGCGCCGTTGCGTCGCGCCTTCGCGCACTCCCTGTGGACCCGGGTCGGTCATAGTTCGGACGATATACCCTTTACGGACCAATTCCTGTATGTGTTCCACAGGCGTGGGATTATTCATCTCCACAAACGCGGCATCCGGAGTTCCCGGTTCAGCGTTCGTGAAAAGCACTCGACCTCTTAGCGAGGGGTGGCCCTGTACGTACAGCGGCCCGACTCTCCGCTGATCCAGCAGGAAAACGACCTTGCCGCGGCATTGGTCAAGCGCAGGCCAGCCGCCGGTGAGCACAGCCTCTTCTAGCGTTGCGTGGTTTCCGCGGACATCGTCCGGAACAATCATCTCCGAACGCGTGAATACTAAGCGGATTTCGGCGTCCAGCGCGTCAAACGTTTCCGGCGTGAGCGCCTCCGGTTGCGTCATTCGTGCGGCCGGCTTGCCATCTTTGTTTTCGACGAGAATGAAAATCGGCAGATGTTCCGGATGCGCTTTTGACCAGTCCCGGATGATTGTGAGGCACTGCGTAAACGGTTCGCAATTACTGCGGTAGTCGATGTCTTGCACATGCAACACTTTGAAGCCTGGTTTCTCCATCGCGTGCTCGGGATCGAATGGTGGGTCGGCCGGTAAGCCGGCCTTCACCACTAAATCGGGATACGCGGGACGCGCAAACAAGCCACCCTTCGCATCTCCGAAAACATCCAGCTCCAGTTGGCGCACGCCGTCGTTAAGCTGCGTCTCCAGTGCCGGATGACGATAGTCCAAAGCATCCGCGGCTTTCGGATTCCGTTTCCGCAACAGCTCCATATCGCTCGGAGCCAGCCCCGTATGGTAGCTGTTATGGCTGCCGATGATCTGTATTTCGTTGAGGCGAATTTGCCCGGAAAGACAGAGGGCGAAGGCTCCTGCCAGGACGGAGCAGCGAAGTATCATTAGGAACGCACCGGGGAATCGCTCGAGCGCCAGTTTTCTTCATCCCAGTACTTCACGCGGCCGGAACGATACGCCTCTACTGAAAGGTTAATCAGGATCTGCGCATGCGCGGCCGTTTCCACATCCAAATGCGGCTTTTCTCGCGTCCGCACGCAACTGAGAAAGTTGCCGATATGCAGCTGCATCATGTCCGCTCGATCCACCGGAATCTTAATCTCATCCTTGCCGAATTTGTAACCTGGAAAAGTATGGCCGTGCGGCGCCTCCGGACGTATAATCAGGTTCTCCGAGTACCGCTCGAACTTTCCATCCTCCACCATGATGAGCGTGCCCTCGTGGCCGCGAATCAATCCTGGAATGTGCTGTGAGTTGCCCAGCGTAGAACTCAACACCAACGAATGCCCTTCGGCGTACTCCGCTATTAAATGGAATGTGTCCGGCACTTCGCGGCTATCGTGAAACGCATAGATGCCGCCGGAAGCCGCAACCTTCGATGATATTGCGGCCGCGGCCAGCAAATATTCATCGGGGCCACTACGTGGAAAAACAGATCCGTCGCAATCCCGCCCGAATAATCCCAATATTTCCGGAAACGAAAGTAGCGGTCCGGATCATAAGCGCGCTGCGGCGCTGATCCGAGCCATGTTTTCCAGTCAATATAATTTTCGCCTTTGCCATCCGGTCCCGCGCCGGCATCCATCGGCCAATTCCATTCGCCGTCGGCCGAGTTGCGATGATAGGAGCCTTGGCTCATGATCATCTTGCCGATCATTCCATCCGCAATCGCCTTCTTGGCCTTCCACCATTGGTCTGCCGAAGTCGTCTGTGAGCCTACCTGCAAAACGCGGCCGGTCTCGCGCACCGTGTTCACC
>DATHIZ010000457.1:0-8091 GCA_035316385.1 Bryobacteraceae bacterium | reverse complement strand
CCCTGGGAGGCCGTAGACGACGTTGCTTCCGCGTTAGCCAGCCTTCGAGGCGGTGGCTATGAAATAGCGGCTATCGAGACCAGCACGCGCGCAGTCGATATTTTTGACTGGCAGCCGCGCTTTCCGGTGTGCGTACTGTTCGGCCACGAAGTAGACGGCCTATCTCCGGATCTACTGGCCGCCTGCGATACGCATGTGCGCATCCCCATGCTGGGCTTGAAGCATTCCCTGAACGTGGCCAGCGCGGGCGCTATCGTTATGTACGAGCTGCTGCGAAAGTACCGGGCGCTGCATTTTCGTTAAGGCCCGGCGCGGGCGGATGAAAACCTACTGGCGCAACCGGACGATCTTGCGGACGCCGAAACCACGATGGCAACCAATTTGCTGGGTCCCATCCGCCTTACCGCGGCGCTAACCCCCACGTATTGCGCCACCAAGGCCGCGATCCATTCCTACACACAGTCCCTGCGCTACCAGCTTCAGGCGACCACCGCGGAGGTATTCGAACTCATTCCTCCGCACGTCGCCACGGACCTGCTCAATAGCGCCTCCGATCCTCACGCGATGCCGCTGGATGAGTTCATTGCGGAAGTAATGGAGATCCTGAAGACGCAGCCCGGGCGACCGAGATCTGCGTCGAAAATGTGAAGCATCTCCGGTTCGCCGTCGAGAACGGCCAGTGTGGCGCCGTCTTTCAACGTCTCAACGGGGCAATGGCGGCCGCCTCACACTGAGATGGCTGCTAGACAATCGCTCGCCAGGCGCGCCCGTCCTGCTGAAGCAAATCGTCCGCCGCTTGCGGCCCAAAGCTGCCGGCGGCGTAGTTGGGAAGGTCTCCCGGTGCGTTCGCCGCCCAGTAGTCCAGCACGGGTTGGACGGCGCGCCAGCCCGCCTCAATATTGTCGGCTCGCTGGAACAAGGTGGCGTCACCGATCATCACATCGTAGATGAGCGTTTCGTAACCTGTTGCGGGAGCGGTGCCGAAATAATCCTGATATTTGAAATCCATTCGCACGTCCCCAAGTTTCACGGCCGGCCCGGGGATTTTAGCTCCAAACTCAATCGCAATTCCTTCATCCGGTTGAATCCGCAGCAGCAGCCAGTTCGGCAGCGGATTTTGCGCATGGGTATCGCGCAGGAGCGCGGCTGGCGTTTCCTTGAAGCGGATGGCAATATGCGTCCTGCGCTGGCTCAGTCTTTTTCCCGTACGTATATAAAACGGCACGCCCGACCAGCGCCAATTATCGATACTCAGCTTCATCGCCGCGTACGTTTCCATGTTCGATTCCGCCGCAACATCAGCCTCGTCGCGATAGCCAAGCACGGGCTGATCGGCAATCCTGCCCGCGCCGTATTGGCCGCGTACGGCGCTGCAGGGAACGTCTTGGACTGAGCAAATTCGAATCGCCTCAATCACCTTGGCTTTTTCCGAGCGCACGGCATCAGCGCTGAGAGAATTCGGCGCCTCCATGGCTGTCATCGCCATTAGTTGAAAGACGTGATTGGGAATCATGTCACGCAGTGCGCCGGTCTTCTCATAGAACTTTCCGCGCTTCTCCACTCCCACCGTCTCGGCGGCCGTAATCTGCACATGGTCAATCCGATCGCGGTTCCACAGCGGCTCAAATAGTCCGCTTGCGAAACGGAACATCATGATGTTCTGTACCGTTTCCTTACCCAGGAAGTGGTCGATGCGGTAAATCTGCGTTTCGTCCAGGACTGCCAAAATTTGCCGGTTCAGCGCTTTGGCTGAAGCCAGATCGTGACCGAACGGCTTCTCTACAACCACGCGTCTCCACTGGCCGTTTTCTTCGCCCGCGAGTCCGCTCTGCCCCAGATGCTCCACCACAGGGCCGAAGAAACGGTCGGCGATGGCCAGATAAAAAAGATAGTTGCCTCCGGTTTGGTGGTCGCTGTCCAGCGCGCTCAACTTCGACTTCAGATTCTCGTAACTGGCCGGATCGTTCAGATCCCCCCGCAGATAGTACATCCTGCTGCTCAGCCAGTTCCAAACGTCTTGATCGAATTGCGATGTGCCGCCGGTACCCTGCACGAACTGGCGGGTCATCGCTTCAAGCGATTTGCTCCAGGCGTCGCTGTCCTGGTCGGCCAAATCCACTCCCACGACGGCGAAACCCGCCGGCAGCAGTTTGGCACGGGCCAGGTTGTAAAGCGATGGCACAACCAGTCTTTTCGTCAAATCGCCGGCCGCTCCGAAGATTACCAGGCAGCATGGTCCGGCGGGCATTGCTCCGCTTGCTCTATCGTGTGGCATCGTCTATATTCTCGCTTGACCTTTCACCGGCTACTGGAGAAACGGGCGTTGCTGGTTCTTACATCCACTGAGGAGCGCCGGCTCTGACCTTCAACTCTCGTGAAAAATGAACCAGCGGCTCTCCTTGTGGATCGGGCACGCCGGAATTCTCCACCAGGTTCTCGTCCAGCCGCAAGACGCGGGCTTGCTGCAGCGGCCAGGGTGCGTGCTCAACGGGAGCGTAGGCGAGCCGTGTGCGGGAAGCCGCATATAAACGGAAACGAGCAGTCAAAAAATGGTCCAGTTCGCCTGGCTGCATCGCGTCGCCTGCTTCGATTGCGATGTCCGTATGGCCCTTTCCGAATAGCCGGCTCCTTTCACTTCGGTATTCCACCCGGTTCCCTTGTACCTGTACGTTCATCTTTGCCCAGCGGTAAGGCAGGTGGTACCACGCGCGCGCGGCCATTACGGCGATCAAGCGGTCTGCTTCCAGCGTGAAGAACCAAACCCCGGGTTCGCCATCGGGACCGCGAACGTAAGTCCGCACGTTAGTTTCCGGGAATTGCGAGAGCCACGGTACCGCTGGTAGTTTCGGCGGCGCCACGTCCGCGAGTTCAAAGGGAACCAAGCCTACCCATGCGGACCCATCAAAAATATCGAGCTTCAGGCCACCGGGCAGCAAGGGGCGAATCACCCTGGGGTCATAGCGCCAATGCAGAAAGGTAAGCGCGCGCCAGATTTGGCGCATCACCGGCCGCTCAAGCGCGGTGGCTTCGGCGGCAGGCATGCCGCTAGACCACGTAGGGCTTGCGATACTCCCGCGTAATCAGTTTGTTCGCCTCGGGATCGTTTGCGAATTTCGGTCCAGCTTCCAGTGTTAACTCACGTCCCACGCGGTAGCTGATGTTCGCCAGGTGGCACAGGGAAGCACTCTGGTATGCGTTGTCCAGGCCGTCATGCAGTTCTTTGGAGTTTCTAGACCGGCAAGCGGCTAGGAAATTTTGCATGTGCAGAGCGGTGGCGTCGTGTCCTTTTTCGGGCCGTTCATCCATGACCAGTTCGTTACTTTCTCCCTTGAACGCCTGGAAGCCGGCGTCACTCATGGCCGCCCATCCCTCGGTGCCGTAGAAGAGATTGCCCACGAGAATATTTAGCGGTGCTCCAGCTTTTGGAGCCGTGGCGACAGGGGCGGTAGATGTGGGAGGCGCTACGGCTCCCTCTGCTGGCGCCCCTCCACGCCGAGCGACGGGAACGCCTTCTCCTCCTGTTAGCAAACCGCGCACTTCAAACACAATCTCGCGGCCGCCATAGTCGTAGCTGGCGAGCAGCGTGTTCGGCGTTTCCTGATCGTCCTTATAGGCGTACTTACCGCCTCTCGCAATTGCGGTCTTGGGCCACTGTGGATCGCCCAGTCCCCAGCGGGCAATGCCTATCTCGTGCACGCCCTGGTTGCCGATATCCCCATTGCCGGTCTCCCAAAACCAGTGCCAATTGTATTTGAAGCGAAGCGGATTGAACGCCCGTAGCGGAGCCGGTCCGAGGAACATGTCCCAATTCACGCCTGGCGGCGTAGGGCCATCCGCGGCGTGCCCGATCGAGGCGCGCCGCTTGAAGCAGAGCCCCTTGGCAAGATAGACGTCGCCGATCAGCCCGCCCTGCAATGCCTGGATGGCTTTCATTTTGAAGGGCGTGCTGCGGTGCTGCGAGCCCACCTGCATCATTCGCTTGGTCTCGCCCGCTACCTGGATCATCCGCTGTCCTTCGTAGATGTTGTAGCAAGCGGGCTTCTCACCGTATACGTCTTTGCCTGCTTTCATGGCCCAGATCGCCGCCAGCGCGTGCCAGTGGTTGGGCGTGGCGATGGAAACCGCCTCGATGCCGGGATCCGCGTAAGCCTCGCGCATGTCGCCGAATTCTTTCGCCTTGGCGCCGGTGTTTTTCTGAAGCGTGGTTTGCGCTCGTTCAAGCGCCGCCTGGTCTACATCGCAAAGCCCTACCACGCGTGCTTCGGACATCTTGGAATAAATGTTCAGGTGATTTGATCCCCGTCCACCTAGCCCGATGATGGCCACATTGATCCTGTCATTCGCTCCCCAAACGCGCGTAGCGGCGGCGGCCGTTACCGCGCCGAGGAAGAATCTGCGAGATGTTTTATCAGTCATGGATGTAGGAGGTCCTCTCGATCTCCCGGCGATCATATCAAGACGCTCCCGCAAGGTCCTATTG
Organism: Bryobacteraceae bacterium; assembly: GCA_035316385.1. GTDB lineage: Bacteria > Acidobacteriota > Terriglobia > Bryobacterales > Bryobacteraceae > Bog-105. The sequence continues at coordinate 3,611 of DATHIZ010000457.1, read as the reverse complement.
CTTTCCCATAGAGCATGTGGCAAAATCCATATTGGTTAGCAATAGGGGCGGCCTTAATGGGCGATAAAGCGGATGTTTGGCAAGGGACGCTTGCTTTGATGGTGCTGAAAACCATTGAGGCTCTGGGGCCGCTGCATGGATACGGCATTGCTCGCCGGATTGAGCAGACCAGCGGGAATCTGCTGTCTTTGAACTACGGAACGTTGTACCCGGCGCTGTTGAAGTTGGAGCAGGAAGGATGCATCTCCTCCGAATGGGGCGTGTCGGAGAACAACCGCAAGGCCAAGTTCTACAAGCTTACGCGCGCCGGGCGGAAACAACTCGAGCAGGAGACGCGAAATTGGGAGCAGGCGACCGCGATTCTGGCGCGCTTCCTAGCTGCTGGGGATCCGGCATGAAGAGGCTACGGGCATGGCTGTGGAGATTGGGAGGCGTCTTGCCAAATGAGCGGCGAGAGCGCGACCGTGCGGCCGAGATTGACGCTCATGTACAGATGCACATGGACGATAATCAACGGTCCGGTATGACTCCCGATCAGGCGCGGCGCGAAGCGATTCTGAAATTAGGTGGCATTGAATCCGCCAAACAGGCTTACCGTGACCGGAGCACCATCCCGCTCCTCGAAAACCTGTGGCAGGATCTTCGTTTTGCAGTCCGCCAATTGCGGAAAAATCTTGGATTCACCTGCACCGCTGTCTTTATGCTGGCTGTCGGCATATGCGCCAGTGTTTCCATCTTCGCCTTTGTGGATGCGGCGCTCATCAAGCCCTTGCCGTACCAGAATGCAGATCGTCTGGTAGCCGTGTTTGAGTCTGTCCCGCTATTTCCGCAGAGCAACCTTTCCTATCTCGATTACCTCGACTGGAAAAAACTCAATACGGTCTTTCGCTCGCTGGAGGTGTATCAGAGGACTGGTTTCATACTGAATACTCCGAGTGGCGCGCAACCGTCACGTGGCGCGCGCGTGAGTGATGGGTTCTTTCGCACACTCGGAGTGACTCCGGTGCTGGGCCGCGATTTTCATGCCGGCGACGATTTGCTCGCCGCGCCCCGTACGGTCCTGCTGAGCTATGCTGCGTGGCAGAAACGGTATGGCGGGAAGCCGGATGTGTTGGGACAGGCGGTGATGCTGGATGGCGCTCCGAACGTCATCATCGGCGTGCTGCCGCCGCAGTTTCATTTCGCTCCCGCCGAACCCGCCGAGTTCTGGGCCACCATTCACGCGTCCAGCGAATGCGACCTGCGGCGCAGCTGCCACAATCTGTACGGTGTAGCGCAACTCAAAGACAATGTCTCCGGGCAGACCGCGTTGGCCAACTTGAAGTCAATTGCGAAGCAACTGGAAAGGCAGTATCCCGGGTCCAATCGCGATCAGGGCGCGGCCGTAGCGCCTCTGACTGAAGTAATTGTTGGCGATATCCGCCCAATACTGTTGGTGCTGTTAAGCGGCGCCGGACTGCTATTGCTGATCGCCAGCGTGAATGTCGCCAGTCTGTTGCTGGTCCGATCCGAGAGCCGGAAGCGCGAGATTGCGATACGAGGCGCGCTGGGCGCCTCATCCGCGCGATTGATGGGCCAATTTATAGCGGAGGGGCTGGTGCTTGTCGCAACCGGTAGTTTGATCGGTCTGACGGCTGCGTATGGGGCCATGCAACTCCTGACCAACCTCATTTCCACCGACATGCTGGCTCGCATGCCATATCTGCAGGGTCTCAGCTTGAATGTCCGCGTGTTGGCGTTTGCGGGCGTAATCGCACTGCTCGCGGCGGTGCTGTTCTCCCTCACTCCCGCGCTGCATCTCGGGGCTCGCATGGCGATGCGGCAGGGCTTGACCGAGGGCAGCCGCGGCTCAGCGGGAAATACGTGGCGCCGCCTTGGGTCAAAACTCGTAGTCCTCGAACTGGCCACCGCCGTGGTGCTGCTTGGCGGCGCGGGACTTCTCGGCAAGAGTCTATACCTCTTGTTGCACGTCGATACCGGGATGCAGGCCGGTCATCTGGTTACGCTGTGGGTCGTGGCGCCGCAATCCAGCTATGCCAAAAAAGAACAGGCCATTGCGCTGGAGCGCCAAGTGGTGAATCGGATCGCGAGTCTGCCAGGAGTGCAGTCCGTCGCCGTCTCCAGCGAATTTCCAATCACCAGCTGGGGCAACACAACCTGGTTCCGCGTGTTGGGCCGGCCTTGGCACGGAGAGCACAACGAAGCGCCCGAGAGGGATATCAGCCCTGGATACTTCACAACTCTTGGCGCGAAGTTATGGCGGGGTCGTTATTTCACGGAAGCGGAGGATGGTTCAAAGCCGCGCGTGGTGATTATCAACCAGACCATGGCAAGGCAGTTCTTTCCGGGTGAGGACCCGATCGGCAAGCACATTTCGGGGCTCTCCGTTCCACCAGTACCCGTAGAAATCGTCGGAATCGTGGAAGACATCAAGGAAGGTCAATTGGACACGGCGAACCGGCCAGTTCTCTACTATCCCTTTAACCAGGAGCCAGGGAGCGAATTCATCGTGGTGGTCCGGACATCACAAGCCGGGCAGGCGGTGCTGCCCGTACTGACTGCGGCCATCCATCAAATTGATCCCGGCATCGTGATGCCTCTAGGCGAGACCATGAGCGACAGGATCAACAACTCGCAGGCCGCCTACCTGCACCGGTCCTCAGCCTGGCTGGTGGGAGGCTTCGCCGCATTGGCGCTGCTTCTCGGCGTGGTCGGACTCTACGGAGTAGTTGCTTATTCCGTCAGTCAGAGAACCCGCGAGATCGGAGTCCGCATGGCGCTCGGAGCTCAGACCGGTTCGGTCTACCGACTCGTTCTAACAGAGGCGGGACGGCTGACCGCGCTTGGCATCGTCATCGGCATTGTGTGCTCCGTGGCTGCGGCGACTCTAATGCGCGGATTGCTGTTTGGCGTCCGAACCTGGGACGTGCCGACATTGGGCGCCGTCGCCTCGGTGCTCGGCGTTTCGGCCCTCCTAGCCAGTTACATTCCCGCCCGCCGCGCGGCGTCGGTTAACCCGGTGGCGGCTTTGCGGAGCGAATAGAAAGGCGTATTTGAGACAATAAAGATCGTCTGTCTCGATGCAAAAACGCGAATTTCAAACCGAAGTAAATCAACTATTGCAGTTGATTATCCACTCTCTCTATTCTCATCCGGAAATTTTTCTCCGCGAGCTCGTGTCGAATGCCTCCGACGCGCTCGACAAGCTCAAGTATCTGACGCTTACCGAAGAACCCTATAAATCTATTGCTTTCGAGCCTCGCATTGACCTGGAACTGGACGAGGAGCAACATACCCTCACCATCAGCGACACAGGAATCGGGATGAACGAGGAGGACTTGGTTTCTCACCTGGGCACCATTGCCCGCTCCGGAACCAAGAATTTTCTGTCGCATTTGTCGGGAGACGCCAAGCGCGATTCCAACTTGATCGGTCAGTTCGGCGTCGGATTCTACAGCGCTTTCATGGTGGCCGATCGCGTCCAGGTGATCTCCCGCAAGGCAGGTGAGGAAGCCGCGTGGTGCTGGGTGAGCGACGGCAAGAGTGGTTTCGAAATCGAGTCCACCGAACGCGCTCAGCAGGGCACCACCGTGACTCTCTACCTCAGTACC
>DATHIZ010000456.1:0-4596 GCA_035316385.1 Bryobacteraceae bacterium | reverse complement strand
CACGTAGCGCTGCACCCAACGCAGAATTGTTGTGTGCACCAGGATCACTCCGCTTCCGCCATATCTCCCGCCGCTCGACTTGTTCGCTGCCCATGCCTCCACTATGCCCGGCGTTCGCCATATTCGCCAGTGGTGTTCATGTGAGGCTTACTTTGGGGAGGGAAATTTGTTTTTGCGCTCACGGCCCTTTCGACCTCAGTATTCAAACTGAAACATTAACTGCACTTGTCGTGGTTTCTGGGCTTCGACAAGCGCCCCGAACGTGCTGGTATAGTACGGACTCACGCGCAGCCGGTTGGTGTGATTCAGGAGGTTAAACGCCTCCACTCCAAACTGAACACGGGCGCGTTCGTGATGGACCAGGATTGTTTTCATCAGCCGCAGATCGATGGAAACGGTTCGGGGTGTCAGGAAGCTGTTTCGCCCGAAACCGGCGGGACGCGCCGATATCGGGTAGGCACCCGTCCGATAGGCATCCGTCGTGAGCAACGGGTTCAAGGGTTGCCCGCTTCCGAATGTAAGAATCGGGGCGAGCGTAATTCCGTCGAAGCTTTCCCGCAGCCAGCCTGGCGCAGACTTCAAATCTTCAACGGGAAGATCGAATAGGCCGCTGGCGGTGATCCGGTGTTCCTGATCCTGCCGCGAGAGGGCCCAGTCCTGACGCAGATTCAGTGGATTTAGCGGCTGTTCATCATAGTCGGATGCATCATCATGCGTCCGGCTCAGGTTATAACTAACGAGGTAGGTCAGCTCTTTGCTCAAGCGTCGATTGAGTGTGAGGGCAAGCCCTTGATAGGCGGAACTCGCTGTTTGCTCCAGATCATACTGCGGCGGAAGGGTACCGGCGACGTTTCGGGTCCTCGGCAGATGGACGCCGTGCACGTTGCTGTATTCTGCCGTGACCGTCGTATTGCGGTCAAGCTTCCGCTCGATGCCAGCGGTCAATTTGCGGCTGTAGGTGCTCAGAAATCCAGGGGCGGCCCTGTAGATGGATGGTTGCACGCCGGGTAGAGGCCGCAGAAAGGAGCCGCCTTGAAAAAGGCTAAAGGCCTGGAGCGCCTGCGCCCCGACAAGATACTGTTCAAATCCGTGAACACCGTCTTTCTGAAGCGCATCATTCAGGAAGGCAAGCGGATAGCGATCATAGAAAAGCCCCGTTCCCGCACGAAACACCCAAGAAGAAGAGCCGCCTGGATGCCACGCCACTCCAAGCCGTGGCGCGATATTGCGGTTGGTTTGGGGAATCCCCGGCGGAAGCCATTGGCGGTCATAGCGCAGACCGGCTTCGATGGTCAGGGCTTTAGTGACCTGCCAGTGATCTTGCAACCACGTGCCTACGGGGACCGTCGTCAGATTCGTCTGGGGATTACCAAAGGCCTGAATGGCAACGTCCGGCCGCCCTGTCAAAAAAGCATTCAGGGTCGGGAAGATATAAATTCCGTGAAAGCGATTCGCAAGGCGGCTATCGAAAAATACGCCATGAACGCTGGCACCAATACTAAACAGATGCTTCCCCGCGGACCATTGAAATGTTTCGACGACTTCCGCATGTCGCTCCGTGCGCTGCTGGTCGAGCTGATAGCTTTCCCCCAGGGTCACGACGCCGGGGATTTCATACATGGGGCCTTCGGCATTCGGTGTCAGAGAGGCCGCGCGTTGGCTCCACTGCACACGCACGTCATTGATTTTCGTGGGGCTGATGATGGACGACCATCCCGCAACAATTGAATGGTCGCCGATCCGGCTGCTGCCGCGCGCTGACTGATCGGTGAAATTATCACCAGATTGCACATCATGACGAACCTGACCGCGCGAAAAGGCATAGCGAGCAGTCAGCGTATTGCTGCTGTTGAGCAGATGTGTACCGTTGACGGAAAACTCAGTATCAATCTCGCTGGTCGGAAACAATCCGGAAAGCAGCGCGTGGGCTCCTGCCCCCACAAAGGCCGGTCCGGCGAGGGCAGAATTAATGGCGCTCACATCGCGCCGTGGCGAGTCCGACCATTCCTGCGCGTTTTCCCAAGACTGTTCAAACGCGAAAAAGAAAAAGGTCCGGTCGCGCTGAATGGGACCACCGGCAGATACTCCGGGTTGGTATTTTCTTTCCAGCGGACGGGTTCCCGCTTCCACCTCAGGGCTACGTGCATTCAGATCTTCGTTCTGCAGAAAAAACGTCGCATCACCGTGCCAGATGTTTTGACCGGTATGGGTCACGATATTGACGAGGCCCCCCGCAGCGCCTCCAAATTCGGCACTGACCGACGTCCCTGACACGCGGAACTCCTGAATCATCTCTAGACCGACGGCCACGCGGTTGCCACCAGTGGTTTCATCCCGGTTATCGACGCCATCGATAGAGATGCTGTTATTACGCCCCCGCAGACCGTTAAACACAAAACCACTATCGTTTGCAGGGTTTCGGAGCCCTGCCATGGACTGCCTTGTGTTTGATCCGGGAGAGGCCGAGACGCCGGGGGCCGCGAGGACAAAATTCAAATAATTTCTGTTCGACGCAGGCGCGTCCTCTATCCGCTCACCGCCAAGCACTATGTTCGCCGTGGTGGCGCTGCTTTGTAAAAAGTCCGCTTGCTCCTGTACATCCATTCGTGTGGTTACGGATGCGGGGCTCATCGTGATGTGCTGCGTAACTGTCTGGCCGACCGAGATCGTCAGTGAATCGACGTTGACAGGGTTAAATCCTGTTTTCTCGATATGCAGTGAATACTCTCCTATCCGTATACCACCAGTCTGAAACTGCCCGGCAGGGCCCGTCGTAAATGCACGAATGGCCGCCGAGGAGAGCTGCCGGAGCGTGATGCTTGCATCTGGCACAGCCCCGCCATTAACGTCGATCACAACGCCTTGCAACGTTCCCGTGGTGGTGGATTGGCCATACAGTAAACCACTGCTGACAAGAAGCCACAGCGTAACTCGAAGGGCACTTGTCAATTGGCAACACGCCACGGGGAAACGTTCGTCCATGTCTTCAGTGCATCGGCTGACCATTTACTGGATTTATCGGTATGGCAGGCGTTGCAAGCATTTGGAACTTTCAGGCTATCCGTTTCACTGGGCGGAACAAATCGGAAAGTGTGGCTGCGAATATTAACGTCCGCAATCTCCTGCTCGATTCTAGGCATATGGCAGCTCACGCATTCATTACCAGCGCTCCCGGCCTTGTGATGCGTGTGCGCCTCAATGGAAACGGCGTGCGGCCCGTTTGGAGAATTCGTCCCATGACATTCCAGGCACATCACATTGGCCGGTTTCAGCAGATCAGCATTGTTTTCCGTGCCGTGGACATCGTGGCAGCTATTGCAGCGGACACCGTGCGTATACATGGCGCTTTGCACGAAATCGTTGCCCTGCATTCGGTTTTTGTGCGCCGTGCCGTCCGCAAAATGCGTGAAAGTTTGCTCCTCGAGTTTGTGTTCTTCCAGCTTCCAATAATCCTTTAAATCCTTTCCCACCTCGAAGCCCACCGGCCAGTCGTAATACTTGCCGTTGATGGGATTGCTGAGCGGCTGGCCTTGCGAATGGCACTGGATGCAGACATTCGTTGCCTGGATAGTATCGAGCCGCGCCGGGTTGATGATATTGCTCTGCGAAGGCTTCTGCGCGTGAAGCGAGCCGGGGCCATGGCATTTTTCGCAGCCCACGTTCCACTCCGTCACGGCTTGGTCTGGATGTTGTAGTTCACCGAGTGGCAGCCATCGCATGTGTCCCGGTCGGGCGCTGCATGTTGTCAGCGGGATAAAAGGGCACCCACCAATCGGTTTTAGGGGCCACCATGTAAGCCCGCCACATCTGATGCGTAATATCCCACTGCGCCCCGAGCGGATAATAATCATCGCCCTTTTTGGTGAAATAACGCTGCTTCCACTTGCTGCCATAGACGAAGGCGATATCGTCTTTCGTGAATTTCACTAGCGGGTCAGGCTTTGAAAGGTCTGGAAGAATGGCGGCCGAATGAACCTTCGGATCACGGATGACATTCGCCATCCGCGTTTTGCTCCAGCGTTCATAAACGGCAGGATGACAGCTTTTGCAGGTCGCTGAGCCGACATATTGCGTGGTCTGAGCGAACCCGCTCAACGGAATCAGAAACAACAACGCGACCCCTAACCGCATGGTTGCAAGCATAGCTGGGTTTTCTGAAACTAGGCTGAAATACTACAAAGACGTTTCCGCCGTTTGTCGCGCTGCCCTCAAATCGTGGACTTCAGGCGCTAGTTCGTCCGCGATTCAAGGGTTCTGGCTCAAAGTTGATACTGCTGGCGAATTCAATTGAGGACTGCAACCAGCGGTGGGGTTCGAGTGGTAGAAGGGATGTCTCCTGCGAACCACGCGGCTAGTCGCACTAAGTTTATGGCCGCGGCGGTGAGGATGTGTTGCAGACGCGTTTTGGCTTGTCCGAAATAGCGAGCTCGCCGCAACCCAAAAGCTCGGACTCCGTGCGAGATCGTGCCTTCGATGCCGGCGCGTACTCCATACTGATTGGCGAACTCCTCGCGGGCTTCTCGTACACGGGCCGCCTGCAGGGCAAGATATTCCTGTTGTGGCCGAATCGTCAGAGTACGGCGTGGCCGCGTGGTG
>DATHIZ010000455.1:0-43571 GCA_035316385.1 Bryobacteraceae bacterium | reverse complement strand
ACTAGCGGGAGTCAACGTCTGTGCTGCCGGAGAAATAGCATGGAAACAAAATAGATAGAGCGCCCCGAGGGACACCCGTCTTGTCAAATTTAACAATGACAATGTAACCTCCTGCTAAGTTGCGTCGTTTCGCACTTAGTGTGGATAGATTATCACGTAATCCGGCCGGATCTTAAGGTTAGAATGCTAAAAAAAAGACGCCGCTAACTACGCGGCGTCTTGACTAATTTGTAATCGCAGGTATTAAGAACAGCCGCTTGTTCCGCCGCAGTTCTCGCACTTGAAGCAAGAGCCATTGCGGGTCATCATGCCGCCGCATTCCGAGCACAGCGGAGCGTCACTTACCACGTTTGCCTCGAACGGCAACGCTTGCTGCGATTCCACTTCGGTTGGACGAAGCTTGGGCGTATTGCCGGCGTCGGTCGATTCGGTGATGCCCAAGAAACGTGCGCCGAGCCACCGGAAGATGTAATCGATGATCGATTTGGCATACGGGACCTGCTGGTTGCCTGTCCAGCCGCTCGGTTCAAAGCGGACGTGGCTGAACTTATCCACAAAAAACTTCAGCGGTACGCCATACTGCAGGCCGTAGCTGATGGATGTAGCGAGCGTATCCATCAATCCGGAAATAGTGGAGCCTTCCTTCGCCATGGAGATGAAGACTTCGCCGGGCGTTCCATCTTCATACATGCCTACCGTGATGTAGCCTTCGTGGCCGCCGATGGAGAACTTGTGCGTCAGCGAGTGACGTTCATCCGGCAGCTTATGGCGCGTGGGACGGTAAACCACCCTTTCGATAGTCTGCGGAGCCGCCGCCGCGAGTGCCGCAGCCGCTTTCTTCTCGCTCTTGCTGCCGGAGCCGGAACTGAGCGGCTGGACGCGCTTGGAACCGTCACGATAGATGGCCACCGCTTTTAGGCCGATTTTCCAGCTCTGCATGTAAGCGTCCATGATGTCTTCCACCGTGGACTCTTCAGGCATGTTGATCGTTTTGGAGATGGCGCCGGAGAGGAACGGCTGCACCGCGCCCATCATGCCGATATGGCCGGTATGCTGGATGAAGCGCACGCCATTTTGCGGGCGGAAGCTGCAATCGAACACGGCCAGATGCTCGGGCTTGAGGCTAGGCGCGCCCTCGATGGTTCCAGTGGAATCGATGTGCGAAACAATCTGCTCGGCCTGCGTGGCAGTGTAGCCCAGTTTAATGAGCGCTTGAGGCACGGTGTTGTTCACAATCTTAATGACGCCGCCGCCCACCAGCTTTTTGTATTTGACCAGCGCCAGATCGGGTTCGATACCGGTGGTATCGCAATCCATCATGAAGCCGATGGTCCCGGTGGGAGCCAGCACGGTTGCTTGCGCATTGCGGTAGCCGGCGATTGAACCGGCTTCGTAGGCTTCACGCCAGCAGGCTTCGGCCGCCTCGAACATCGCTGGGGGAACGTGTTTGCTATCGATGCCGTTCACAGCGTTCCAGTGCATGCGGATGACTTCAAGGAACGAATCCTCATTCTCCGGATAGCCGGGGCAGGGACCGACGGCGCCGGCTATGCGCGCGCTGGTCAAATAGGATTGTCCGCACATGATCGCCGTGATGGCGGCTGCGTAATCGCGGCCTTCATCGCTATCGTAGGGAATGCCGAGGGACATCAGCGCCGCGCCCAAATTGGCATACCCCAGGCCCAGCGGCCTGAAGTCATGCGACTTCAGCGCGATCTTTTCGGTTGGATAGCTGGCGTTGTCCACCAGAATTTCCTGCGCGAGGATGACCGTGTCCACCGCGTGGCGGAACGCTTCCACATCGAAGCTGCCATCCGGGCCGACAAACTTCATCAGGTTCAGCGAGGCGAGGTTGCAGGCTGAATCATCGAGGAACATATATTCCGAGCAGGGATTGGACGCATTGATGCGGGCCGTCTGCTTGGAAGTGTGCCAGCGGTTGATGGTGGTATCGAACTGCATGCCGGGATCGCCGCACTGGTGCGTGGCTTCCGCAATCTGACGCATCAGGTCGCGGGCTTTGTAGCGGTTGACCGGCTGGCCATTCGCCACTCCGCGGGTCCACCAATCCGAGTCAGCTTCCACTGCCTGCATGAACTCGTCGGTCGCCCGAACGGAGTTGTTGGCGTTCTGGAAGAAAATGCTCGAATACGCTTCTCCGTCGAGCGAAGCGTCATAGCCGGCATCAATCAGGGTGTGGGCTTTCTTTTCTTCCTTAGCCTTGCACCAGATGAATTTTTCGACGTCCGGGTGATCGGAGTTCAGGATCACCATTTTGGCGGCGCGGCGCGTTTTGCCGCCCGATTTGATGACGCCGGCGAACGCGTCGAAGCCCTTCATGAAGCTGAGCGGGCCGGATGCCCGGCCGCCGCCCCACAGATGGGCGTTTTCCTCACGGATGGCAGAAAGATTGGTGCCCGTGCCGGAACCCCATTTGAAGAGCATGCCTTCGGTCTTGGCTAGATCGAGAATGGATTCCAGCGTGTCGCCGACGGAATTGATAAAACAAGCCGAACATTGCGGGTGGTTCTCGCCGGGCTGGAGTTTCTTGACCACCTGGGTGGCTTCATCGAAGTAGAAACCGTAGCCGCGCGATTCGCGGACGCCTACGTTGAACCAAACAGGTGAATTGAAGCAGGCTTTCTGGTTCAACATCAGATGCGCCAAGTCCAAACGGAAGTTTTCGGCGTCTTCCTTAGTTTTGAAGTAGTTGCCGGAGAAACCCCAATCGGCAATCGTGTCGACCACGCGATGGACAAGCTGTCCTACGCTGGTTTCCCGTTCGGGTGAACCCATGCGGCCATGGAAGTACTTGCTCGCGACAATGTTCGTCGCGGTTTGTGACCAACTCGCCGGTACTTCCACGTCGCGCTGCTCGAATAGCACCGAGCCTTTGTCGTTGCCGATGGTCGCGGTGCGAAGCTCCCATGCAATTTGATCGTAAGGGGTGACACCCGCTTCCAGCTTGGCGGTGAAGAAACGGGGAAATGACACACCAATGCGTTCTTCCCGCTTCAGCGAGCGGTGTAATTCTTTGACTTTAAGGGCTAAATTAGCTGCTAGCTGTCCCATCGATATATCCGTTGGGCCTTTCTTAGAGGGATTTGAGGCAAAGCTCTTGCCCAACCTTAATTCAACACCTATTGGATGTTCGGGGCAAGTCTTATTCTGCAGTCGAGCCCCACGATATTGTGGAATATCTGTGGACAACCACCAGATAAAGTAGCGGCGCTCTAAAACTAACGTACTATATCGTCTGAGACTACGGCCTTTTTCAGGCTGAAAAAAGCGCGGAGTTTTCGAGCACCAGGGCGGAAACGCAATTGCGCCCGCTGGCTTTGGCCCGGTAAAGGGCTTCATCCGCCACGCGCACGAAAATATCCGGTGAACGCTCGGAGCCGTCGGACACGCTGACGCCGAAACTGGCGGAGATTTGGAGCTCCGTACCGTCCACCATCATTGTAGTGTCGTGCAAACGCTGGCGCATCCGCTCGGCCTGGTGGGTGGCATTCTCCAGATCGCAATTGGGCAGAACGACCAAAAATTCCTCGCCGCCGTAGCGTCCGACCTGGTCGTACGGTCGCATGCTGCTGCGTAAGCGTGCCGCCGTTTCGCGGAGCACCGCATCGCCCGCAAAGTGGCCGTAAGTGTCGTTTACTTTCTTAAAGTGGTCCAGATCAAGCAAGATAACGCCCACCGTGCGCCGGTCGCGATGGCACCGCGAGATTTCGTGCTCCAGAGCGGTGGCGATCGCCGCCCGGTTCGGCAGCATAGTCAAGACATCCTTATTAGCGCGGTCCCGCAATTCTTCCCTTGCCTGCAGCAGGTTCAATTGCAGATCAATAATGCGGCGTCCCGTGCGCAGTCGGACCTGGAGTTCATGTTGATCGAACGGTTTGACGATGTAGTCGTCCGCGCCGGCTTCCAATCCTTCCACCGTTTCCCCTTTAGTGTTCTTAGAAGTGAGCAGGAGGATATAGGTATAGGGCTCCCGCAGCGTTTCGCGAACTTTGCGGCAAACCTCGGGCCCGGTCATATGCGGCATAACCCAGTCCAGAATAGCCAGAGGCGGGGCATCGGGTTTGGCCAGGATTTCCCAGGCCTCCAGCCCATTTTCGGCTGTTACTACTTCATAGCCCCACTTGGAGACCGACTTGCGCAGCACGGCCAGGGATGTTGCGCTGTCATCGGCGATCAAGATCTTCATAGCGAGTGTTAGCCCTGCCCTGCTATCTCCTTCGGCTTGCGGAGCTGAAATGTTTAACTTTTCGGCACGTTACGAGATGCCTTCCGCGGGCCAGAATACTCCTGAGCCTGATGACCGATGCTAATCAACAATTTCTCATACTAAACGCAGACGCCCCGGCGACGTCAGTAGCTGCGCCGCTTCTGCCTCCATCAAGGCTTGACCTAGTATTATGGGTGTGCCGCCAATACTTTTCGCAAATGCGCGAAGGCTTTGCAGTAAAGGAGCTTTGATTGAATAATTCTGTACTCGTTCCAATGGTGGTTGAACAAACGTCGCGAGGGGAACGCGCGTATGACATATACTCGCGCCTGCTAAAGGAGAATATCATTTTCCTTGGCACGCCTATTGACGATAATGTTGCCAACCTGGTTATCGCCCAGATGTTATTTCTAGCCGCGGAAGACCCTGAGCGCGACATATCGCTTTATTTGAATTCCCCGGGCGGCTCGATCACGGCTGGACTAGCGATTTTGGATACTATGCGGCTGGTGCAGCCCGATATCGTGACTTATTGCCTGGGCCAGGCGGCGTCGATGGCCGCAGTTCTCTTGGCATGCGGCACCAAAGGAAAGCGGTTTAGCCTGCCGAATTCCCGTATTCTGATCCACCAGCCATCCATGAGCGGCTTAGGTGGTCAAGCCGCCGATATTGATATCTACGCGCGCGAGATCCTGCGCATGCGCCAGTCGCTCAACGAAATTCTGGCTGAAGCATGCGGCCAGACCGTCGACAAAATCTCGCGCGACGTCGACCGCGACTATATCCTGGAGCCGCATGCGGCCATGGAGTATGGATTGATCGACCGTGTGATTTCCAGCAGTAAAGAAGTGCCTGTTCCTACTCGCTAGTTATCAAATTTCAGGGCCTTTGAGGAACTCGCGCCAGATTTGCGAGTTCCTTCGTTTCCGCCGATAGGCGTAATGCATGCCGGACCCCCTCTTGCACCCGTCATTCGCAACTCTCCCACCAGCTGCCGATGAGCGTAAACGCAACCTCCTCGATATGGGTTTCCGTACTTCAATCCATATTTTGGAAGAATCTGGCGGATTTCCTCTTGACCGTCGCCGCTAGGCTGCGTTAGAGTGAGATTCCGATTACAACTGAGCTAAACTATAAAAGACGCTTATTGAATGATGCTAAGACTACGCCCAATAGTTGCCGAAATCGTATTTCTGTCGGCGGCTACCATCGGTGTCTCCCACGCAGCGCAAGAACAAGCGCTTCCCTCCCGGACTAGTGCAACCATAAACGACGGCGCATCCACGGATAGCGGTACGGCTGCTCAGGTAGCCAATTTCGTGGAATCGGATGGTTCGTCCGATTCCTTTGCCTTAGACTCGGCTGCGGAAGTCGCGGAAGGTTCATCCAGCGACGGCGGAGCACGTTCCAGTGAATCCTATGACTACCTGAGACGGGCGGAAAGTCATTTCAACGCCGGCCGGCAGTTTTATTTTCAGGGAAACCCGGCAGGAGCGCGCAAAGAGTTCGATCAGGCTGTGGATGCATTACTGGCCGCTCCGGATACGTTGCAGGACCGAAGCCGCGTTGAGCGACGATTGGATGAGCTTTGCGACCTGATCTACCGTTTCGACGTTGAGAAACTGGGCGCCGGAAAGCGTGGCGAAGACGAGGCGGCGGCTTTCGATAAAGCTCCGATCGACGAAATCAGCCACATGACTTTCCCGGTCGATGCCAACCTTGCCCCGAAGCTCCAGAGCGAGCTGAATCAGACTTCCTCGGGTATTCCGTTGGACCTGTCCGATCCGGTACTTGGGTTCGTGCATTATTTTTCGACCGAAAAAGGCCGCAATATACTGATCGCGGGTTTGCGAAGATCGGGGCGCTACCGTCCCCTGATCGAGCGAATTTTTACTGAAGAAGGCGTGCCTCAGGATTTGGTTTACCTGGCCCAGGCGGAGTCAGGTTTTCTGCCTCGGGCCGTGTCGTACAAGAGCGCCGTGGGTATGTGGCAGTTCACCGCTCCCGCTGGCTTCGATTACAATCTGGCGCGGACCTCTGCCTTTGACGAGCGCCTGGATCCCGAGAAAGCGACTCGCGCGGCCGCCCGTTATCTGAAGGCTTTGTATGCCCGATACGGGGATTGGTACCTGGCGATGGCCGCTTACAATTGCGGACCGGGGGGCGTGGACAAGGCGGTAGAACGGACCGGCTATGCGGACTATTGGGAATTACTGAAGCGGAACGTTCTTCCGCGCGAGACCGCCTCTTACGTGCCCATCATCGTGGCCATCACCATTATGGCCAAGAATCCTAAGGACTACGGGTTGGAAAATGTCGCAATGGATTCGCCCATAGACTACGATTCCATCCAAATGACCGCGTCCACCAATCTGAACTTAATTGCGGATGCTACCTTGCAGCCGCTCTCCGTAATTCGCGATCTCAATCCATCCCTGCTGACCATGGTGGCGCCCTCCGGGTTCCAAGTTCATCTACCGAAGGATACGTCCGCATCCGCACAAGCGGCGCTTGAATCGGTTCCTGCAATGAACCGTCAAGCGTGGAGACTTCATCACGTCGAAGCCGGCGATACGCTGGCGACAATCGCTAAGTCGTATCACGTTCCGGCCGAGCGGATCGTGGAAGTGAACAACCAATCCGATACGCTCGAAGCCGGAGACACGCTCATGATCCCGGCTGTATATCGTCCGGCGAAGCGTGCGGCCGCCACGCGCGCGAACACAGTCCAGAACCGCGCCGGGGCCGCGCAGGGAAGAGGCCGGACGACGCGGGGCTCCAGCAGTACCGCGAAAGCCGGATCGTCGCGGAATGGCGCGGTAAAAGAAAGCGCTAAGACTCAATCGCACCGGGGCAGTGCGATTGAACATGGCACGCGGCTCGCCGCGGCGCGGCGTGTTCCCACCCAGATTTTGCATCGCAAGGCCGCTGTTCACACAGCCGGATTGCAAAGGTAATTGCGCGCGGCTTGGATAAATTTTCCTGCATTTCTCTTCACGGTAAGCCAAGTACCCGTGAAATGATTTTGCTTCTTGCACAATCTCGATGCATAGTAAGGGATGTGCGTGAAAGGAGTGGAGCTTGATTCTCAATTACCAGTTAAGGCCAGAGGATGAAGACGACGATTTCGACTACGAAGACGAACACGTTGAACTTGAGTCCGACAAAGACGAGTATGACGACGAAGACGATGAGGACGAGCTGGAGAAGATCGACGGACCGGCGGTGATCGTGATGACGATTGAGTCAGGCAGTGAAGAAACGCCTGCTGACAAGCCGGTTGGCGAACGGGAGACCAAAGAAGCCCTGAACGGTGATGCCGAGGAAACAAAGCCGGCAGCCCGAAAGAAGCCCGCGGTGAAGAAAGCCACGGCCAAACGGCCCGAAGCAAAGGCGCCGGCGCCAGTGAAGAAGGCCGCTGCGCCAACCAAGAAAACTTCAGCTAAGAGTGTCGCTCCAGCAAAGAAAGTTCCGCCTGCCAAGAAAACCTTGCCTGCGGCAAAAAAGGCGGCTGCGCCAGTCAAAAAGGCAGCACCCACAAAAAAGAAACCTACAACAGTGAAAAACGCATCCACATCAACCAAAAAAGCAGTTGCTCCAGCCAAGAAGACGGTCGCGCCCGCAAAGAAGAAGGCCGCTCCGGCAAAGAAGAAGGCCGTGAAGGCCGTGAAAAAAGCCGCCCCGAAGAAGGCGATTAAGAAAGCCGTTGCCACGAAAAAGGCAATTAAGAAAACGGCCGTCAAGAAGGCGATCAAAAAAGCAACGAAAAAGAAGTAGAATTACTGCCGGGCGATGGTCTACTAGACCTATGTCGCCCGGCCTGCAAGACCAGCCAGGCGCCCTTATTCGGGCGTCTTGCGTACGGCGGTCCGGCAGCGTTGAAATAAGTCGAGTAACGACTCGGCGTATTCCTCGGCCGAGCGGGGTCCCTTTCCTCCAAAGCCTGCCGTAGGTGTACCTCTTCCAAAGCCGGTTGTGACTGCGATGAACTTCATCATGTCGAGTGCAAGCTCATCGGGGGTCCTTAAACTGGGGGTCTCTGGAGTGTCTTCTGCCATTCTTGTGTCTTGCTCCTTATTGTGCGGATGCCCGCGAAATCTAGCCTGATTCTCTCACTACGCTCCGATGCCCGTTCGCGCTTGCAAGCTGATTCGGAAAATGAGGGGCGGGGCGCAGGCTCATCTGCTGGAAGGGGCGGATGGCGCCTTCTACATCGTTAAGTTTTCCAACAATCCGCAACACCGCCGCATTCTAATCAACGAGTGGTTGACCAGTGCTTTTCTACGCTATCTGCAGATACATGTGCCGGATACCGCGCTGATTGAAGTCACACCACAGTTCATCGAGGAAAATCCCGATCTTTATTTCTCACTTGGTTCACGCCGCGAGCCGGTCGTGCCGGGTTTGCACTTCGGTTCAAAGATGGCGGTGCATCCCGACCGCGTGGCCGTCTTCGATTTTTTGCCGGACAAACTGCTCGAAAAGATAGAGAACCGCAGCGAATTCCTAGGGATTCTCGTTTCCGACAAGTGGGTAGGCAACGCCGATTCGCGCCAAGCGGTCTTCTTCCGGGCGCGCGCTAAAGGCTGGACTCCGTTAAAGGGAGAAACGCCCGCGCGGATCGGCTTCTTCGCGCAGATGATCGACCACGGGTTTGCCTTCAACGGACCGCATTGGCGCTTTAGCGATTCACCGCTGCAGGGTTTATATTTCCGTACTTCGGTTTACAACGAAGTGCGGTCGCTGGATTCGTTTCAACCCTGGCTGGACATGGTGGCCAATTTCCCAGTCGAGGTGATCGATTCGGCCTGGAAAGAAATTCCGGGCGAGTGGCTGCGCGATGACGGAGACGAACTGGAGGCGCTGCTCGAAGCGCTGCTGAAGCGGCGATCGCTGGTAGCACGCTTACTGCAAGACATCCGGCGCGAGCGCCCTAGCGCGTTTCCAAATTGGCGCTAATCTCGCCGGCCAATTGTTGCGCGGTCAGCGGCGCCAGAAGAATGCCGTTGCGGAAATGGCCATACGCCAAGTAGAGCGAATCCGACTGCCATCTGCCGACGCGGAGATCATCGCTGGCGGGCCGGAAGCCGATCCAGACTTCCGTCGGCTCGGTTTCCTGCAAATGCGGGAACACAACGCCGGTGCTGGCTACCAGCGTGGCGACCGTGGCCGGCACGATGGTCCGATCGAATCCCACGCGTTCCATGGAAGCGCCTGCTATGAGCAAGCCGTTGGCTCGCTGCAGGAAATAGGAGTGGCCGTGGCGCACGATAGTGGGGCAAGTGTGCGAGGGTTGCCGATAGCCGAGCAGATGCCCTCTCACGGGCTCTGCCGCGGGCAGCGGCGCAACGCCCGTGACCGGAATAGAACTGCTCCAGGCTCCAGCCGCGATCACCAACGCGTCATAGCCCTCCGCGGTGCTCCGGCCGGTTTTCAGCACGATCCGGCGGCGCTCCGGTTTGATCTTCGCTTCTTCCACGCCGCAACTCGACCAGAGCTGAACACCCAATTTGCTGCACGCCACACAGAGCGCTTGCACTACGTCGCGTGGGTTGACCACGGCGTCGTTCGGATAGAAGCGCGCGCCATACAGGCCGTTGCTGTTGACGCGCGGCCAAAAGACCGGGACCTTGCCTGGCTCCATTGTTTTCGACTGGATACCGAGGGCCGCCTGGCGCGCGGCTCGCGCCTCCAGAGTGCCCCACTCCTTCGCCGAATAGGCCACGTCCAGCGCTCCGGCCTCCTGCAGGTCAATTGCAAAGCCAGACGCTTCTTCCAGCTCCCGCACGAACGATGGGTACAAAGCGCGCGACTCGATGGTTAATCTTGCCAATTCGGAGTCAGAGTCAATTTCGCCTCCGGGTGAGAGCATGCCGGCGCCGGCCCAACTGGCCTCGCCGCCGAATCCTGCTTTATCGAAAACGGAGACCCGGAGCCCACGTTGCGCGAGCCGCCAAGCAATGGAGAGGCCGATGATGCCGCCGCCGGCGATAGCAATGGCTGGAACTTCAGGCGTCACGCCGTCTCTGCTACCGCGTCAGGCTCTGCACTAGCGCGCTTGATCACTTCCAGAAACGCTTTGGCGGCATGGCTTAATGCCCGCCGGGCCGGATAAACCAAGCGGATCTTGCGCTCCACATTCAACTCTCGTACGCGGATTTCGCGCAGCAGGTCCCGCTTGATCTCCTGCTCCACGCACATGCGCGGCAGGAACGCCACGCCTTCGTTGTCTTGCACCAGACGGCGAATGGTTTCGACCGTGGGCATCTCCACGTCCATGTTGAGCGGTACCTTGTGCCGTTGAAATTCTCGCAGCACGGCCTCGCGGTAGGGCGAGATCACATTGTGCGCGATGAATGTTTCCATATCCAGTTCGGTGATGGACAACTCGGCGCGCCCCGCAAAGCGATGTTTGGGGGAAACGATTAGCGTGAGCCGGTCCGTGTAGATCACCTGTGTCAGCAGGTGTTCATCCGCGGGATCGTAACTGATGACGCCCAATTCCAACTCGCCGTCCAGCAATTGCGATGGAATTTTGCTCGATTCCGAGCGCCGCACCTGTACCTTTACTTTAGGGAATAGACGCCGATACTGTTCAATGTACTGGATTAAGTAGAGCGAAGTGGATTCGTTGGCGCCGATCGAAAGCCTGCCCGCGTAGTTGTCTTTCAGCTCGCGCAAGGCATTCTCCAAGTCGCTCTCCATATTCTGGAAGCGTTTGGCATATTCCAGAACAATCCGGCCTGCATCCGTCAAGAGCAGCTCACGACCGGAGCGGTCGATCAGCTTTTCCTTTAGATCGCTCTCTAAACGCTGGATTGCTATCGAAATAGCGGGCTGCGTTCGCAGCAGCTTCTCGCCGGCCCGAGAAAAACTGCGTTCGGTTGCGACTGTAAGGAAGACTTTGAGGGGATACAGTTCCATAACGTCCACCACGTTAGGCGTTTATGTCATCATTATATCTAATGCAAGCCGTCAGCACTATAAATTTGCATAATCAACCAAAATGAACTTAGGATAGGGAAGGTTTTCACCAATCAGGAGCGCATAGTGAGCCGAGTTTACATTTTTGACACGACGCTGCGTGACGGAGAGCAATCGCCCGGGTGCAGCATGACGATGCCGGAGAAGTTGAAGATGGCGGAAGCGCTGGTGGAATTGGGCGTCGATATTCTGGAGGCCGGTTTCCCCATCGCGTCGGATGGCGATTTCGAGGCAGTGGATGCCGTCAGCAGGCAATTCCCGTGGGTGCAGGTATGCGCTTTAGCGCGCGCCTGCACGTTGGACGTGGAGCGGGCGGCGAAAGCACTGCATCAGGCCAAGCGGCCGCGGATTCACACGTTTATCGCCACCAGTGATATTCATCTGAAGCATAAGCTGCGCAAAACCCGCCAGCAGGTGCTGGATGAGGCTGTTGCGGCCGTCAGTCTGGCGCGCAACTATACGGATGACGTGGAATTCTCGGCCGAAGACGCCACGCGCACCGATCCCGATTATCTGGAGCAGGTGTCCAAAGCCGTTGTCGAAGCCGGCGCGCGCACGGTGAATTTGCCCGATACGGTTGGGTTCAGCGTGCCCGACGAGTACGGGGAATTGATTGCGCGCATCGTCAAAGCGCTGGGCGACCGGGCGATTGTGAGCGTGCATTGCCATGATGACCTCGGTCTCGCCGTGGCGAACTCGCTGGCGGCCGTAAAAGCCGGAGCGCGCCAGGTGGAATGCACCATTAACGGCATCGGCGAACGAGCCGGTAATGCGGCGCTGGAAGAGGTGGTGACGGCCATCAAGACTCGCCATGACCGGCTGCCTTTCGAAACCAACATTCATTCCGAAAAGCTGTTCGGGACGAGTCAGTTGTTGACACGCTTCATTTCCTTCGGCCCGCAGCCGAATAAGGCCATTGTCGGCGAAAACGCGTTCGCGCACGAAGCAGGAATTCATCAGGACGGCTATTTGAAAGAGCCTTCCACGTACGAGATTGTCAGCCCGGCCAGCGTAGGGGTGCCGGAAAGCCGGCTGGTGCTCGGTAAGCACAGCGGACGGCATGCGTTGAAGAATCGCGCAGAAGACCTGGGGATAGATCTGACGCGCGGAGAATTAGACGAAGTGTATGAACGCTTCACCAAAATGGCCGACAACAAGAAGGGTCTGCGCCATGACGAAATCGCTACCCTGTTAAAAGGGGTGGTTGCGGCGCGCAAAGGCGCGGAAGTAACCACGGCCTAGCGCCTCGCCGGCATTTCTGCGCTTTCGCGCAGGCGGGGCTTTGGACACATCGGAAGAATTCATGAATCTCTCAATACTCATACTGCCGGGCGATGGAATCGGCGTTGAAGTCACGCGCGAAGCGGTAAAGGTCTTACGGCATGTGGCCGAATCTCACGGCCATACGCTCTCGCTTAGTGAAGGTTTGTTGGGCGGTATTGCCATTCACAAAACGGGTGGTCCGTTTCCGGAGGAGACGCGCCAACTGGCTTTAGCCGCCGACGCGACGTTGCTGGGCGCGGTAGGTCTGCCCGAATTCGATACCGCGCCGCCGGAAAAGCGGCCCGAGCGCGGCTTGCTGGGCATTCGCAAAGCGCTGCAGGTTTATGCGAACTTGCGGCCGGTGCGTTCCTACAAAGCGTTGATCGATTCGTCGCCGCTTAAGAACGAACTGGTGGACGGCACGGACATGATCATTGTGCGCGAGCTCACCGGTGGTTTGTACTATGGGACGCCGCGCGGCATTTCGGGAAGCGGACCGGAAGAGCGTGCCGTGAATACCATGACCTACACCCGCTCCGAAATCGAGCGCGTGACGCACATGGCGTTTCAATTGGCCTCCAAACGGCGCAAGAAAGTCACCAGCGTCGATAAATCGAATGTGCTCGAAAATTCGCAGTTGTGGCGTCGAGTCGTTACCGAGTTGGCTGCCGGATATCCGGACATCGCGCTCGACCATATTCTGGTGGATAACTGCGCGATGCAACTGGTGTTGACACCCAAACGCTTTGACGTGCTGCTGACCGAAAATCTGTTCGGCGACATTTTGAGCGATGAGGGAGCGGTGCTGGCGGGTTCCATCGGCATGCTGCCTTCGGCTTCGCTGGGCGATAAGCGTCCTTCCGGTGCGCGGGTGGGCCTATACGAGCCCGTGCATGGATCAGCGCCGGACATTGCCGGGCAGAACAAGGCCAATCCACTGGGGGCCATCGGCTCGGTGGCCGCGATGCTCGAATACAGTTTTGGTTTGACGGAAGAGGCGCAAGCAGTCTATAGCGCCATTGAAGAAGTGTTGAACAGCGGGCGCGTTACGGCCGATCTGAAACCAGCCGGCAAGCCCGCCAGCACCAGTGAAGTGGGCGATGCGATCTGTGAAGCCTTGGCTTCCCGTGTTGCCCCTGTGAACAGGTAACTATTCAGCCTTAGGGAGTGTATGCCGCAAGAAAATGGCGCGGGAAGTAAACCGCGCACGATTATTGAGAAGGTTTGGGACAACCACGTGGTCGCCGAGAAGCCAGGGGCTCCGGCGTTGCTCTATGTTGATCTGCACCTGGTGCACGAGGTGACTTCGCCGCAGGCTTTTTCCGGTTTGCGCGAGCGCGGTCTTAAGGTGCGCCGTCCGGATTTAACAATCGGGACTACCGACCACAGCATTCCGACGCACAACCGGGATTTGCCCATTGTCGACAAGATCGCCGAAACGCAGATTGTCCAGTTTGAGAAGAACTGCAACGACTTTGGGATTCCCTTTTACGGTCCGCATAGCGCCAAGCAGGGCATTGTGCATGTCATCGGTCCGGAGCAGGGCTTCACGCAACCCGGCATGACGGTGGTTTGCGGCGATAGCCACACCGCCACGCATGGCGCTTTCGGCGCACTGGCATTCGGCATTGGCACCAGTCAGGTGGAGCACGTGCTGGCTAGCCAGTGCCTGCTGCAGACCGCGTCGAAGACCTTTGAGGTTCGCGTGGAAGGAACGCTCCGGGAGGGTGTCGGAGCCAAAGACATCATTCTGAATTTGATCTCGCGCATCGGCATCGGAGGGGGCAACGGCTGCGTGTTTGAATTCGCCGGCGCCGCCATTCGCGCGCTGTCCATGGAAGAGCGAATGACCGTTTGCAATATGTCGATCGAGGGTGGTGCGCGCGCCGGCCTCATTGCGCCCGACGACACCACGTATCAGTACTTGGCCGGCCGCCCGTACGCGCCGAAAGGCGAAGCGTGGGAACGTGCCGTGAGCCTCTGGCGCAAGCTGCCCACGGATGCCGGCTCAAAGTACGACAAAAGCATTTATATCGATGCCGGGGCGCTCGAGCCGATGATTACGTTCGGCACCAATCCAGGCATGGGAATCGGCATCACTTCGGCTGTGCCCGACCCTTCCTCGATCAGCGATCCGGTAGAGCGCGAGTCGCTCGACAAGGCGCTTCGCTATATGGATCTGCCGTCGGGCAAATCGCTGCTGGGCCATCCTATCGACGTGGTCTTCATTGGAAGCTGCACGAACTCGCGAATTTCGGATCTGCGGGCTGCCGCGCAAATCTTCAAGGGCCGCAAAGTGAATCCGAAAGTGCGCGTGATGGTGGTTCCCGGTTCGCAGCAGATCAAGCAACAGGCACAGGCGGAAGGCCTCGATACGATTTTTATGGAGGCGGGAGCCGATTGGCGTGAAGCCGGCTGTTCCATGTGCATTGCCATGAATGGCGATCAATTGCGGCCCGGCGAGTACAGCGTTTCGACCAGCAACCGCAATTTCGAAGGACGGCAAGGCAAAGGCGGCAGAACGTTTTTGGCCAGCCCGCTGACTGCCGCCGCCAGCGCGGTCATGGGTGTTGTGACGGACGTGAGGACGCTTCGGTAGAGAGCCCGCAACATGGAAAAAGTTATTACATTCACCAGCCGCATCGCGGCACTGCCGATCGACAATATCGATACGGACCAGATCATTCCGGCGCGTTTCTTAAAAACGATCTCCAAGGCCGGCTTAGGCGATCAATTGTTTTTCGATTGGCGCTATGATGCCGAAGGCAATCCGAAACCAGACTTCATCCTGAATCAGCCGGAAGGGAAACAGGCGCAAATCCTGCTGGCCGGCGACAATTTCGGCTGCGGCAGCTCGCGCGAGCACGCGCCTTGGGCGTTGACGCAGTACGGCTTTCGCGCGGTCATTAGTACTTCGTTCGCCGACATCTTTCGCGGCAACGCGGTGAAGAACTCACTCTTGCCGATCGTTATTCCAGCCGATGCTCATAAGGCATTGTTCGCGGCGCTGGAGGCTGATCCCGCAGCCCAAGTGACGGTAGATCTCGCACAGCAAAAGCTCACGCTGCCGGATGGTTCCAGCGTGAGCTTTCCGATTGACGAATTCGCCCGTTATTGCATGCTCGAAGGAGTCGACGAACTGGGTTACATTCTGCAGCAGGAGGCGGCTATCGCGGCGTTCGAATCCGCGCGCCCTTTGAGCGTGAACACCTTGGCCTAGAGTCGGGCTTAGAGCCGTTCCAAGTCACTGTCCCGCGGTCTCCGGAGCCGGATTCGGGGCCTTCAGGCCGCCCGAAAACCCTGCTTTTGCATGTTATGGTGTAGCTAGTGTCGTCGCCCTTCAACTTCCATGTCGCGCAGTACGAAGGGCCTCTGGACTTGCTGCTGGACCTTATCCGCAAGCAGCAAATTAACATTTACGATATCCCTATTGCGCAGATCACATCGCAGTATCTGGAGTACATGCAGAAGGCGATGGAACTGGATATCGAGTTGAGTTCGGAGTTTGTCTACATGTCCGCGACGCTGATCCACATCAAGAGCCGCTTGCTGTTGCCGCGCGATCCGGAGCTGGAAAAGCTTTCTCCAGAAGAAGACCCGCGCAAGGAACTCGTGGAGCGGCTGATTGAGCATGAACGCTTCAAGAATGCGGCCGAAATGCTGCAGCAGAAGCGGGTGATTGAGGAAGCCGTCTGGTCGAACCCGCAAATCGAGGCCTTCCTGGCCGATGACGAAGGGCCGGCGCTGGCGGTCAACATCTTTGACCTGGTTAAGACCTTTCAAGGTGTGCTCGCGCGCGTCCGGCAACGGCCGACGTATGAGGTTGGCAAGGAATCGGTCAGTGTGCCGGAAATGATCGAATTCCTGCGGCGCCAGTTGAGCCGTTCGCGGCGGCAGGACTCGCTTTCGGCCACCGAGTTGTTCGAAACACTGCGCAGCGACCGCGCCATGATTTGCCTGTTTCTGGCGATTCTCGAACTGGTCAAGCGGCAAGCGATTGAACTGACGCAAGGCGAGGCGTTCGGCGACATCGGTCTGCGGCGCGGCCCTGATTTCGATCAGGGGGTCGAAAGCCTGGAAGATTTGGCTACCGTAGAACAGGAATACCACTGATAGTCAGCATGGACGAAGTGCAGGAAAAGATGGAAGTGCCCGAGTCCTCCGGCGCAGAGGCAGCCACTCCGGTGGTGGAAGAAGCTGTCGTTAGCGTTGGCGCCGAAGGGGAATCCGCTGTTGAGACGGAAACGCCCGAGACCGAAGCACCGGAAACCGAAGCGCAGGCTCTCGAATCAGAAGAATCTGATTCGGATGATGTCATTATTGCCGAAGCGATAGCAGAACCTGCGCCGAACGATGATGCGCCGGCGAAGTTGAAGGCGATCATCGAAGCGGCCATTTACATTACGGACGATCCATTGACGGCGGAGCAAATCGCCATAGCTGTAGAGCAGCCGCTCGACCGGGTTAAAGAGATCCTGCGACAGCTGGTTGTCGAATATGCCGCGCCGGATCGGGGGCTTTCCATTCGCGAAATCGCGGGTGGCTACAAGATGGCCACCAAGCCGGAGCATCACGAATCTATCCGCCGTTTCGTCAAAGGGTTGCTGGCGCCCTTCAAGTTATCCCAAGCCTCGCTCGAAACGCTGGCGGTTGTGGCTTACAAGCAGCCCATCACCGCGCCCGAGATTATGGAAATCCGCGGCGTGCAAGGGGCGGGTGTGTTGAAGACTTTGCTGGATCGGAAACTGGTGGCGGCGGCTGGCCGGAAAGACGTGCTGGGCAAGCCGATCCTGTATAAAACGACTCGCGAGTTTCTGATCCAGTTCGGCTTGAACTCTCTGGCGGAACTGCCGACTCTGAAAGAATTTGAAGATCTTGGACGTATGGCGTTTAATGAAGAAGAAAGCGCTCCGGCTCCAGTGGCCAATCCGCAGTTGCCGCTGGCCGAAGCAGAGCAGGCCGCGGTAGCGCCGGCGGAAAAGCAGCCGACCGATGCCTGAAGAACGTCTCCAGAAAATCCTGGCGCATGCCGGCATCGCCAGCCGCCGCAAAGCCGAAGAGCTCATTGTCGCGGGCCGCGTTTCAGTTAATGGCGAGACGGTGACCGAGTTGGGCTCCAAAGCCGATCTGTCGGTCGACAAGGTAAAAGTGGACGGCCAGGTTCTCAATGAGCCGAAACACCACGTTTATATCGCCTTACACAAGCCTAAGAATTGTGTCACAACGGTATCCGATCCGGAAGGACGCCAGACGGTGATGTCGTTTTTCAAAGGCTTGCGCGAACGGATTTATCCGGTTGGGCGGCTCGACTACGCGAGTGAAGGCCTGCTGCTGCTAACCAACGACGGGGAATTTGCGAACCGGCTCATGTCGCCCGCCAGTCACGTAACGAAGACATATCTGGTGAAAGTGAAGGGCTCGCTGACGGCGGATCAGGAAGAGGATTTCCGGCGCGGCATTCCGATTCACGGCAAACGCACCGCGCCCGCCGGCTTGAAACTGATACGGAAGGGGGATAACCCCTGGTATGAAGTCCGCCTGGTGGAGGGCCGCCAGAACCAGATCCGCATCATGTTTAAGCATTTTGGTCATCTGGTGGAAAAGCTTAAACGAGTCAAGATCGGCTTTTTGGAACTCGGGATGTTGAAGCCTGGCGCGTACCGCACTTTGACCAACGCCGAAGTCGCGCGTTTCCGTAAATTGATGAAGCTGGAAGCGCCGGAAAAAGAATCAAAAGCGAAATGATGACCGATGAAGAACTGACCAAGCTGCTCCGGGAAGCAAAGACTATCGCGGTTGTTGGCCTCTCGAGTAATCCCACGCGCGCCAGCTTTGGCGTCTCGCGTTTCCTGCAACGGCAAGGCTATCGCGTCATTCCCGTCAATCCCGGCGAGACTGAGATTTTAGGAGAACGCGCTTATCCGTCGGTGCACGCAGTGCCGGACGAAGTGGATATTGTCGACATCTTCCGGCGCTCGGAAGCGGTCCCTGAAGTAGTCGATGACGCCCTGCTGAAAAAGCCGCGTTGCATCTGGATGCAGGAAGGCGTTATTCATCATGGCGCCGCCAAGAAAGCCCAAGCGGCCGGTATTCCTGTAATAATGGACAGGTGCATTTTGAAAGAACTCGCGCGACTATTGCCCGCTAAATTGTGACCGCGTACGAGAGCGAATCGCGGTGTAAGCTACTCTCTCTTTATTGCTATCCTTTTGAATGAAGCAGCGCGCATGTCCCGGTCACCGCTGGTGGTTTCTGCGTCTTCGCGCAGCCTGACCGTCACCATTGCTTCCATTTTCCTGTTGCTGCTGGCCTGTACCGGTTGCACGCAATCGAGGGAGATATTGGGGCAAGCCTATGTCGCTCCCGCCTCGTTGAACGTCCGCAGCCAGCTTGCGCTGAAAAGCGGCGCGGTAGCCACCCTCAAACACGGAGACTTGGTCGGCGTTATCGACATGCAACGCCGGATGGTCAAAATCCGCACGGCGGCGGGGTTCGAAGGCTGGGTGGATTCAATATCCTTGCTCAGCGTCGATCAGATGGAACAACTGCGGCGCGAGCGCAAGGCGTACGCGCTGCTTCCTACGGAGGGTGCGGCCACGGCATACGAAACCACAAATATTCACATTGCGCCAAGCCGGGGATCGCCGGCATTTGCGCAGGTTCCCGAAGGCGGAGCGGTGTCGATTTTGGGGCGAAAAGTTGCGCCTAAGGTATCCCGGCCAGTGCGCGGACCTTCCCTCGTGTTCGAGCGGCCTCAAGCCGTCAGTCGCAAGCAGCGCAAAGAACAGGCCAAACGATTGAGTCTGCGCCTGCCTCCCAAGCCCGCGCCGCCCAAGGCCCCCGCAAACTGGCAAGATTTATCGGCGGAACGCATTGACGGGGCCGAGACCACCCGGGATCGGCAGGCCCATCTGCAGAAGAAAGCTGACGCCACGCTCGAGAAGCCCGCCGAAGACAAGAAGCCGGTTGTGAGGGAGGATTGGACGCTGGTGCGGACCAAGGCAAACGACGTGGGTTGGGTGCTCACGCGCAATTTGCTCATGTCCATTCCCGACGAAGTGGCTCAATATGCGGAAGGGAAGCACATTACCTCCTTTTTCCAACTGGGCGCGGTCCAGGACGATGTGAAGGGCACCAAACATAATTGGCTTTGGACCACGGGGCCTATGCTCTTGCCATACGATTTTGACTCCTGGCGAGTTTTCTTGTGGAACCGGCGCCGTCACCGGTATGAGACCTCGTACCGGCAGCGCGATGTGGAAGGCTATTTCCCGGTTCACGTCGATCCGGTGGATGCTGGCGCTTCCACGCGTACGTTCCGGCTCGTGATGAAGGACGAGGACGGCAAGTTTCGCCAGCGGACGTACGTGTTCGATGGCACGCGGGTGCGTTTGACGGCCACCGAGGACGGCACTCCGGGCGACGGGGCCAAGCCGCTATCCGCCGGGGACATCGAGAGCGGGAAATTACAAACGAAACTGAAAGCGTCAGGCTGGCTCAAACGGAAATGGAGTGCTATAAAACAGCGGTTTGGAGGAAATTGATCGCCACTGTGGTTAAATGTTAAGTGTAGTGTCGGCTAATGAAGTGGGCGAACGCCCACTTTTTTATTGCTCGGGATTGAAAGATGGCGGCAGTAGAACAAAGCGGGTTCGTGGAAAGGATCACCGAATTAGGTGAGCGCGCCGCCATGGGTACGGATATCGAAATCGTCGAAATCCAACTGCGTGGCGCGGGTAAAGCCCGGCTGCTACGCATCTATATCGACAAGCCGGGTGGGGTGACTCACGAGGACTGTGCGCTGATTTCCGAGCGATTGGGCAAGCTGCTGGACGAGGAAAACGTAATTCCGGAAGACGGCTACACTCTGGAGGTCAGTTCGCCCGGGGTGGAGCGGAAGCTGTCCAAGCCACGCGATTTCGAGCGCGTGGTGGGGCAGACGGTACGGTTAGCCGTTCAGGAGCCGGGTCAGCCGCGCACCAGCGTAACCGGCAAACTAGCCGAAGTCGCCGATGGAACGCTTGCGCTGGAGATAAAGCCAGGCAGCGTCTTGCGTGTTCCACTTGAACAGGTTCAAAAAGCGAACCTGAAGTTCGAGTGGTAGCGTTCCAGGCTTCTATTTCACTTCTAAAGATCCAGTTTTTAATGAAGAGGTTTTGACGTGGCTTCGATCTATCAGTCCATTGAGATGCTCAGTAAAGAGAAGGGTATTGATCCACAGATCGTCCTTGACGCAGTCAAGGACGCGATGTTGGCGGCCGCGCGTAAGCACTTTCGCTCGCAAGAGGATCTGGTTGCGGATCTGGACGAACGTACCGGTAATCTGCAAATTTACAGTGTCAAACAAGTGGTGGAAGCGGTCGACGATCCGGTCAAGCAAATTAGCCTGTCAGCCGCCAAAAAAATCGATGCAACCGCGGTAATCGGAGCGTCGCTTCGTGAGCCGAAGCCAACCGAATTGCTGGGTCGTATTTCGGCGCAAACCGCCAAGCAGGTCATCTTACAAAAGGTGCGCGAAGCCGAGCGCGACAGCGTGTTTTCCGAATTTCATAGCCGCCAGGGCGAGCTGGTCAACTGTGTGATCAAGCGTCTCGAAGGCCAGGACTACATCGTTGACATGGGAAAGACCGAGGCCCGGCTGATCAAGAAAGAGCAGTCGCGCATCGAGAATTTTAGCGTCGGTGACCGCGTGCGCTGCGTGATCAAGGGCGTTGAGCGCGGCGGCAAGAATTCCGGCGTCGTGGTTTCTCGCGGAGCGCCAGAGTTAGTGATGCGCTTGTTTGAGCAGGAAGTGCCCGAAATTTACGACAATACCGTCGCCATCAAAGCGTGCGCGCGAGAAGCGGGTGAGCGGACCAAGATCGCCGTTTTCAGCCGTGACCGGGACGTGGATAGCGTCGGCGCTTGTGTGGGAATGAAGGGTATGCGTGTGCAGTCGATCATTCGCGAGCTGCGTGGCGAGAAAATCGATATCATAGAATACTCTGACGACCCTGTGCAATACGTGACTAAGGCGCTGAGTCCGGCAAAAATTTCGCGCGTGACCATTGTGGATTCCGCCGAAAAGCACATGGAAGTCGTGGTCGATGATCTGCAGCTTTCGCTGGCGATCGGCAAGCGCGGCCAGAATGTCCGTTTGGCGGCGAAATTGATCGGCTGGAAGATCGACATCAAGAGCGAAGAGGAAAAGCGCCGCGAAATGGAATCGCGCATGGGCGACATGGTCATCTCAGGCGCTCCCGTCTCCGTTCTCATCGATAATGGGATGGAGGAAAGCATCATCGAGAAACTGGTAGGCGCGGGCATCGGCACGGTAGAGCGCCTTGGCTCCATGACCCCGGAAGAGCTCGAAGCGATTCCTGGAATCGACGAAGAAGTTGTGCGGCAGATTCAAACCAGCGTAGTTGCCTTCTATGGCCAGTACGATGAATCCGGCGACGAAGCGGCCACCGAAGAAGCCAGTGACCGGGCTCCGGCCGACGTGTCCGGCATAGAGAGCGCCATTGATAATGAGCTCTCGTCCGGATCGGCGAACGACTCGTTCGAAAGTTTGGAAACCGGAGTGCTGGAGCACGATCTGGCGAGGCATGAAGCGGCACTGCTCGGGAAGACCGGCGAAGTGGAAATGTTGGACCTCGGATTGGTGGAGGGGCTATCGGGCGCACCTTCCAGTATGCGAGGCCTGGCCGACTCGGCGGACTCGGATGAAACCGAGAACGGCATTCTGTCTGATACCATTGATAGAACTGAGTAGTGTATTACAAAGTGTGGTGGTGTAAGGAGTTACGTAGCAGTCTCTTCTATGAAGAAAATCAGAATTAACGAGCTGGCGCGGGAGCTTGAAGTGAAACCAGGCGTAATACTCGAGATGCTCCCCGAATTGGGCGTTCAAGAGAAAAAGACGCACTCCAGCTCGATCGATGAAGAGGTCGCTCTCGAACTCCGGCGTCGTCTTACCGGTCCCGACGCGCCCCCGCGGTCCCCGGGCGATTCGGCAGGTGAACACGATCACTACGATTACGCCCAAGACGAGGAAGACGATAGCGGCCATCATGAGGAAGCCGCTACACCAGCCATAGCCGAACAGCGCGCCGCCGCATCGGCCGGTACTCCAGAAGTGTCACGAGTGGAGACTCCACGAATGGTTATTGCACCGGTGCCAGCTCCACCCGCGGCACCTTCAGAGGCGCCGAAAGTGCAGCCTCCGAGACCCTTTGCGCCAGTTGCGCCGTTAGTCCGCGAGACGCCCACTCAGCATGCGGGCCCGGGCATACCCGCCCAGGAACCGTCGGCGCCACACGCCGCTCCTGCTGAACCGGAGCGGCCGATTCCTTTTTTTAAGCCACTTCGCCCGCCTTTGGGGGGCGCCGTTCATCCCCCGCTCGCGCACGGTGGTGGGCATTCGCAAGGCAGTGGTTCGGTGAGCCGGAATATCTCGATTCCCGCTCGCCCATTGCCCCCGTCTACTCCAAGAGTTGGGCCATCTGCTCCAGCCCCTACTCCAGCGGGGCCGAGACAGCCGTTGCCGGCCGAACCCGCGCGTCCGTCCGTAGCTTTGCCGGTTCGTCCCGCGCCTGGCGCCTCAATGCCGGCGCGTCCGGCGGCTCCATCCGCTATTCCACAAATTCCAGCCCCGCGATTGCAGCATGTGCCTACGCACGTGGTTGCTCCTGGACCGTCGGCTCCGGCGCCTTCTGCCGCAGCACCGCCTTCCAGTCCCGCGACTCCGGGTCATGGCCCTGCACCCAGTCCGGGTCCCGGTTCTCCGGCGCATGCTTCATCCGTGCCCGGTTCGCCCATTCCGCCGCGTCCCGCTCCGCCACGTCCTGCCGGTCAGGCGCTTACGCCGGGCGCGCCTATCGCTCCCAGACCGCCGCAAGGCGGCCGTCAGCTTGCCGGCCAGCCGCAAGTTCGACCGATTGTTCCACCCCGGCCAGATTTAGTGCAGCGCCTGAAGCAACAACAGGCACAACAAGTCCGCCCCACGCCGGCGGCTCCCGCGATGCCCCGCCCTGGCGCGCCCGCACGTCCGTCCTCGCCTGCTCCGGGGCAGCCTCTTTATCGCGGTCCGGTCCGTCCCGGACAACCCCTGATGCGCGGACCCGGCCAGCCTGGTACTGGGCCCATGCAGCCTGGTGGATTACGCCGTCCCGGCGGGTTGCGGCCAATGCACCCGACCAGTTTGCGGCCCGATTCGCCGTCTGCCATACCGGTCGAGCAGCCGCGCCGCCATCAAGCCAAGCCTGGTACCCGTCAACCGGCGCGTAAACGGGAAGATCAAGAGGGTAACCTGCGTGAGCGCGTTTCCAAGCGCCAGGCAATTGCCGAGCCGCCCCCGATCGACCGTGAGATTACGGTTGCGGAAGGCATCACGGTCATCGAACTCTCCGAGAAGCTTGGCGTCAAAGCCAACATGGTGATCAAGAAGTTGGTGGAGAAAAAGATCTTCGCCACTATCAACCAAACGCTTGACGTGAAGTTGGCCGAAGAATTGGCGCGTGAGTTTGGCGCGTCCACCAATAAGGTCAGCTACGAAGAAGAGAGCACGCAGGATCTCGAACTGGCCGAAGAAACGAAAGACCTGGTGCGGCGTGCCCCGGTGGTCACCATTATGGGTCACGTCGATCACGGTAAGACTTCGTTGCTCGACGCCATCCGGCAGACCAACGTTGCCGGCCGCGAAGCCGGCGGCATCACGCAGCACATCGGCGCTTACTACATCGAGCGGAATAACCGTAAGATCGTGTTCATCGACACTCCCGGCCACCAAGCGTTTACCCGCATGCGTGCGCGAGGAGCCAAGGTGACGGATATCGTTGTCCTGGTGGTCTCGGCCGACGACGGGGTTATGCCGCAAACGCTCGAAGCCATCGATCACGCAAAGGCCGCTGGCGTGCCGATGATTGTCGCCATCAACAAAATCGACAAACCCGACGCTCAGCCTGAGCGCGTGAAACAACAGCTTGCCGACCGCGGGCTGCTGGCCGAAGATTGGGGCGGCGATGTCGTCATGGTGCCGGTCTCGGCGAAGTCGAACATAAACCTGGATCTATTGCTCGAAATGATCCTGCTGGTTGCCGATCTGCAGGATTTGAAAGCGAACCCCGGCCGTCCGGCGCTGGGCACCGTGCTCGAAGCCAAACTGGATAAAGGCCGCGGTCCCGTGGCCACCATGCTGGTTCGCAACGGTACGCTGCGCGTGGGCGATTTCTTCATCTGCGGCGCACTGTTCAATAAAGTCCGCGCAATGTTTGACGACCGCGGGAACCAGGTCAAGGAAGCTGAGCCATCCATGCCGGTCGAAGTCATCGGCCTCGAAAGCTTGCCCGAAGTAGGCGACAACTTCCAAGTGGTTTCGGATACCTCGAAGGCCAAACAAATCGTGGTCTATCGCGGAGCTAAGGCTCGTGATGTTGCGATGGCAAAGGGCGCGCGCGTGGCGACGCTCGATTCGCTGCATCGCCAGTTCAAAGAAGGCGATCTCAAAGATCTTAACCTCATCATCAAAGCGGACGTGGGCGGAACGGCGGAAGTGCTGTCCGACACCCTTCAGCAGCTTTCGAACGACAAAATCCGAGTGCGCGTACTGCATGCGGGCGTAGGAGCCATCACGGAAAGCGACGTCTTGCTGGCCTCGGCCGGCGACGCGCTGGTGATCGGTTTCAACGTGAAACCGGAGAGCAAAGTGCCGGCGCTTGCCGA
The DNA here is from genome assembly GCA_035316385.1 of Bryobacteraceae bacterium. Classification (GTDB taxonomy): domain Bacteria; phylum Acidobacteriota; class Terriglobia; order Bryobacterales; family Bryobacteraceae; genus Bog-105. Next base: position 18,394 of record DATHIZ010000455.1, on the reverse strand, counting down.
GCAACAGAAAGTCGATATCCGGCAGCACAACATCATCTACGAGTTGATAGATGAAGTCAAACTGGCCATGACCGGCTTGCTCGATCCCGTTTACAAGGAAACCGTACAGGGCCACGCCGAAGTTCGCGAAACCTTCAGAATCAGCAAGGTGGGGACGGTGGCGGGTTGCTTTGTTGCGGACGGCCTGATACGCCGCGACAGCCAAGTCCGGCTCAAACGCGATGGCGCCGTCGTCCATACCGGCAAGATCGAAGCTTTAAAGCGCTTCAAGAATGACGCAAGTGAAGTCAAGAATGGCGTGGAGTGCGGTATTTCTCTCGTCAACTTCAATGACGTCAATGTGGGCGATGTTCTGGAAGCGTTCACGATGGAGCGTATTGCTCCCCAGTTGTCTCAGCCTGCTTAGCGGGCTGAATAGCTTATGCCGGTCATCGGCGTTTTGACGCTCGACATCCTGGTGGAGAGTTCACACTCTCTGAAGGAGAAGCGTCACGTGGTGAAGAGTCTGAAGGACCGACTTCGGGACCGTTTCAACGTGGCGGTCTCCGAAATCGACGGTCTCGATTCCTGGCAGCATTCCGTGGTGGCTGCCGTGACGGTTTCGAGCGATCGCGTGTTTGCCGAGAAAGTCCTTACCGCCGTGGAAGGCTACGCGGCGAGTTTGCTGGGTGGCTCGCTGACCGGCACTACCGTCGAATGGCTATAGACTAGAAAATCCGTTCGTAGATATCCGCTAGTCCGATATCGCATTGGATCGAGGTTAGCCGAAGGGAACTTTCCAGGCTTTTGTACTCGCGAAAAATCCAGCTCTCATCCGCTTGCCGCGCGAAATGCTCGATATGTGGCGAATCGGTATGCGTGAGGACGTATTCCTGGAGGAACGGGATTTCGCGGTACAGCTCAAACTTCTTGCCGCGATCGTAATCGGCAGTGGAAGGCGAGAGCACTTCGATGACAATCTTGGGATCGATTAGAATGTCGTCTCCTCCGCTAACCACCCGTCCTCCGCAGACCACGCTTACATCCGGATAGACGTAGGAACCGGATGTTGTTGTTCGGACCCGGGCGTCGGAGGAAAAAACACGGCAATCCTTGCCGCGCAGCCGGATGAACAAGTGAGCAGTCCAATTCACCGCCAACTGCGAGTGCCACAGCGACCCACCTGACATTGCGAATATCTCGCCATCAACGAACTCGCTTTTGTACTGAGCGGCTCGCTCCAAGCGGAGGTATTCTTCCTCAGTCATTCGCGGAACTGGTTGAGTCGCCATTTCTCTTATTATCGACGTTTCAGCGCTAGCCACTTTTACCCCGGCATCTTACACTCTAAGTTGGAGGCGCGACATGGAAAATCATCGGGCCCAGCGAGTTTCCGAAGCTCTGCGCGAGGAGCTCAGCGAAATGATCGGCTATGAGCTTGCAGACCCGAGAATTGGCGAGGCGGTTGTCACCGAAGTTTTGGTGTCGCCGGATATGAAACATGCCCAGGTGCGCCTGCACTTCGGTCCTGGCACGAATCGGGAGAAAAGCATACAGGCCCTGGATGGTGCGCGTCATTTTCTCCGCAGCCAGATTGTCGAACGGTTGAACCTGTTCCGCGTGCCGGAATTGCACTTTGAAGCGGATGCCAAAATTGCGGCAAACGCCAAGATGGAGCATCTGCTGAAGCGCATGCGTCGAGGACGGCCGCGCGACCAGAAGGAATCGTCAAGCTAGTCTGCTTACATGAACAGTACAAGAGGATCGGTCGAGAGAGTGCGCCAGGAAATGCATGCGAGTGAGTGAGACGGGTGGTGGGCGGTTTTTAGAGGCGTGCAGGCGCCGGCCGACGGACGTGCGGCCCGTTTGGTTTATGCGGCAGGCAGGCCGCTACATGAAGCCTTACCGGGATATTCGAGCCAAGCACGGCATCCTGGAGATTTGTAAAAAACCGGAGTTGGCGGCTGAAGTTACGCTCCAGCCGGTTGAGATTCTCGACGTGGACGCGGCTATCATTTTTGCCGATCTGCTGTTGCCGGTCGAACCCATGGGTCTGAAGCTCGAGTTCGTCAGCGGCGAAGGTCCGTTCATCGAGAATTCAATCACGGAGCCGGAAGATATCGACGCTCTGTCCACGAACCGGACTGACGATCTTGGCTACGTGGCGGAATCGATTCAGCTGGTTACGCGCGCGCTCGGCGGACGTGTCCCTGTGATTGGGTTCGTGGGCGCCCCGTTTACGCTGGCCAGCTACATGATCGAAGGCGGTCCCTCAAAGACTTTCTTGAAGACCAAGAAGCTGATGTACGCGGACGAGAGCATGTGGCGCCGCCTGATGGGCAAGCTCGTGGACGTCCTGGGCGATTTCGCCGGTCTTCAAGTTGGCGGCGGGGCCCGCGCCATCCAAGTATTTGATAGCTGGGTGGGTGCGCTGGGGCCTGAGGACTATGTGCGCTACGTGCAGCCGTATTCGCGCGCTTTGATCGAGCGCATCCGCTCCCGCGGGGTGCCCGTCATTCATTTCGGCACTGGCACGGCGGGATTTTTCCGCGAGTTGCATGCCGCGGGTGGAGACGTACTCGGCGTCGATTGGCGGATTAACATCGACCAAGCTTGGACGGATATCGGATACCGCTCCGCTATTCAAGGCAATCTGGACCCTATCGCGCTGTTCGCCCCGCTGCCGGAACTCCGCGCGAAAGTGACGAACCTGTTGCGGCGCACCGGTGCGCGGCCTGGGCACATAGTAAATCTCGGACATGGCATCCTGCCTGAAACTCCCGTTGAGAACGTGAAGGCGGTTGTCCAAATGGTGCGCGAGTTTCAACGCTAGCCGATGCTTGAGCGTGTGCTAATCGTCGGTGGCGGCGTTTCCGGCCTGGCGACCGCCTATTTCCTTTCGAAGGCAGGCATCCCTTCGACTATTGTCGAGAAGGCGAACCGGCTGGGTGGCCTGATTAAAACCGATCTGATCGAGGGCTGCCGGCTGGAAGCCGGACCGGACAGTTACATCGCCTCCAAACCCGCAGTAACAGAACTGGCGCGGGAGTTGCCTGTGTTAGCGGGGCAGGTGATGGGCTCCAATGACGAAGCAAGACGCATTTTCGTGGCGCGCGGAGGCAAGCTGGTTCCCATGCCGAAGGGCATGGTGATGATGGTTCCCGGGCAATGGGGTCCACTTCTGCGCTCCCCGCTGCTCAGCCTGGGTGGCAAATGGCGAATCCTTAAGGAAACCCTTTCTCAGCCTCGACATAGAGCCGAAGATATTTCAGTCGGCCGTTTGGTAGAGGATCATTTCGGCCATGAAGTCTTGGAGTACCTGACCGAGCCGTTACTTTGTGGAGTGTACGGTGGCGACTCGGCCAATCTCAGCGCGCAAAGCGTGCTGCCGCGTTTTGCCGGCTACGAAGAAAAGTACGGCAGTCTGGTGAAAGGAATTCGGCGGGAAGTCCGTGAAAAGCCCAACGGACCAATGTTTCTTTCGTTACGGGACGGCATGCAGGCGCTCACCGATGCGCTGTCCGGCGCCATTGCCGACTCCACGAATGTAATCCACGCCGAAGCCACTCACGTCGAGAGATCTAGCTTAGGTTGGCGCCTGAAAGCTGGTGGCGCTTGGCTGCAGGCGAGCAGGCTTGTCCTTGCCTGTCCCGCTCATGCTGCCGGCAAACTATTGCAAACGGAGGCTGCGCCGCTCAGCGCGGAATTGTCGGCCATTCCTTATTCCTCGGCGATTCTTGCCATGCTGGTCTATGACCGGACGGCGCTGGACCATCCGCTGGATGGCTTTGGATTTCTCGTTCCCCAAGCTGAACGCAAAACCATAGCCGCCGCCACTTGGATCAATACCAAGTTCCCTTCACGGCTGCCGGCCGGCCGGGCCGCACTGCGCGGCTTTATCGTGGGCGAGGAGGCGCACCGCCTTTTAAATGTGCCGCAAGCCGAAATTATCGCTCGTGTGCGGGAGGATTTCAGGCGTTTCATGGGTATAACCTCAACCCCGCTTTTTAGCACGGTGCACTTTTGGCCCGATTCCATGCCTCAATATGTGGTAGGTCACAATCGACGCCAGCAAAGTATCTTAAAACTACTGGGAGGGTATCCTGGCCTCGGCCTAGTAGGAAATGCTTATGATGGCGTTGGAGTTCCCGACTGCGTCCGGCGGGCCAAAGAGCTTGTGAAACAGATTGCCGAACCAGGAGTCTACGTAGCAGAAAGATACGAATAGTTTACTAGGAAGCGAATTGGAGGAGTTATGAAATTTGTAGTTACCACGCTACTGGCGGCCGCGTTACTCGGTATTCCAGCATTCGCCCAAAAATCCGCGGAAGCTCGGCTGAACGCGGCAACAGAAGATCTGAAAGACATGATGCAGGCTTCGGATAAGGGCATTCCACAGGATCTTTTTGATAAGGCGGCCTGTGTAATCGTGGTTCCGAACCTTAAAGCGGGCGGCTTCATCGTTGGCGGACAGTATGGCAAGGGCTTTTTCAGCTGCCGGAAGGAGAGCGGCCGAGGATGGAGCGCTCCGGGTTCACTCAAACTGACGGGCGGCAAGTTCGGTTTACTCATCGGTGGCAAAGAGACCGACGTCATCATGCTGGTCATGAACTCCGAAGGAATGAGTAAATTATTGAAGAGCAAGTTCCAAATCGGCGGCGAAGCGTCAGGGGCGGCCGGCCCGGTCGGGCGCGATTCCACGGCAATGACAGATGCCATGATGCATGCGCAAATCCTTTCCTACTCTCGCTCGCGAGGCGTTTTTGGCGGCCTCGATTTGGGTGGATCCGCAGTCATGGAAGATGAAGATGGGAATCGTGAATTGTATGGCAAAACTATGACCAATAAAGAGATTCTGGATTCTAAATTGGATGTACCCATGGCTGCTCGACCCTTCATTCACACATTGACCTCGATCTCATCACGCAAGTAGTTTGCGTCGTGTCAATTTAAGAAAGCCACTCGCGTCGCGAGTGGCTTTTCTAGTTTAGGGCCGAGAGACAATAGTTTTTGCCTACAACGTCAAATTCCATTTGCGTCGCTCTCGTCTTCGGTGGCCGGTCGGGTGAACACGAAATTTCCGTCCGTTCCGCTCAGTCCATCAAAACCGCGCTAGATCCCGCGAAATACAAAGTGTCCGAGTACTTCATCGACCTCCAAGGTAAATGGCATCCGGAGCCGTTAATCCCCGAGCCGGGCAGCAATCCCGGTATTGATGTGGTCTTCCCTGCTTTGCACGGTACGTTCGGGGAAGACGGGACGGTGCAAGGCCTTTTGGAACTGGCCGGTCTGCCTTATGTTGGCGCTGGTGTCCTTGCTTCCGCAGTCTCGATGGACAAGGCCGTCACCAAGCAGCTTTGCCTGCAGGCCGGCCTGCCAGTAGTCGAACACCTGGTGGTAACCCGCGGCAGTTTCGATCCGTCGAGATTGACACTGCCCTTCGCGTTTCCAGTATTCGTAAAGCCTGCCAACCTGGGGTCGTCGGTCGGAATCACTAAGGCAAAAAACCCCGACGAATTGAGACTTGCCCTGGAAACCGCCGCCAAATACGACCGCAAAATTTTGCTCGAGCGGGGCATTAGCGGGCGGGAGTTTGAGTGCGCCGTGTTGGGCGGCGATGAGCCTGTAGCCTCAATCCCTTGTGAAATCATTCCGTCGCAGGATTTCTACACGTACGAAGATAAATATCTCTTGAACCAGGCCCGCATCGAGTTGCCCGCGAAGCTCACGGCCGAGCAGACTGACGAAATGCAGCGCCTGGCGGTGGCGTGCTTCGATGCTGTCGGCTGCGAGGGCATGGCGCGAGTGGACTTCCTCATGGAAACCGCTACCGGCCGCCTCTACATCAACGAGATCAACACGATTCCGGGGTTCACTTCCATTAGCATGTATCCGAAAATGCTTGAGTATTCGGGTATTCCCTATGCGCAGCTGCTCGACAGGCTGATTGATCTGGCCTTGCAGCGCGCGAACAGCAGGCTGGAAACGCAATACAAACGATGAAAACGAGCTGGGTGAAAACCGGATGTAAAGCGGCCGGCTGTGCTGTGCTGCTGGCTTGCGCCTTGCAAGCACAGGCACCGCGCTCCCGTCCTGTTCTCGTCGGTGATCCAGGCAGAGACCTGAGTCCGTCATTGAAGCAGTTTATCGACGTGCTCTCCACAGTCGAGAGCCAGGCTGCCGACGCGCCTCCAGTCGACAAACTGGTCTACGAAGGCGCCATTCCGGCAATGCTCCGCCAACTCGACCCGCATACTCAATTTTTCGATCCTGGCCAGTTTCAACAGTTGAAGCAAATGCAGGATTCCGAGCAAAAAGGCTTCGGCAGCATTGTATCGGTGCTGCCCGGGCAGGTGATTTTTTTGCAGACGTTTCCCGGTACGCCTTCGAACAAAGCCGGCATTCAACCTGGCGATGAATTGATCGCCGTGAATAATATCGCGGTTCAGTCGCTTGATCCGGAACAGATTGTCCAGTTGCTCACCGAAGCGCGGCAGCAAAAAATAACGGCTTTCATCCGTCGGCAAGGCTACTCGCGCCTGCTGCCGTTCACGCTGACTCCCGAATTGGTGGATTCGCCCAGCGTGGACCGCGCCTTCCTGCTGGGGCCCGGTTTTGGCTATATTCGCGTGACCGCCTGGGACCTTCAAACCGCCAAGCAACTGAGCGCGGCCATTCAGAAACTGGGCGCGGAAAAACTCAGTGGTCTGGTGTTGGATCTGCGGAACAATCCCGGCGGAATCGTGACGGCGTCCCTGGACGCGGCTGCTCTGTTTCTGCAGCCTGGACAGCGCATCCTCACGGCCAAGGGCCGCACTACCCAGGTGGAAACTGCCGACGTGCCGGCGAATGCGAAGCCCTTTCAGTTCAAACTGGCGGTGATAGTAAACGCGAAGACCGCCAGCGCCTCGGAAATTTTATCGGGTGCGCTGCAAGATCATGACCGCGCCATTATTGTGGGCGAGCCCAGCTACGGCAAGGGCCTGGTGCAGACGGTGATGCCGCTTTCTGACGGCGCTGGCCTTGCCATTACTACGGCCTTCTATTACACGCCTAGCGGCCGCTCCATACAGCACCCTCTGCGTAACTCCGCGCTGTCCAGTACGTTCAGCCAAAAATCCACCGCGAATTTGCCAACTTACAAAACTGACAAAGGACACACCGTCACCGGCGGCGGCGGCATCCAGCCGGATGTTCTGGTGTCTCCGCCAGCCTTTACCCGTTTGCAGGGTGTCCTGGATGCAAGCGGCGCGGTCACTTCTTTCGCCACGCAATACCTGGCGAATCATTCACCGCTGCCGGCTAAGTTCGAAGTAACATCGGATGTTTTGGACGACTTCAAGGTCTTCCTTTCCGCCCGCAACATTCAACCCACAGTTGCCGATTGGAGTAGCCAGCGCACTTGGATCACGTCCCGGTTGAAAGAAGAAATTACGATGCAGGCGCAAGGTGTAGATAAGGGCGACGAGATACATGCGCAGAGCGATCCGCAAATCCAAGCGGCGTTAAATGCGATGCTGTCGAGTTTGAAGGACGGAGCCTTAGCTGCTAGTCCATCTTCGAAATCCAGCCGTTAGCGTGCAATGCGCGAAAACGGCAAACTAAATTCAGAGGAAGAGAGAAATCCAAAGAAAGGAAAAAATTCAATGGTCGGGCCGCCGGGATTTGAACCCGGGACCTCTTGCACCCCAAGCAAGCGCGCTAGCCAGGCTGCGCCACGGCCCGAATCTCCTAGCTTAGCGCATTGCGCTTTGCCGCCCGCTCAACCTTTGACCAACCTTTCCTGGCGGCGATCGGCGACGATGGTGACCTCGATGTCGTTTGCCATCCCAACCACGCGATTTACGAAACTCTTGCCCAGCATGCGGTCCATGCCCTTACCCACCAGACGGGGCAGAAAGATCTGCCGGGCATGGTGCAGTCTGGCAAATTCCACAATTGTCTGCGCGTGATCGGATCCAATCAGGACACGCGTCTCAATGTGCAAGTTACGGGCGAAATTGAGATGCCGCTCAACGGACTCGCGTTTGGCCGGCGGAAGCGTCTGCAGGTCGCTATGTTCCGCCACAAAGACGGCGAAACAATCCGCATGCAGCACGTCGGCTACACGCTTGCCCCGGCGGATCAGCATTGCTGTCGATGGATCGTCGCTGATGTAAATCACAACCGCATCTCTTAACGCAGCTTCTCGCTTTGCCGCTTGGGGGTCGGCGATGTTCTGGAGCGCCGCCTCCCCCTGCTCCATGCGCTCCTCCACCTCGTGCGCCGTCTGCCGCAACGCCATTTCGCGCAGAGCGACCAGCGTGGATTCTTTGAAGAAATTGTCCAGGGCCCGCTTCGCTTTATCCGCCGGATAGACAACGCCGCGTTCCAGACGATTCAACAGCGCGCGCGGCGTCACATCCACCATCACTACTTCGTCCGCCTGGGTGACCACCCAGTCGGGAATGGTCTCGCGTACTTTTATGCCAGTGATTTGCGCCATCTGGTCGTTCAAGCTCTCCAGATGCTGCACATTCATTGTGGTCAGCACATCAATGCCGTTTTCCAGAATAAACAGCACGTCCTGCCAGCGTTTCTCGCGAGGCGACCCGGGCACGTTGGTATGCGGAAATTCATCCACTACAGCAACTCGCGGGTGGCGCGCGACTATCGCTTCTGCGTCCATCTCCTGGAACGTCGACCCGCGATATTCCACCAGCTTTCGCGCGACGGTTTCTAGTCCATCGGTCTTGCCGATCGTATCTTTGCGGCCGTGCGGTTCAAAATAGCCGATCACCACGTCGACACCCTTTACCCGCAGGTTCTGCGCCTCCTCCAGCATCTGGTAAGTCTTGCCGACGCCAGCCGCATAACCAAGGAAAATTTTTAGCTTGCCCGGCAGCTTGGGTGCTGGAGCATTGCCAAGCGGCTCAGGCATGGCGATCGGCTGATCTTGAGGAACTTGCGCAAAACGGGCGCCTCGGAGCCGCCGTCTGATTGTTTCTTGTTCGATACGGAGGCACGGGTTGTGCCCTTTGGGTTTCTAGAGAATTCATGTTTTTGCTGGCAGGGTGAATCGATAACCAACCCACGGCTCTGTAACAATGTAGCGCGGACGCGCTGGGTTTGCTTCAATCTTTTTACGCAATTGGCTCACGAACACTCGCAAGTATTCCACCTCGTCCCCATAATCCGGACCCCACAGCGTCTGTAGCAACTTGCGATGCGCGATTGGCTTGTTCGGGTTGGCGAGGAAATAATGAAGCAGGTCGAATTCTTTTGGAGTCAGCCGGACCTGCTGGCCGCGTACCATCACTTGGCGCGCACCGAAATCGACAGACAAATCCTCTGATACGACCACCGCGCCGCTCTCGGCTGAAACGGGCGTTCGCCGCAAGTTTGCCCGGATTCTCGCCAGTAGTTCGTTTACGCTGAACGGCTTTGTAATGTAGTCGTCGGCGCCCGCGTCGAGCGCCGCAATTTTGTCCTGCTCTCCGTCTCGGACCGACAAGACAATGATGGATGCTTCAGAAACTGCGCGAATTTCCCGGCACGCCGCCATTCCGCCCATTCCCGGCATATTCAAATCGAGCAGGATCAGATCTGGATTGTATTCGCGCAGCGCCTCCAGTGCTTCCTCTCCCGTGCGGGCTTCATACGCCTCATAACCGTTCGAAACGAGCGCTGTCTTCATCACGCGGCGGATCTGCGGCTCATCGTCTACCATCAAAATTCGAGCGTTCATGCTAATTGCGATTCAACGCGTTCACTTACTGAAGCCGGGGGCACCGTAATAGTGAATCGCGCACCTTTTCCAAATTCGCTTTCTACCGAAATCGAACCACCATGCGCCTCGGCTATCTCTTTCGCGATGGCAAGGCCCATTCCGGTTCCTTGCTCTGCTGAGCGGTCACGCTGGCCGCGATAGAACTTCTCGAATACCCGCCGCTGCTCAAGCTCGGTCAGCCCTTGCCCCTGGTCTCTGACCGATACTGCAACCGATCCGTTTATTTCCGTCGCGGCGATCGTTATTGCGGAATGCGTGGGGCTATACTTTACGGCATTATCGATCAGCTGTTTCAATGCCTGGACCATCAGTTCCCGGTCCACAGAGAGGCGCGGCACATCCGGGGCGAGTTCAAGCTTGATCGTATGCCCGGATAACCGGTTGCCGGTGGAGTCGATCACGGCGTCTATCAACTCGTTCACGCTCACGGTTTCGCGTTCGAGCCTGAAGCGCTTTCCATCAATGCGCGCCAGGTGAATCGCCTCACTCATCAAGCGTCTCAGCCGTAGGGATTCCTCCTGAATAACCTTTAACAGATCGTCACGCTGATCGGAGGAAATGCTTTTTGAGCTGCCCAGCATGTCTGCCGCGACGTCGATGGCCGTCAGTGGAGTCTTGAGCTCGTGCGCCAGCGCGTCGATCATAATCGATTTCAACTCTTCACCTTTGCGAACCGCCTCCGCCCGGTAGCCGGCTTCCTGCGCCTGTGCTTGCGCTAAGCCGATTGCGATGGTATTGCCCAACGATTGCATCGCCACGTCGCGTAGGGCCGGTCCCCGAAAGCCGAAGCTACCGAAGCTTTTGTTGCCAAGCGTTACGGGAATGACCGTCAGGTCGTCGTGCGCGGATCCATTCTGATCAGCGCCACCCGGAACAGGGCTTCGCAGGACAGTGCGGTCCAAGGCGGTTGTGCGCAATTGGTCAATGGGAATAGATCCGCCAATCTGCGAAGGATAGAATTCCCCGGACGCCGTTTCAAACAGCGCCGCTTCTGTTAGTCCAAATAGCTCGATGCATTTATTCACCAGCAAGCGGCGCAGATCTTCGCCCCCGGCGCTTAACAGAATGGCTCTGCTGAGGGCATGCAGTTTCTCATTCTCCAACTGCCGTTCGGCCAGTTCATTGCGCTGCCGCCGCAATCGCGTAGAAAGGTCAGTAGCTACCAGGGAGACGCCCAGGAAGACGCTTAGAATGATCCAGCCCTGCGAGGCGGCGATTGTGATTCTTCCGATTGGCGGTACAAAGAAGTAATCCAAGCACAACGTGGCTACGATCGATGCCGCAATTGCCTGCGCGCGGTTCGTGTAAGCCCCCGCCAGCAATACCCCGAAGAGCAGCAGAATTGCCGCGACCGTGGCGCTTGCGTGAATCAGGTAAAAGCACGCCAGCGCCAGCGCAACTATGCCGGCGGCGGTCAGCAAATGAGAACCGCGGCGCCGGAGCACGGAAAGCATCTTTATATTGTTCTTCTTTATTTTACTGATACGGACGCTGGCTAAACTGAAGCAATGTCGCTTCGAGTTTGCTTGGTTACCGCATGGGTCGCCGCATTGGTTGGTGTGTTGCCGGCCCCGGCGCAAGATCTGCATGTCTCAGGCGAGAAAATCCGCGGCCACGTGAAGTACCTGGCTAGCGACCAGCTGGAAGGGCGCGGCGTAGGCACCGCTGGAGAGAAGCTTGCCACCGAATATCTCGCTGCGCAGCTCAAGGCCAGCGGCGTCAAACCGGCTGGTGATAGCAATACCTACTTTCAGCGTGTTCCAATGGTGGGCTCCATTACATTGCCGAGTGCCACGCTCACCGCTACCGGCAAAAGCGGGCGCTTGTCATTGAAGCTGAAGACCGATTACGTCGGAACCGCAACCTCCCAGCGGCCTGACAACGATTTCGACGCCGAAGCGATTTTCGTGGGTCATGGTATTTCCGCTCCGGAGTTCGGATGGGACGACTACAAGGGCGAGAACGTCCGGGGCAAGGTGCTCATCTTTTTTACCAATGAGCCTTCCTCTGACGACCCGAAATTCTTTGCAGGCCCGGCGCTGACTTACTATGGCCGCTGGGTCTATAAGTTTGAGGAGGCTGCCCGCCGCGGCGCCGTAGCGGCCCTCATTATCCACACTACGCCGACCGCCAGCTACGGCTGGGGAGTCGTCAGCGGTTCGTTCGGCAACGAGAAACCGTCGCTGAAACTCAGTCCCGGTGAGAATGGCCTTAAGCTCACCGGTTGGCTGTCGGAAAGCGCCGGGGCGCAGCTTACCGCCGCAACCGGTAAATCGCTCGCTCAACTGCTTGATTTAGCCAACCAGAAATCATTTCGCCCCATGCCCATTGGTGTCCACATTGCCGGTCATATTCCTGTCAAGCTGCGTGAATTGAATAGCCGCAATGTAGTGGGCCGGGTCGATGGCGCCGGTCCCTTGAAGTCGCAGGCTGTGATGTATAGCGCACATTGGGATCATCTGGGAATCAGCCTGCCGGTCAATGGCGACAAAATCTACAACGGCGCAGTAGATAATGCCACGGGTTGTGGCGTGGTTCTCGAGATCGGGCGGATCTGGGCTGCCTTGCCGGAAAGACCGAACCGCAGCGCGTTATTCGTATTCGTCACCGCCGAGGAAGCCGGTCTGCTCGGTTCAAAGTACTACGGTGAGCATGCGGCCGTGCCGCCTGGCCAAACTGCCGCCGATATCAACTACGACGCACTTTATCCATTCGGAAAAACCGGCGATATTTCGGCAACCGGCGCGGAGCGCACCACCTTATGGCCGCTCGTTCAGCGGGATGCCGGCCGTTTCCAGTTATCGCTCACGCCCGATCCCGAGCCTGGACAAGGACACTATTACCGTTCCGATCATTTTTCGCTGGCGCGCGTTGGCGTTCCGGCATTCTCCCTCGGCAACGGAACGAAGTACATCGGCAAGCCGGCCAATTTCAGCAAAACCGTCTTCGAGCAGTACAATTCGACGCACTACCATCAGCCGTCAGACGAATACCGCACCGATTGGGATTTCACCGGCATGGAGCAAATGGGGGATTTCGGCTTCGAATTGGGAGTTGATATCGCTAATCTTCCCGCGCTGCCTACCTGGAACGCCGGCGATGAATTTTTGCGGGCGCGCCAAAATAGCGGAGTTCGCTAATGTGCTCATTAAGGAGCCTGGCAATTTGATGCCTAAGTAGATCCGTTAGTCCCGGCCGCAGCTTGGGACGCATTCACGGCGGCTCCGATAGTCGCAACCTCTTCGCCGCCGGAAACTACCTCTACCTGATACCCCTGCAATGGGCTAAGCTTTACCATCGTGTGCAAGTACTCTTTGAGCAGCGTGAGGTTCAGGAAGCGCGAATTGGATCCGGTGATAAAAAACTTGCCGGGTCCATCCAGATGAATGCTGGTAGCCGTGCCCGCCGCTAACGCCCTATGCCAGAGCTTTACGAAATCTACGCAACGGGCTTCTCCGGCTGCCGCTTGGGCAAATACCTCATCCGGCTCCAGATCCATGAACCGCAAACGCATGGAGCGGTGTCCCATAACACCTTCCAGATGACCCAGTCCGCCGCAACCGCAGTAGTTTTCTTTTGGGTCCAGCGTGACAACCGAGTGGCCGGCCTCCCAAACTCCATCGCGAAATGGATAGCGGCCATACCCAATGCCCGTACCCAAGGTCCATACCCGGACCAGACGGTCGAGGTGGCCATGCATCGCGGCTATGCCTGCGGCCATTACGTCGGCGTCGTTAAAAATCGACACCGGTACACGCCCGAAAATCGGAGCAAGGGCGGCCGACACCAGCTCCTGCATGTTGAGACCCTTGAACTGCACCAGATTGGGCGAATCTTCTACAATTCCATTCCGAATGATTCCCGGCATTCCCAGCCCAATGTGCGATGGCGGCTCGGTTAGTCCGAGTTGACGAACATGCTTAGCCAGGCTTTGAATGATCGTTTCCGCCGGTGAGCCGCGTAGTGAATCGGAAATGGAATCGTCTTCCGGATGCAACCGTAGGACCCCGTGGATCGCATTCCCCGAAACCGCCGCCAGCGCGATCCGTTCACTGATAAGAATACCTATTCCGTATGTCATGTCAATCCTGAATCCCCGAGTTCCAACTACGTACGCGACAGCTTATTAAGTCCATTGAAGGCTGCCGCTTTATAGCACTCGGCAAGAGTCGGATAGTTAAATACTGTATCGACGAAATAGCTGACCTTCCCCTTGAGAATCATGACCGCCTGTCCAATGTGCAACAACTCAGATGCGCCTTCGCCGATAATATGCACGCCTAGGATATCGTAGGTATCCCGGTGGAAGATCAGCTTCAATCTGCCAGTCGTATCGCCGCGAATCTGTCCGCGCGCGATTTCCCGGTAATACGCCACCCCAACTTCGTAAGGAACATCCTCGTCGGTGAGCTGCTCTTCTGTCTTGCCGATGAAGGAGATTTCGGGAATGGTATAGATGCCAAAAGGAAAATAACTCGGGTTTGACGCGACTGGCTTGTTCAACGCATGCGATACCGCAATGCGCCCTTGCTCCATCGATACCGAAGCCAGGCTTGGAAATCCAATCACGTCGCCGACTGCATAAATGTTCGGTTGCTTTGTCTGGTAGTTTTCGTTTACTGCGATGCGCCCGCGCGAATCTGCTTCGAGGCCCGCAGCCTCCAGGTTGAGCTCGTCCACGTTGCCCTGGCGTCCAACCGCGTAGAGCAGGGCGTCCCCGGTGATCCGTTTGTTGCTTTCCAGAACCGCCACAACGGGTCCATCGCCAACCGTTTCCTCCACGCTATGCACTTCTTCGTTGAGCCGCATCGTGACGCGATGGTCGCGCAGGTGATAAGAGAGCGCCTCAATGATCTCCTGATCCGCAAACTCCAGCAACCGCGGCCGCTTCTCAATCAGGGTTACGCGCACGCCGAGTGTTGCGAACATGCATGTGTATTCCACGCCGATGACGCCGCCGCCCACCACGATGAGCGTGCGCGGCAATGTCTGCATTTCCAGAACCTGGTCGCTATTGATGATCGTATTGCCGTTGATCGGAACCCTGCTCGAACAGGCCGGCTTGGTGCCGGTGCCGATCACGATCTTGCCGCCCGTGATTTCGTTAGCACCGCGCGCGCCTAGGATGGATACTGTGTTCGGACCTTTGAAACTCGCTATCCCGAACAGAACTTCGATTCCGTTGCGGGAAAGCTGTGCTTGCGTTACGTCTATCTCGGTTTTGATTACGTGTTGCACGCGAAATGCCAGGTCGGACATGGTGATTTTGTCCTTAACCCGGTAGCTAACGCCGTAAATATTCTGGTAGTTGTATCCGGAAAGGTGCAAAACCGCTTCGCGCATGGTTTTGCTGGGTATCGTGCCGGTGTTAATGCAAACCCCGCCGATCACCTCCCGCCTTTCCACTAGCGCCACTTTCATGCCGCTTTTGGCGCCTTGTATCGCGGCTCTTTGGCCCGCTGGGCCAGAACCAATTACGATCAAATCGTATTGAAACATCTGTGATTAAATTTGAACCGGCTGAAGTGACGCCGGTCCGTCTATCACTCCGAGTATCGCATCCAAGTGTGACTAATCAATCAAAGGCGCGAAATCGGTGCGGAATCTATTGCAGGCCGCTGATGGGGGTTCCTGATGGCGCAAAACGCAGGGAAACTGTAAAGCGATCTTCCTTTCCGGGTTCGACGGGCCGGTCGATGCGTGGGAAGAACGATGCCATGCTGTCCATAGACGTGCTGCTGATGATGGGGAAATAATTGAAGCCAGACCCCGCTGGGTCGAAGCCGTGGTAAAGCGGTTTTTGTGGTCCGGGGACGAAAGACGCAATCTGACCACCACCGAAATCGGCAACAATCACCCGGTTGGTCCCCGGACCGCCATCGATATTGGATGACAATTGCGCGAATTTGACGTCCTTGAAATTGTTTGGAAGCCGCGGAAAATGCAGGACAAAAGGGTAAATGGTTGCGCCGTTGAAAATAATGTTCGAGTTGGGGTTGTTCGCCTCGGTCACATTCATGTGCAGCGTATCGCCCTCCTGCGCGAATTCGACAGCGATGGTTCCCCAATCGAAGAAATACTTCCACGTGTGCTTCGCCGCATCCCAGGAACGGGCCGTGTTCACCTCGCCCCATCCATACTGCTGGCCGGTCATGTGTTTACCCAGAAGGTTGGTCGCGTTCATATGCCAGATATGAAAAACGTCACCCGGATTTTGCTCCAGATCTTCTAAAACGACGCCACCATAGCTGAGCTGCTCGATTCCTCGTGCACCATAGGTGATGTCGAGTTTCTTCGTCCTCGGATGTGAGGCGCCGCATCCCGAGAGAATGACAATCCCAAAGGTCAGAAGCAACGGAGGACAGAGAGAGTTCAGACGCATTCGCTTTGCTGAAGAAGAAGTAGTGAATCGAACGCGCGAGGACTCTGACCTTCCCTCAACAGGCCGGAACGGAAGATCAGAATCCGCACACTTCTACTTCGGGCTAGTGGTGGTCTTATCGACGACTTTGTTTGCTCCCTTGGCTGTCCCGGCAGCTGCCTTGTTCGTGCCCTTCTTCACCGCGTGCGTACTACTCTTATAGGCCTTCTTCGTGCCCGCGCCGGTCTTTTTGGCGCCCGTAACCGCAGCGTCCTTTGTGTCCTTGCCGGCATCTTTAACGTCTTCTTTTACCTGAGCATACGCAGGTAGCGCCAAGGATGCCCCAAGCATCAAGGCGGCTGTGATAATAGCAGATTTCATTTTTAACTCCTTCTGTAAGGATGACATTGCCAGCCAGTGTAATGTAACGAAATTAGTTGAATTAATCCCGTCCTGCGCGGTCGGCTCCAACCGGGACCCGTTGCTTGTTCATAAAACGGCCCAATGCGGGCGATTACCGGCATCGAAATCGTACTCCGGACCCGCCATATTCCCCCGAACCTCCGATTCCCGCCTGGCTGGGCGTGGTTTGAAACGTTTCACGTCATCTCATCGGGCAAACGCCTTTGGCAACAGGTGATACAACTTCATAAGACGAAAAATGACCCTTCTCGAAGCAATCGGGATACAGAAGTCCTTTGGCGGAGTGCGCGCCTTGAAAGGCGTCTCGTTGGATCTGGTTGCCGGTGAAGTCCATGCCTTAGTCGGCGAAAATGGCGCCGGTAAATCCACGCTGATCAAAATCCTGACCGGCTCCGTTCAGCCAGATGCCGGCGAGATCCGGCTGCGCGGCGAACTGTTGGCCCACAATTCACCAGCCAAAGCCCGCGCGCTCGGCATCGGAGTCGTCTACCAGCAACCCGCTCTCTTTCCCGATCTCACGGTCGCTGAGAATATCGCGCTGGCCACCGACAGTACCAAGCTCTGGCGCAAAGTGGATTGGAAAGCCCGGCGAATTCACGCCGCGCAATTGCTCGAGCGTACCGGCGCCCGCATTCGACCCGATGCTTTAGCCGGCACGTTGAGCATGCCGGAACAGCAACTCGTGGAAATTGCCAAGGCCCTGGACGCTAACGCTTCGGTGCTCATCATGGACGAGCCCACCGCCTCACTCGGCGATCGCGATACCGAAAATCTGTTCCGAATCGTGCGGGACTGCCAGGCAAAGGGAGTGGCCATCCTTTATATCTCTCATCGCTTCGAAGAACTGTTCCAATTGGCAGGCCGCGTTACCGTTTTGCGAGACGGCAACAGCATCGAAACGCGGCCCATGAACGGGACCACCAACCAGGACCTCATCCGCCTGATGGTTGGCCGCGAATGGAAAGCGGAGTTTCCCAGGAGTGACGCCAAAATGACCGGCGCTGAATTGGGAGACACCATGCTCGAAGTCAAAAACATCACTTGCAAGCAGCTGGGCGTCAACGACGTCAGCCTCACCGTCCGCCGCGGCGAAATCCTTGGCTTAGCGGGTTTGGTTGGCTCCGGGCGTACTCAGTTTGCGGAAGCGCTCTTCGGGCTGGCTCCCTTAGATGGCGGCGAAATCTATGTGAATGGCCAGCGTGCCGTGATTCATTCTCCAGTGGACGCCCTGCGCCTGGGTCTTGCATACCTTCCCGAAGATCGCCGCCGCCATGGCGTAATCCTCGAAATGTCGGTCGCGATGAACATCACCTTGGCGAGCCTTCAAAAGATTTCGAATAATGGTTTCCTGAGCGCGGAATCCGAGCGAACCAAATCCGAGGAATTCACGCAGAGCCTCCGTGTAAAGACTCCATCCACCGAAACTCTGGCAAAGAATCTGTCGGGCGGCAATCAGCAGAAAGTGGCGCTTGCCCGCTGCCTGATGACGGATCCTAAGATTCTCATCCTTGACGAGCCCGCGCAGGGCATCGATGTCGGCGCAAAATTCGAAATCTACCATTTGCTGGAAAAGCTCTCGCGCAGCGGCTTGGCAATCCTCATGATCTCTTCCGATACGCCAGAAATTCTCGGCATGTGCGACCGCATCGCCGTTATGGCGAAAGGCCGCATCGCGGGCGTGCTCCATCGCCAGGACGCCACTCCCTTCGCGGTGCTGGACTTGGCGCTCGGCCATCGCGCTGGAAGTCCGGGCGGCCAAGCCGCATGAACCTTCGTCTACATCGTGAGTGGCCCAGCCTGATCGCACTGGCCATCCTTTATATTTTTCTAGCCTTCGCGGCCCCGGGCTTTTTTGCCGCCAA